>CAZWDT010000017.1:0-44108 GCA_964632755.1 uncultured Methanotrichaceae archaeon
GGGCCAGCATGCCCAGGGGGGCTTCCTCGATCACGACGAAGAGGTCTATGTCGGAGGCCGGCCCAGCCTCGCCGCGGGCAACGGAGCCGAAGAGGGCAACTCCCACGAGCTGGTCTTCGAGGGCCTCTTTAGCGGCGAGGGCGTAGCGCCGGGCGAGGGTTTGCAAGAGGGCGTTTAGCTTCGCATTAGAGAGGGGCATGGGAGGTGTCCTTGGCCGGGCTGGCCGGGCTTTTGCAGGGCTTCGAGCGCCCGATCTCTTGCGTGACGCATCTTCGGCTATAGCGGCGTCTCTCCCGCCCCGCGGCGTGGGGGCAATGGTCGGCGGCGTGGGATAGGTGGGTGTACATGGGAATCACTTCTTTTCAACATCTCTTGGTTCTGGCTTTGTCTCTGATCTCCTGAAGATTGAGCACGTCGGCGACCTCGAACTGTTGGGGCGCAGAGCCCTTGACCGGACGCATGCGAAGGTGGGCAGGGAAGTAGCCGCAGCGGCCGTGGATCTCGGCCAGGAGGGCTACGGTGATGAAGTTCAACGAGGGCGGATTGATCAGAAGTGGCAGGGTCTGCCACTCGGTAAGGGAGAGGCCGATCTGGTTGGCGATGGCTGTGGCCTGGGGCGCCAGGGGCTGCTGGGGATCTATCTGGGGGTGGATCTCGATCAATCGCTCGATCGGCTGGCCGGTAATGGACTCGATCTGCTGGCGGTGGTCGGCGGTGAGGGGGTGGGCGAAGTTGAGGAGGATTATAACCTCAACTCCTCGAAAACATCTGTTTTTTTCGGAGAATTTTCCAAAGGCCTCTTGTACACTAAGGCTCTGACCAATTCGTCATCCATTCGTTGAAGGAAACGCTTCCCTGCAGGAGATATGCGATTTCTATTTCCATCGCGCTCGATTAGCCACCCATCCAGTTTGTTCAAATAATTGCGTTTGAATTTTTTATCATCATCAACATCGGGGAAGTTTGCCCCCCTAAGAATATTTATTAATTTACATTCATCCATCCACTCATCAGAATCGGGTAGCGCTCTCAAGATGGTCTCATAATTCTGATCAAAATTTAACTTGAGCATCGGTATATCATGCCAGAAAGTGCTTTCATTGGCAGGTTGCAAAAGCCTAATATTATTAGTATAATTATAATATGAACGACCGCTGATACCGCTCATTGTAGCGACTAACAAAGAGGCCAAGTTCATAACATTAGTTCCACCAGTTAGATTAATCCATACTTCATCTCCCGTTCTGTTAGGTGGGGATAGTGCATAAAATGCTTGGAATAATTTTTCTAGATTAAAATCCAGATCGTAATGACTGGCTTCCAGCCAATATACCTTGCCACGTTCTTCCTTTAACATCTCCCCGAATTCATCAGAGATGAACTTTAGGACGACATCAAACGTTATAAGATTACCATTTTTATCTCCTAATGGTAATTCCTCCCCCTTTTCTGATCCATAATTGTTTTTTACATAACTTTTATTCTTAGCTTTAAGAGTTTTAGTTCTAACTCCTTCGGTTGTAAAGATGACTATTCCACTAACCTTTTTGGATTTTATTCTGCTACTATCAATGCCAAAAAATGCTACATCATTTTGCATATAGCGTTGTTTTAGATAGGCTAATGCAGATGTAACAGCACCAGGAGACTCACCAAGAGGTAAAAAGTGCCAAACACCCATAAGCTCTATCCTCCTCTAAAATCATTTTATCTATCCTTTAGGATATTCTGTCCAAAGGAGTGCGTCGGTTCTTGTTGAACCATTCTCTCGATGGATAGCGTACATCTACCTCTCTGCTTGGATCCCATCTCCAGATGGTCTCCAGGTCGCTGAGACATTCGCACCATGAATCGTAACTCTTATGATATTGTTTAGTCCATCGGTCAACCTCCATGGACAGAGCCTCTCCTTCTAACTTGGTTGATCCCTCAGATAACTCATAGCGTGCCCTTCGATCTAATTTTTCCCAGCTTGCGATACTAATTTTAGCGCTTCCCAGACCTACGGGCTTCCCCATTCCCACCTTATGGCACATCGAAGATCTCAAGGTCAATGAGAAGACGAGCAAAGCCAGCTCGCCATCGGTAAGGTTGGCGTAATCCAGGACGAATTCAAAAACGGTGCCCGGGCATACTGCCTCAACCGTCTTGTTGAACTTGGTTCTCTTTGTCGTGGTGATAGGGCCCAGGGGCCGGTGATAATAGAATTTGCGTCCACGCATCATTCCTCGTTTCTGAGGATCCTCGTACCATATGCTGTGACGAGGCTTCGGTTCCATCAGAGGCTCAATCGTCAACGCCTCAGTATCCGCCGCCTCAACTGACACTGCATCGCTGATGCTGATCTTTCCTTGGAATGAATAACTACTGCTGAGGAAACCAAATATACGGCATGCAGGGCATAAGTGATCGACATTGGTACAATGCTCAAATTCGGCGGGCACTTGATACGAGACGGGAGGACGACCGCGATATTTGACCGACCTCCTCTGAGGCAACGTCAAACAAGATCCACTGATCGCTTCTGCCACGCTACGAAGCACCCCTTTCAACGAGGATCCTGGGAGCATAGGATTGCCGTCTAAATCACGCATCATCGCTAGTTCTGCGTGTTCGTCTCGCAGTTCTATCTGTTTAAATTCTCCTTGTGTCTGCGGTATGAATAGATGTGTTCGAGCAATCAGCATGCATGAAAGTGATCCATTGTGTTCCTTATACTTGTCATGGTATATGGGGGGTTCTCTTGGTCCACGCTCGCCAAAACGCACGAAATTATACGGATTCATCGCTCACACCTCACGCCTCATCCCAGCATATCGCCAGAAAACCAGACATCCATGATCGTCTCGATATTCTAGCACGGTCAGTTTTACGTTTCCTGCTGCAGGTACACAACGATAGTCCAACGTTCGGCTAAGGCGTGGATTGCACTCGTCCCAGCAATAATATTCTTGATTTTCAGGTGGATTCAATTGCAGGTCGTCAATTTTCGTTAGCCCGTTTGGTGATTTGACTTCATTCTTCCCGGCGAAGATTGCATGGTAATCTTCATCAACTAGCTCCCATCGCAGCTCGAAGGCTTGGCTGAAGATCCGCCCCTTGGGCCATATGGTCACATCGATCCTTTCCTGATTGGGAGGCGGAAAATCGATCTCAGTAATGCTTTCGACAATGCCAAAAGGCGCACTTGGGCTCAATGTATCTACGATGCTCTGAATGGATGCGACGTCCAGCTTGCCGGAGCATACTTGGTCGCTCATCAAGACCGCACCTCACGATAGCGCTTCATAGCCTCGGGCATTTGATAATCCTTTACCCAGCTAACCCACTTTTTCTCAACTTGTATCCAGGGAAAGGAGTCGCCGCTGAATATCGCTGTAGTTCTTACACCGTTTGATCTCAATTCACCATCGAAGGGAATGCTGATCTCATCGGGACTGACTATCCCGTACGTTTCAGCTTCACTAAAAAGGGATCCAGCACCACATAGATTCAGCTGCCCGTTGGAAGCCTTTGGCGCTTTGGGACCCAAAAAATCGAGTCGTACATCCTTCACTTCACATGTTACATTTCCAAGGCCACGACTTTTTCCCATTCCAATGCGAATCAACCCATCTTTAAAATCCTGAAGCAAAAAGCCCACCAATCCGAGTTGCCATAGCTCGAAGTTGCGCATGTATAGCTTTGTTCCGAAGGTGCCCTCGGTGAGGACTTCTAGCTCGAACTTGGCCCCACTAGATGCGCCACCGGTGAAGCGATCGATGCCTACACCATCACGACGCCGGGGCTTTGGAGGATCCCCTACGGCATAGGCGTCAGCGGTGGCTAAGCGACCTGCAAAAGAGGTTGATCCAAATAATTTGCAGATCAGACAAGCATCCCGATAAGCGGTTGGCGGGTCCAGCTTCTCCCTGTTATCCTTGCGCACATCAAACCGCGCACTGCAAGAGGGCTCTTCATCATCTTTTTTTGCAAAAGGGTCGCAAGTGGCATCTGGATTTAGGGTGCGTGAAATGCGCTCGGCATGGCTGCGTAAAACTCCCTTCAACGATGAACCCGGCAAGTAAACCTCTTCACGCCCATTGCGGAATACGGTTACAAAGGTCATATCCGGACCACTTGCCGTGGCTACCCCGGATTTAATTAAGATAGGGCCTTTGGGTATTATCTGGAGGTTGATAATGCATTCGTTCAACAGCTGCTTAAACATGTAATCCCCTCTTTAATAGAGCATTCAGGTATTTCTTGACAAATTCTTCATAAGGTTGTCCTGCCCAGCAACCTTCCAGGAGATAGGCCTTTAGATCTTTCATATTGCTAAAATCAACTCGCTCAACTTTTATATTTTCAAGGTGACACCGGCCTAATCCCCTAGAGCGGATCCCTCCCAGCATAATCATACCGCTTGCGAACTCCTGCAGTCCCAAGGCGATCAATCCCAGATCGCTTTCGCTAGGATTTTCAAGGCTTAACATAAACTCGAAATCCGCCTGTGGTGGCACTACTTCAAAGTCGAACTTGATGCTTTCTTTAGCACATTCGCTATCTCGATCGATGCCTACGCCGTCACGAATCTGAGTTGGCACTTCTGCCAAGTCGCGCCATAATTTTGAGATTGGAGCATCGTGGAAGAAAGCTACCGAAGCCAAGTAGGTGGTACCGAATGTTCTGCAGGTATCGCATAAGCCATCGACATCTTCAAGCAAATCCATGATCTCGGATTCGCTCAGCTGGCGATCCTTCGTTCTCTCATTCATCTTACTGATGCACGAACTATCGCCATCGCTCAGGTTGCATGTTTTCAAGCCTATGTTTGGGACAATTCGCTCTACAGAAGCGCGAAAAGCTCCTTTCAAAGATGATCCCGGAATAAAAGGATACCCTTCACCATCGCGTATTACCGGGCTATCGGTGACCGTTGTCTCACCGATACCTCCAATATGCAGCGCTGTATCCAATACGATATTCCCAATTATCCGATAGCGGGTGCGAAGTTGAGCGCGATTCAAGGATGTAAGCATTCTCTCTACCTCCTAATTATTTTCTCTAAAATGGGCTGAAGCTGCTCTCTCTGGGACGTTGGCATATACCATTTCAACATTATTGCCAAAGATTCATCATCATGATCTTCCAATCCGTCCTCTCTTATGCGTCTATCAAGCCATTCAATATACAACCTGCAAATTTTGTCCCTGTATCGGTGTTCTTCATCAGAGGAGGGCCAAACAATAAAATTGGCTAGTTCGTAGGGTGACCGAAAGCTTGATTCATCCTCTAGCGCATCAGATACTGCCCCTGAAAGACGATCCCATAGCAGCTGCCTCGTTGACTCATCGATTCTGCTCCAGATGTTCTTCCATAAACCTTCAATTCCAGAAGCATCCTTCACAGCCTCATCCTCCAGGTAGATGGTCAGCAAATCATGTGCTAATCGAGGATAGAGATCTTCTTGGACCCAAGGAGCTATCTCTTCACCATCCTGTTTGCTCTTAACCTCTTTAATGAATTCTCTCAAAATACCAATATTTGTCAAACGTTCATCAATCATCTTCCGAGATATATAATCTCGAATACTATCCATTAATGCTAATGTATCTTCTGCAGTCATAAAGATGCCAGAGGGATGGGCGCAGTCATTCCGATGCTCTCGTAATCTGTCCAATTTAATATGCACATCATGTGATAACAGGCCCATTCCCTCACAAATTTCAAGAAGCATGCTATCATTTACCTGCCAGAGATCAGAAGGCATATCCTTTTTAGGATAAACTTTTCTGTATTTATATATAAAAAATGCAATACCAACCACCTCGATTACCCGCTGGATGTAACAAATGATTGCATTCCATACAAATATTACCGCACCGTTGTAAACTCCAATATTAAAACATTTTGCGGCATCCTCTAAGTATTTGCGCACCAGTGGCTCCTGGGCACCATCAATAATCACTTCAAAATGTTGTAATAGATCCTCATCCGGCATCGAGGTAGCTCCTATTTTATCTGTGATGTCTTTTTATTTTGCCCTTCTCTTCGAGAAATGGTGTCCAGTAGAACATATGTGCGATTAGGTGTTGAACATAAATTTCGGCTAATTGGTGATGCACCCTATCAAGCTTGACCTCGGAGATCTCAGATCCTGTTTGATGCAGCATTCTTTTCGCCTCATCTCTTAAGCTGCTCAAATCGCTATCTAGCCCTCTCCAAAAATCTCCTACATCACTCCTTCGGGCTCGTTCTGCTTTTTCGCCCTGGTGTTGAATGAATCCCTTTACATCGATAAACTGTCTGGAACTTCTGATGACATTCTCCAAACCTCGAAGTTGTGCATTGGATATCTCACGTGGATATAGATCTCGATAACGATCAGCAAATCTGTTGGCCTCTATCTCTGAATTATCGCTCCAGGCGGCTATCAGCTTCCTCAGCTTCAGGTTATAACTTAGATCGGTCATTGCTGCCTCTTTACGGCATGTTGATACTCAAAATGAGCAACTAAATGCTTTAGATATTCACGAATCAATCGAAGATGTAACTGGCGCTCCAAGTCGGGGTCCTCCCGGAATGTTGTAGGATAATTCTTCGCAGTTTTCACAATTTCCTTTGCATCCTGACGCAAACCCTCCAACGTAATGAGAAGCTCCCTTCCAATACCATCTTTAGCCCACAAGTTACGCTTGGCATCTTTCGCTACGTGTTTCTTTATCCAGTCGGTCACATCTGAAACCTTGTTTGTTGTATAAGCTAAGGTCTCAAGCCCTCTAATTTGTGTCTTACTGAGTTCTGTCCGATTCAACCGAACCGCATATTCTCTTGCCCTGTGATCATACTCATCGCTCGATCGAGCAATTTTTCGATTCAAATCCACCATTTTAGCAATCCCAGCAGCTCGATCTACATTTTCTTGATTCATTTTAATCCCCTAAACACGTAGTGAACCGGATAGCAAGCAGCAATTCTGCCAAAGCCCTCATCACGCCTTTCGCCAAAGCCCTCGTCCTCAATCTGAGCTAATCGAGAGAGAACTGGCTTTTGAAGAGCCGGATCGCAGCGGAAGAGCAGCACAGATCCTCGGCTCAGGGCTACGGTATCCGACTTAGGCAATCCTTGAGCGGCGTTCCATCCTTGAACGACCACCTTATCCAAGAAGACAACAGGTTCTCTGGTAGATGCATAGCATGCCATCTCCACACCATTAGGCAATCCGAGATTATTAGGCTTAATGGCTCCTAGAACGGGACGGAGAGCATTATCACGCAAGGCCAAGTGGCTCAATAAAGTAAGTGAGAAATAAGCGCTATCTCGATCACCTCCTGCGGCATGGGCACTCTCGTTGAATTTATGCCATCGTTCTTCGAGAGTGGTGCCATTAGAAGCCCTCTTTCTATCCTGCACTACTACTTCTCCCAGGCCACGGCTGCGTCCAGCACCGATGGAGAAATTTGTGCCAATTGGCAATTGCTTTTCAAGTTCTCCCTGAAGGGACGGATCGATCAGGCGGATCGATCCCTGAAACGAAAAGCCGAGTTTAGGGGACACAGTGCCGGCAATAGAATGCCATCCAATCAATGTATGCTGCGTAAAAAGCATCTTACGGGCTACGGTACCGGTCCCTCGGGATATTGCCGTGCTAATTTTCAAGCGCGATCGGGGAACTATCCTCTCAGTGGATAAATCATGGAGATAACCACTGACTGGACCTAAGTGCTCTTTGCAGCTGGGATTGGGACAAGTCAGAGTGCCATCGTCAATCCCAAACGCATCTAGTAATATGTCGCAAAAGCTCTCTGGATGGTTCAAATGATATCTTTTACAGGACCTGGCAGTGGCCGGAATCAGGACCGTGGGCCTATCTTCAGTTGCGGGCCATAAGTCAGTATATTGGACCTTGCCCGATAGAAATAGGGATTTGAAAGTCTCGTCGGGTTGGCCGTTTTCGGCCAGGTACTTCTGGGCCAGAGCACCTCGTAGCGATGAGCCTGGAATGTAATCCAGCGTCTCTACGTACTGAACTGCTGATCGCGATCGGTGAAGCGCTAGAGGTGAAGATAAGCGTAAAGTCAACTCTAATTCAATCGGCATCGGTCCCCTCCTTGCCAAAGCTGGGTAGCTTATCAAGGTTATTCAGTACTTTTTGCCAGGAAATTGGATTACCGTCCACCTTGACTTCATCCGGCAGCTTGACGGTACACCACCCGGCACCTCTACTTGCACCACCGCCTAATCTATCAACGAGACGAAGTCCGGCCAAGAGAAGCAACAATTCATAGCCACCGGCGGATTCATCTCCATTAATTGGCGTAGCCTCCAGAAAACCCGTAACCTTAGATTCGAAGCATAATCCTTCAATAGCAAATTCGCTGGTGAATAGATGATCGGGCCTTGCTGTGCCAAGCGCACGACTGAGCTGCACCTGTGTGCGCGAATAAACCTGGTAGTCCAAATTAGACTTTTCGAAAATTGGACGGAAATCCCGATTGAGATTAGCATCGTGCCAGTACAGGGTACTTGCTCTCCCAGGTGCCCCGAAAACCCGACAGACGAGGCATCTATCCTTGTGTGCGGAACACATGGATCCTGGATACGGTGCCTTACAGACATGCAATCCAAGTTCTCGTGCCAGTTGTTCGCACAAGTGGCGAATCCTTCCTTTGAGCGAGGATGCAGGAATGCAAACGAAACCATTGGCATCTCGCTCTACAGTTCTCTGAATCAGACCCCGCCGAAAGCCAGTTCCCACCGAAAGCGGGCCATCCATTTGGATGATGAGTGGATCGATCTCAATATACATCCTTGCCATCGTCTTTTTCCTCGTAAATGAACGGATATAATTCGACCAAGTCGGCCAATGGTGAGACATTCTTATCGACTACCCATGGCGGAAGTTCGAGGGATACGCCAAATTCCTCGAAGAACTCTCGCAATAATTTATATTTTTTCATATCATTTTTCTTTCTTGCGAGATATCCAAGTGCAGATATGGCAGCCAGCTGGGCGTTTACTTTATTGGTGAATAAAGCCCGATACATCGTTTGTAGCTGGGTTGTAGGAAAATCATCCTCTCTAAATTTGGTTATATATTCGATCAGTTTTCTCAGTTTATCAAGCGCATAGGGACGGCAGTAGATATCTCTTCGCAGCACATCCAGGTCGATATCGCTGCTGGAGACCACCACAAAATCAATGGCTCCGGATTTGTAACCCTTTTTACCGCAAAGCCTCTTGGCCGAGACTTGCAAGCTTTCGCTAAGACTATGCAGCGCTGGGATGGGAAAATGTGCATGAGCCAGCACAACTCCACCTGCCATAGTTAGCTTTTTCCTCTCCTGACCTAGCCCTGCGTTTTTTAGAATTTCTGGCGAGTTTATTTCGAATCCTTCAGCTATGTCTAGTGCAATCTTGATGGCGATATCAGCAGCCGTAATAAGGAGAACATCGTCTCCGCCGATCAGCACAATCTCGAAAGGTGCAACCTTCTTGTCATTGAATTTATAATGCTTTCGAGGCCGGCCATACCTTCGCAATGCATCAAATGTTCGGCTTCGAACGAGCCTTTCGATCTCTTCTGATACTTTTTTATAATCCTCTTTTTCTTGAAGCTTAACCAGCAGATCCCCCATCCGATTTCCATCGAGCGCTATGAAGCCGATATAATTCGGAGGAGTTGATACATAGCCAATCTCGTTCAGGTCATCGGGCATGGTATCATTTACCCAAGGATGCTCCATCCCATCTACTTCTTCTATATAGCTACAAAACTCATCATATAGCTTGCTGCGATTCCCTTTGTTACGCTTTTTTTCGCACGATTTGCAGAGCTTTTCGTTGAATCCATCTATTGTGGAGATACCAGATGCTGGATTAGATCCGCATGATTGGCATAGCTGTAGATATGGCTCGCTTGGTAATGATATTAGATCTGCTTTGGCATCTTTTGCTCGACGCAATAGTACAGAAGCATCTCTCATGCGTTTGCCAAAATATCCTTTAGAATCGGTCGGTGGAAGGGATACCCCAGTTATTGTGGCATTTATCGTCTCAGCACGAAAGTTCTTTGATACTCTTTTGATCAATTCGTTAGCCCGATTTTCATCTGATACGAGAAATGATGCTCCGCCACCGGCAGAATATATAAGATCAGCTTCGAGATCTAACCCATCAATCCACTCCTCATCTTTGCGTCTTTCGTCTAACTCGCGAAGCAAGTAGCTAGCACCACGTATCTCTTTAAGCTTATTCGTGGCGAATAGGTACTCTTTGATTCTATCTGTATCAAAAGAGACTAACCAACTTTGCCCTTCATCCATTAGCTCATCACCAAATTACCAAGGCTCATCGATTCCCAGCCGCTCATCTCTCCTAGTTGTCCATCACCATTTTAAATCTTTTTTCTGGACCCAATTCTCAGTCAAGAATACAATATCTTCTTCGAAGTGCTTCTCACCCAATCCCTCCCCCCAGCAACCTCACCGTCTCCCGCAGCCCGTAGTCCCTCGGGTCGTCCCTTGCGATCCCGGCCTCGATCGCGTCCGCCTCGCCGACGAGCCTCCCTACCAGCTCCCCCAGGCTCTCGACCTCTCCGAAGAGGGCGGCGTAATCCTTCCCCTGGTCATGAGAGAACGAGGCCAAGAGGTCAGAGATCATCACTAGGCCCCCCAGGGGATGGTACTCGAAGAGCAGGTCCACGAGGGTTAACCGGCGCTCCTCGTTGGGGTAAAAGCTCGTCCACTGCCGCCGGATCAACGGCCTCAAAACGCCATCCCTTCCCCGCTCGTAGGAGATGTAAAATAGGCCGTGATGGGTCACGGCAAAGGCCCAGATGTGGTCCATGTAAGCGCCCTTCAGGCTTGCAAGGTCGATATCGTAGCAGCAAGCGTCCAGGATCTCCTCTCTGATCTCCTCCAAGCTCCCCTCGACGAGGAGCGGAAGGCCGTAGTCGAAGGTGCTCGCCTCGTGCTTCACCCTCTTTGGGGGAAGCTCCCGGCCCCGGGAGGCCACATCCAGCATGGCCTGGAAGTCGGGATCAAGCTTTCCCACATCGTGGACGAATGTAGCGAAGACGAGCCGATCGAGCCTCCCTCCAGAGACCTCGCCGGCCATCCTCGCAACCTCAAGACAGATCCTCACGCTCGATATGCAGTGGTCGTAGAGGCTCTGGCGGCCTTTCGACTTTCCAAGAGACTCCTTGTAGCGATCAACCAGCATGCTCAACAAGCCTCCTGTAGACGTCAAAGCAGGCCCCTGCCGCCCGGTCCAAGAGCACCGGTCCGATCATTCGATCTCCCTGGACATCGAGCGTCTTCCAGTCGTAGTACAGCTCATCGAGGCCGAGGGCGGAGACGGCGGCCAAGAGACGCTCCGCCTCGTCTCTGCCATGGCCGTAAAGGATCATCCAGACCTGGTCTTCGAGAACCAGGGGGTTTCCCATCCGGTCCTCCACAGGTTCGGATATCCCATCCTGATCCTGCCGCAGGAGATGGACGTCGCCCTGGCCTAAGATGAACCTTGAGTGAGGCAGGAAGAAGAGCGGCAAGGCCGATCCAACCCGCAAGATCGAATGGGCCTTCGGCTGCTGGGACGCATAGGGCTTCAGCCTCTCAAGCACTCCTGCAAGGTCGCTTTTGATCGAAGGCTCAAGAGCCCTCAAGTTATTCTTTAGGGATGGCTGGAAGAGCCGGGCGTAGTCTGCGGCAATCCCGTAGCCTGCCCGAAGGTGCCATCTATCGTCCTGCAGCCAGAAGATGGCCCGGCTCGCTTCCAGCGTCGCCTTCGCGTCAACGACGATCTCCCACAGAGATCTTTTCCAGAGAAGCTCCATGTACCACATCTCGGCCCGAGCCATATCGTATGGAGAGCTGCTCGCCACAAGACGATCGTTGTATATCTTCCTAAGCACATAGAAGGGGTCGCCGCCGCCAGCCCCGCCCCGGAGGGAGACTCCCGGCATGGTCCCTCGAAGTCCATAAGCAAAAGATAGATCCGCCTCCTGTAGCTTCTCTGCAAGCTCCTTGGCTTTGCCATCTCCGAACATGGCCTCGTTCAGCCAGCCTCCGATCTCGCCGATCTGGGCATTCACCATATAATGGGTGGCGTCGAGGAGATCCGATCCCCCGGCGTAGAGCTTCGCCGGAAAGAGGCCGTCTTTTGGATCGGCTAACAGACGCGAGAACTCCTCGCGCATCATGCTGATCTCGCCGCCGTCCTTTACGTCCCTTATGTTTTCTGCTCTCGAACGGCACCGGTTGTATAGATCAACGTAGGTCTTTCCATCCTTGACGAGGGCAACAACGCTTGCTTTGACGCCAAAACGTCTGCCGACGCGCCCAAATCGCTGGAGAAATCCGTTTCCATCGCACTCTTCCGTGATCAGAGCATCGGCTGCAAAATCAACGCCCACCTCCACCGCCGGTGTGGATATGAGAACGGCTCTCGATAGATCATCAAACGCCGCGAGGAGGCCCTTCCTCTCGGATTTCGACATCTTCCCGGTGTAGATCACGACGGGAATACCGGAATCGCCCCACGAGGCGATCTGCCTCGTCTCAACCTCGAGCTCCCCTTCTTCCAGCGCCTTATGTACTCGACCGATCAGATCTTTCCTTCTCGATTCGTCTTTGATCAGCCATTCAAGCCAGGCGAGCACGAGCTGCCGCTCTGCAAGCTCTGAAGAAGACACTTGTTGATCATGTGCGGCATCTTCTGAAAGCTCTATCGAGTATCTCAGATAATCGGTGACCCTCTTTGCGAGCTCTTGATTCATTCCGGCTTCTTGCAGCGCAGCCGAGATCTCATAGAAGGCTGGGGCGCACGCCGCCAAAGAGTCCTCGACGAGGATTCGCTCCAGCGACTCCTGAACGTCGCCGACCCAGGCCTTCAGGCACCCAAACAGGCTTTCTAGGTTGGCCTCATCTTTTATGCTGGGTCTGACCGAATCCCAAACGAGCCTCGCAATCCTGCTCTTGCCTGCAAGTCCGCTCTCGACGGCCTCGATCATGCCTCGGTTTCTCTCCCTTTCTGCGGAATATGCGAGGCGTCTTACGGTCCAGACTTGGGTTTCCAGAATCCTTGAAACTTTCAGAGCAAGCGTCTCCGTGGAGATCCTCGCCTGGGCGCCATCCTTGAGATCTATCAGATGAAACGAATTCTCCCCTTTCAGCCAGCGCTCGATCCCGGAAACCGTCTCGGGCTCGACCCCCTCTTCCTCCGACCAGGCCTTGAACCGCCCCCAGCGAACGCGACCGAAGCGCAATTTCAGGTCTGTCGGGATATCCGGGCTCGACCTTCCCTTGATCCCTTCGAAGACCCGATGGGCAAGATCTGCGGAGTTGAAGACCAGAAGTACCTTATAGGATCCGTCCTCCAGGGCCGACTCGACGGCGCTTACGAGCTTATCGCGCCGCTCGTCGTATCTCGTGGCAGGCTCCAGAAACGTGACCCTTACATCGCCACACTTCGACCTCCCCCGCACCTCAATGCCATTTGTAAGGCTTCTTAGCTCTTCAGTAGGTGTGGCGGTGAGAACGTGCCACTGGGGGCTTTTTCTAAGCTTTCCGGCCAACAGCTGGATGCGCCTTTTAAGATGCGAGAGGTTTTGCAGCATCAGGCCGTTATAGAGATGCGCCTCATCGAGGACGAACTCGTCGACCAGCGCCAGGCCGTAGATGAGAAGGCTGCTGTACTTAACGTTCTTTCGGAAGAACCAGTAGATCTCATCAGGGGTTGCCAGAATAACAGGCTTGTTCAAGGCTGCGATGAGCTGGCTTCGAGGCATTCCGCCCTGGAGCTGGCCCACCTCCAGCCCAGTCATTCCAGCGAGCTTGTCCATAACCGTCCTTTGGTCTTCCAGCAATGCAACCGTTGGATACATAAGGAGCACCTTTCTGATGCGACCTTGCAACAGTTTGTAGAAGAGAGGGATGGCAACTGCAAGCGTCTTTCCCGATGCCGTGCCGGCTACGAGGAAGAGCTCCTCTTCTTCATCCACCAAATGAAATGCCTCTGCTTGATGCTTGAATGGCAAGCAGTGGCCGCCGACGTATTCTTGAAAAAGACCCAATAGCGGCCCTGATACTTGGCTCTCTGTTTCCGGCGGTCGATTCTCAACCATCATCGTCAAAGGCGTTGCAAATCCCTCCGAAGCATCAGATTTCCCGAGCATCCAGCTATATTACAACTACATCTCTCTCTTCCAGTTGAAAACGCCCAAATACGATAAGCCTTTCCCTATCCCGAAGCAGTCAAACGGCGGCGCGTCGCATAAGTATGTTTAGCAGATAGCGATTCAATCCTTAAGTCAGACATATGCCCTTTCTCCCAGCCGCAGCAAGCTACGGGGTATCACATTCTAAGATCAAGGAGAATATTAGCGTTCATTCGTGTTCATTCGTGGTTTATATAAACTAATATAGATGACTAACTGCCTTGCATTCAGCCTCCCCGAATCGCCCTATATCATCAACAATCCGGCCACCCGCTGGTTCCCGATTGAACCTGCAAACCTCCGGATTCCCCATGCTGGAGGGGATAACCACGAATGAACGCGAATGAACGCGAATTGATCCTGACGGTTGAGGTTGATCGATACCATGCCGCATACCGGCCCCCCTGGCGTCGGCCCCGAATTCCCGCCCAGAGGATCAAGCCTGCCCCTCCATTGGGCCAACAGCCGAAAGAAGCCTATTTCAGCAAGGGCAGGCCCATCACATGCACATGCCCCTTGAAACGCCGAACAACGACCTCATACAGATGCTCGAAGGAGTCGCAGTGGAAAGCTGCTTTGCCTGGGACGCTTGGCCCAGAATCGAGGTCTGCCGTGGGCCGGGGCTTCTCTGGATTGCTTCCGAAGTTCCCTTCCCCCTCTTCAACTGCGTCCTCGATACCCGACTCACGGGCGAGGATGCAGGGCTGCAGATCGACGGCATCCAGGCAAAGGCAGCAATTCGTGGCGTTCCCATCTCCTGGTATGTGACCCCCTTGAGCAGGCCTGCAAACCTCGGAGAGCTCCTCATGGAGCGCGGATTCGCCCTCGACGGTGGAGCCGCAGCCTTTGCAGGGACGATTCCCGAGATGGAGCCAGAGGGGGTCCCCGGCCTCTCCATTGCAAGGGTCACTGATCGGGATGCACTTATCGACTGGTGCAGCGTGCTGACCGCTGTCTTCGGCTTTCCTCCGTCGGTTGGCCACAGCTGGTTTGAGATGCATGACGCGGTCGGATTCATCGGGCGATGGAGGCACTACCTGGCCTTGCTGGATGGCCGGCCGGTTGGCGCGTCCTCCCTCTTTGCTGGCCAAAAGATGGCGCTCGTTGCAAACGTGGCAGTCCTTTCCAAGGCTAGGCGAAAAGGCATAGGGACCTCTGTGACTGTTGCGGCCTTGAGGGATGCTCGAAGCCTGGGGCAAGATCGGGCTGCCATCTTCTCCTCCGATATGGGCGAAGGCGTCTACAGGAGGCTTGGCTTCGAGGAGGTATGCCGGATGAACCTCTACATCTGGGCTGGAGGAGGCAGCCCCCGGATCGCCCCTTCACCGCGGCTGGGGCAAGAGCCCCACCGTTGCTGCGAGCTCTAATGCGACGAAGATCGCCGGCTGATGGAGTAGATAGATCGTAAGCGAATGCCTGCCAAGCGCAGAAAGCGCCATTAGAGGTGGGAGCTCTTCCAGGCAGGGGGGCAGGGAAAAGCGACGCTGGTATCCTCCGTAGGCGAGGCTTGATAGTGCAAGTCCAATAAGCACAATGCCAAACCAGGGAAGAATGGGGAAGTAGTCCAGCGTGTTGAACCTCTCTGGATAGAGCCAGAGAAGAGGGCCGGGGGGCAGGTCCAGCCGGCCGAGGGAGAGGCCGCCTGCAATTGCCGCCGCGCCTGCAAGGAAACTCCATCGAGGGCGGTAGAAGAAGGGGTAGGCAAGCA
Organism: uncultured Methanotrichaceae archaeon; assembly: GCA_964632755.1. Taxonomy (GTDB): domain Archaea; phylum Halobacteriota; class Methanosarcinia; order Methanotrichales; family Methanotrichaceae; genus JAFGMR01. Next base: position 15,909 of record CAZWDT010000017.1, read on the forward strand.
CGATCGAGACTCCTATCAGGTGGAGCACGCCGAACCTGACCATCTCCTCAGGGGAGTAGATCCAGGTAGCAGCGCTTATCAGCATTCCCAATGCGAAGATTTTGATCCCCCGCCTGAGATACTTGCCGAAGGGAGGACGCTTGCCGCTCCGCTCTGAGCTCAAGAAGAGCGATGCCCCCACGACGAGGAGGAAGGTTCCTGCAACCAGCATCGCCAGCAAGAGAAGGGGGCCGGATCTCGCATCGACCTGACAGAGCCCCAGATAGTCCAGGTCGAAGAGGAGGTGGTATAGGACCATCCCAATAACCGCAGCTCCCCGGAGGAGATCCACCTCGGGAAATCGTCCTCTCTTATCCATCTATGGAGGTGTTGGCCCTTCTTCGGATAAATGGAGGCCCTCCTTCATTCCTCACTCAGCCGCAAGATCTCTTGAGAGGACGAGCCTGGTTCTAATGGCTTCTTTGCTTCTCACTTCCCTCTCATGTCCCCTCTCGAGCAAGAAGAGGATCAAGCATCCGAGGAGGCACATGATGCCTGTTAGCACGAATGTGGCGCTGAAGCCTGCAACGCTCGCAATTGTTGCGCCGATGGCGGCCGTTCCCGCAGTTCCAAGGCCTGTCGATGTCGAGTAGACCGACCACTCGAAGCTCTCTCTTCCCTCCATCAGGTTCGCGCTCCAGAGCCCCACCCAGGTTGGGTATGCCATGCCGCTTCCAAGGCCATAGAGGATCTCCGCCACGTAGACCTGATGTATATCGGTTATGAATAAGTAGATGATCGGGACTGCGGCGATGAGCGCCGTTCCTACGATTAGCCAGCTAATCTTGCTTTCGCTATCATCTATGTGCTTGGAGAACGGGAGCTGGACGAGGGACTTGGTCACCAGGAAAAGGGTGCTCGCCATCCCTGCTGAGAAGATGTCTCCTCCCGTTACACCATCGCTTATGAATATGGCAAGGATCGGCTGGATGAGGCCGAATCCAGTGAGGACGAATATATCCGATATCATCAGTAGTTTTGTAGTTTGATTCATATATTTCTCACCCCTTTTATATTTATTAAGTATTTTATTAAATTAAATTCTCCAAATGGCGAAGATCTAAGCATGCTTGAAGGTGCGATCGAGAGCATCTCTGTGTCGATGGACCGATCTATAATTTGGATGCCATTATAAAATAGCTACTGCTACAAGCCCGACTTCATGTTCATGCAGTAGAATATCTCGCTGTAACGCTTCATGTGGACCAATTATCGTTGGCAGTGCCCATATATATAGATTATCCTTGTCAGTCGAGCCATATAGGCTTACAGATATCGATTATATCTTGGAGAGGGCTTGATGCGAGATCTATACCGTATATAAATAAAGCTGTCAGAGTACGGACGATCCCCTTCCTTACTGTGATGTCTTTCTAATAGTCCGTAAAAAAAGGGACGCAAGGAGGCCGATTATGCCCTCAATGAATTGAATTAACTTAAAATTTACCATCTTACTATAAATACATATAAATATACTTGTTGACTGAGGCTCAATCGGTATCCGTGACAGCCATTGGCATAAGCATTAAATATGGATAGGATGCTGAATGGTACGTTTATATCTTCACGTCGTATATAACTAATTTATGAGGTGTGATAGTATGGTAAAGGAGGCCAGAGAGAGGAGCGTGGACCCGGCAAGCCAGGAGATGCTTGCAGTGGCCAAGCGGGAGGGGCTGGAGACCGCCTGGGACAGGTTAGATAAGCAGCAGCCGCAATGCGGCTTCGGCGAGCTTGGGATATGCTGTCGAAACTGCAACATGGGGCCCTGCAGGATCGATCCCTTTGGGGAGGGGGCGACGAGAGGTGTCTGCGGGGCTGATGCCGATATCATCGTTGCCCGAAACATCCTTCGAATGATCGCCGCAGGTGCTGCGGCCCACTCGGACCACGGCCGGGACGTTGCCCTCGTCTTCAAGGAGATGGCGCAAGGAAAGGCTCCAAGCTACAGCATAAAGGACTCGGCCAAGATGCGGAGGCTTGCAGAGGAGTATGGCATAGCTGGCGACTGGCAGAAGGAGGAGGAGATCGCCCTGAACCTCGCCGAGGCAATCCTCGCCGAGTTTGGACGGCAGGAGGGCCCAATTCGCTTCACCCGCCGGGCACCGGCGAAGAGGGTGGAGCTCTGGCGCAATCTGGGGATCGATCCTCGAGGCGTCGACAGGGAGATCGTGGAGTGCATGCATCGCACCCATATCGGCGTTGACAACGACTACGTCCATCTGCTCTTGCACGGCCTGAGGACGGCGATCTCAGACGGCTGGGGCGGCTCCATGATCGCAACCGAGCTGCAAGACGTCCTCTTCGGAACGCCAAAGCCGGTTAGGGGCGAGGCCAACCTGGGGGTGCTCAAAGAGGACGAGGTCAACATTGTGGTCCACGGCCATGAACCCATCCTCTCTGAGATGATCGTCGCTGCCGCTTCCGATCCAGAGCTCGTGGAGAAGGCATTGCAACTGGGCGCCGCAGGGATCAACGTCGTTGGCATGTGCTGTACCGGAAACGAGCTGATGATGCGCCACGGAGTCCCGCTCGCTGGAAACTTCCTCCAGCAGGAGCTTGCAATCGCCACGGGCGCGATCGAGGCTATGGTCGTCGACGTCCAGTGCATCATGCCCTCCCTCGGGGGAATTGCAGGCTGCTACCATACTCTCCTCATCTCGACATCGCCTAAGGCCAAGTTCCCCGGAGCCACCCACATGGAGTTCTCCGAGAACGAAGCCCTAGGAATCGCTCGAAAGATCGTAGGGGCGGCGGTCGAGAACTACGTAAAGAGGAACCCGGCGCGGGTGAACATTCCTGAGATCAAGTCCGAGTGCATGATGGGATTTTCCGTCGAGTCGATCGTCGAGGCGCTCGGAGGAAGCCTGGATCCGCTGCTCGATGCCATCAAGGGCGGCGCGATCCGGGGAATCGGCGCGGTTGTCGGCTGCAACAATCCAAAGGTAAAGCACGATTACGGCCACATAAACCTCGTAAAGGAGCTGATCAAGAACGATGTCCTCGTCGTCAGCACAGGCTGCAATGCGCAAGCCTGCGCAAAGGCCGGCCTGCTGCTCCCCGAGGCTGCTCGATATGCAGGCGATGGGCTTAGAGGCGTCTGCGAGGCTCTAGGCGTTCCCCCGGTTCTTCACATGGGATCTTGTGTGGACATTAGCCGCATACTGGTTGCCTGTGCAGCAATCGCAAACGGCTTGGGAGTCGACATAAGCGATCTTCCTGCAGCAGGGGCTGCTCCCGAGTGGATGTCGGAGAAGGCGGTGAGCATCGGCGTGTATGTGGTCGCTTCTGGCGTATACACCGTGCTTGGCACGGTCCCCCCCGTCCTTGGAAGCCAGAAAGTTACCGAGCTCTTGACCAAGGGCGCAAAGGACGTCGTCGGTGCATGCTTCGCAGTCGAGCCGGATCCGATCAAAGGCTCACGTCTGATGATCGATCACATCGAGTCCCAAAGAAGGAAGCTGGGCATTTGAGGATATTATGAAGGAGATATTCGTCCGCCTGGATCGCTGCCTTGGATGCCGTTCCTGTGAGATGGCGTGCGCAGTAGAGCACTCTCAAGCCAAGTCCATCCTGACCGCAGCATCCGAGGTCCCGGTTCCGCGTCGAAGGCTCTACGTGGAGTATGCAGAGGGCCAGAAGATCCCCCTGGTATGCCGCCACTGCGAGGATGCCCCATGCGTTGCCGTATGCCGGACAGGGGCCATGAGACAGGACCCCATCACAGGAATCGTCGACCAGGATCAGAATAGGTGCGTTGGGTGCTACATGTGCGCCATGGTCTGCCCCTACGGCGTCATAGGCCAGCAGAAGGAGTCGCGGATGGTCGTGAAATGCGATCGATGCGGGAGCCGCGAGGTCCCCGCCTGCGTCGAGGCATGCCCCGTCAATACTCTGATATTTGCGGAGGAGGCGGACTTCGCAGAGATACTTCGAAGGGATGCCGCCTCGCGCCTCGCCCGAGGCTACTCGATGAGAGCTTGAGGAGGGCATGACCAGATCCCTCGTGCCCACGGTATGCCCCTACTGCGCAGTCGGCTGCGGCCTCTACATCGTCGTAGATGATGGGAAGGCCGTGGGAATCGAGTACATGCAGGATCACCCCGCCTCCGAGGGCTCCCTCTGTCCCAAGGGGAACGCCGCCCTCGAGATGCTGTATCATCCGGATCGACTGACCCATCCGTTGAAGAGGGCGGGGGAAATGTGGCTTTCCATCAGCTGGCCGGAGGCGCTCGACCTTGTGGCAGGCGGGCTCTCAAAGGCTCTTCGCGAGGGCGGTCCCGCCGGCTTGGGCTTCATCGCTTCCTCCAAGTGCACGAACGAGGAGAGCTACCTCCTCCAAAAGATGGTCCGCAGCCTCGGCTGCGCCAATATCGACAGCTGTGCCCGCCTATGCCACTCCTCCTCGGTGACTGGCCTTGGCCGGGCGCTTGGAACCTGCTCGACCACCAATATACTCTCCGATCTTGCTAACTCGCGGTGCATTCTTGCGATCGGCACCAACTTCGCCGAGAACCACCCCATCGTCGCACGATGGGTCTTTCGGGCCAGGGAGGCGGGAGGGAGATTGATCGTTGCCGATCCAAGGAGAACGCCGACCGCTTGGGGGGGAGACCTCTTCCTCCAGCTCAATCCAGGAACTGACGTTGCCCTCATCAATGGGATGATCAAGGTCATACTCGATGAGGGTCTCATCAATAGGAGGTTTATCGAGGACCGCACCGAGGGATTCTCCGACCTCGAATCATCGCTTGAGGGCTTCTCCCTCTCAGAGGCCGAGAGGATCACGGGCGTCTCCGCCTCGGATATCGTCGGGGCCGCGAGAGCCTATGCTCGCTCTCCAGCTTCCGCAATCGTCTACTGCATGGGCGTAACACAGCACGCAAACGGGACGGACAACGTGCAGGCTTTGGCAAACCTCCTCCTCATATGCGGCCAGATAGGCAGATCGGGGGCGGGGATCTATCCGCTGCGGGGTCAAAACAACGTACAGGGGACCTGCGATATGGGCTGCCTGCCCGATTTCTATCCTGGATACCTGAGTTTCGAGGATCCAAGGACTCAAGAGGCATTTCGCCGGGCGTGGGGATCCAACCGTCTGCCAGCGAAGAAGGGGCTCACCTCCCTCGAGATGATGGACGCTGCTGCTGCTAACGGCACCATCAAGGCGATGTACATCGTAGGCGAGGATGCAGCGAACACTCATCCGTGCAGCAAGAGGACCGCGAAGGCCTTGGGAAGGCTCGAGTTCCTCGTTGTTCAGGATATATTCCTGACGGAGACCGCCCGTTTCGCAGACGTTGTCCTCCCCGCTGCCTGCTGGGCTGAGAAGGAGGGAAGCTCTACGTCGACGGAGCGGCGCATCCAATGGCATGAGAAAGCAGTTGAGCCGCCAGGGGATGCCATGGCTGACCTCTGGATCATCTGCAACCTGGCTAGAAGGCTGGGACTTAACTTCCATTACCGTTCGTCCAAGGAGGTGATGGACGAGATCTGCGACCTCGTTCCCATATATCGAGGCGCCAAGCCTTCGGCTAGCGGAGGCGTCCTCTGGCCCTGCAAGAAGGAGGGCGAGATCTCCATCCTCCACGAGGAGACCTTCCCGCTTGCAAGGGGGAGAGCAATTATTAGATCGGTACACTTTCGACGAACTGCGGAGGAGACGAGCAGTCGCTATCCATTCCTCCTCACCATTGGGAGGATCGGTGCCCATCACAACGCAGGATCGATGACCATGAGGAGCCCATCCCTTCTGGGGATGGCTCCCCATCGATTCGTGGAGATCAATCCCAAAGATGCCCTTTCGCTGGGACTGGATGATGGCGCTGACGTGGTAGTGGAAACTGCCCGCGGCGAGGCGAGGGCAAAAACGAGGTCGACCGACCGCGTGATGCCTGGCACGCTTTTCATGCCATTCCACTTTCCTGGCGCCAACCACCTGGTCAGGGGCTATCGCGACGAACACTCGGGGATGGGCGAGCTGAAGATAGCGGCCTGTCGCATCGAGAGGTGCTGAAGGATGAGATCAATCTATGTCGATCTAACCCGCTGCCTTGGATGCAGGGCCTGCGAGGTTGCCTGCGGAAGAATCCATGGCAAAAGCAGGATCTCGGTTGCGATCCTGAGGGATCGCATCTCGATGCCCCTCGCCTGCCGGCAGTGCCAGAGGGCCACATGCGCCATGGTCTGTCCAACCGAGGCCCTCGTTCAGGAGGGCGAAGGGATCACCTTCTTCCCCGAGAGGTGCAACGGCTGCGGGCTCTGTCTCCTGGCATGCCCATTTGGCCTCGTCAATCTTTGGGCTGGAAAGGCAGAGCGCTGTGACCATTGCATGGAGAAGAGCCCGGCCTGTGTAGCCACCTGTCCCTCAGGGGCGCTGGCCTTCGGAGAGGAGATGGCCTTTGCAAAGGCGGCCCGAACGCGCGCCGTGCTGCGCGCTTCAAGGGCAATTGAGGGGGTGCGCAGATGAGATCGCTCTTCGTCGACGAGAAAAGGTGCATTGGCTGCCTTGCCTGCAAAGAGAGCTGCCCTGAAGGCAAAATCCATATCAAGGACGATGATGTGCGGGAGATCATCTTTCCATCCACGTGCGGAAATGACTGCGCCATCTGCGAGGAGGCCTGTCCGGAGAAGGCAATATCGCTTGGCGACGAAAAACCGAGGGAGCCGGAGATCACGCTTCGATTCCATTTGATCCCCTGCGAGGATTGCCTAAGGGGCTTTATCACAGAGCCCATGCTGGAGCGGCTGGAGGCGAGAATTCCCCGTGATCTGCAGATCGACTCGAACGGCCTCTCCTGGCTGAGGTTTTGTCCTCGCTGTCGGAGGGCGCTGGAGAGGGAGAGGATGGCAGCGTCTCTATTGTGGGAATGACCTCACTCGATCTCGGCTTTGAGGGCGTCTTCTACCTGCTGGAACTCCGACCTCAGGCGGTTGAACATATCGGGAGCCCCCGATATGTTTCCCGACCTACCTTTCATCTCCATATCCCTGGAGATCAAAGAGAGGCCGAAGGCGCCTAAGGCTGCACTGCTGGATTTCAGGCTGTGAGCGGCCCTTGCCAGGAGGTCGGCATCACCCTTTTCCAGGGATTCCCGAATCATCTGGATGCTCTCAGGTGCGCTTTCCAAGAAGAGATCGACGAGTTCGGCGACGATATCGGGCTCTCCTACCTCTTGGAGCTCTCTCAGTTCCTGCAGTATGGACCTATCGATCACGGCTCGACTCTTAGAATTCACATCATATGATTAGGCTATTGATCGCTTAATAGAATTTCGGAACATATAAAAAATCTCAAGAGAGACTTCCCGAGCGACTAGACAATCGGGGTGAGGTGAATCCTGTTCTGCCCTTCGGTCGAGATGTTGAATAGCTCTGTTCTCGGAATTGCCCCATAGAGGCAGAGCCCCCCGTTCAACTCGCTCACGACCAGGTAGGTGTCAGCGGCGTGGATTGCCATTTTTATGATTTCCTGACCGGTCTTGACCACCAGGACGTTGATGTCGTTGGTCTCCTTCCACTTGCTGACCATGCGGTTGGACAGGTTGAGCAGCTCCTTGTATCCGAAGGCGAACTCGATCGCATCCATGCCTATTATGTTGAGTATGGGGCGACCCGTCCTTTCCCTCAAGGCGTCCCACTCGGCCAGCATCTCCCGCCCCCACTCGACCAGATCATCGCCGAAGGTCTGGAATGTCTTGACGTTCGTTGGGACGAAGATATCCCTCTGGCTCAGCGTGTAGCCGATCGAGGGAAGGATGAAGACCCCTCGGCCGTTCTTCAGCGCATTCGAGGCAAGCGCGGTGAGGATCTGGTAGTACCTGCGGCCCACCCCGTGGTCGATCTCTATGACGTTGGTGGTTCCGCTCTCTAAACCGCCTATGATCTCGTCCAAGTCCTTTATGCCAGTCGATATCATCCTCTCAGATGGGTCGGGAATCCTTACGACGTCACCGCCGATCCGAGCCGTCTGTCTCTCTTTGTACGGCTCGAAGTAATGGAACCTCCCTCCGTGGAGGGTGCATGTGTAGCTCTTCTGGCGGATCGCGACACCACGCAGCTTCTCTAGCCTGATCTCGCGGGCGTTTCGCGTCCTCATCCCGTGGGTCCAGCCCTCGGTGGAGCCCTCATTCAGCTGGAACTGCTCCATCGTGACCACGCCGTCTACGATGTAGTCGAGAGGCATCAAGCTCGCGAACTCGCTGACGAAGATGAGATGGATCCCGAGATCCCTCGCGAACTCGCAGATGTTCTGCTCGAAGCTGTGTTGTCCGTCGCCAATGACTGCGGCTGTGTAGTTGAGGACGGCATCCCAGCTGTCGATGACGATCATCGGCTCTTCCATCTCCTCAGCCTCCTCGAAGAATACCTTGAAGAAGTTGAGGACGGACTCATATCCACTGTCCATGCCCTCAAGGCAATGAAGGAGCTTGGCTTGTGTGGCATTGATCACATTGTTGGATGGGATCACATCCTTTATCCAGGGGTAGATTGCATGGATCCTCTTGGGATTCACCCTGGTCGAGATGTACATCCCATTTCCCTTCTGGCAGATGTCGCTCATGATCTCAAAGGCGAGGGTGGTCTTGCCTGTTCCCGGAAGTCCTTTGATGAGAAGTGTCTGCCCTTCCTCTATGAGGAAGAACTCCCGCAACTCCGCGGGTATGTTCAGCCCAACGCCAGCCGAGCCGGATGATCCTTCTTTGTCTCTTATCCTCTCACTCCCTGGAGCATCGCTGAAGGTGATCGACAAGGGCACAGATCTGCCTTGGCTTCAGCCTAAAGGAGAGAGATATGGTGGCATCTTGTGAGAGGCTGCCGCAGAGATCGGTGATCTGGAGTGGCATATTGTCCTCACCATTCGCCTTCATCTTCCGGGAGCGATCTTGAAGCTCTTCGGAGGGGGAGGTCTTGGTCATCCATAGCTTTGAAGGCCCAACCTCTGTGAACTCGCATTTGCCCTCGGACTTCAGCACTGAGAGATATTTAATTACTGTCGTCTTGCTCACGCCAGCGCGTCTGGCCACATCAACCGTGGTTAGACCTCCCTCAGATTCTTGAATTGCTTTCAGGATCCTATCTATGTAAGATGCCATTCTTTTGCCACCATGTTACGCCTGCTCAGCCAGTCTTTCTAAATAATATCAAGAACTTGTTCATATAACTTCCGATCGCGGAGGCTTCAAACGGAGAAATCTCATATTGCGACTACCCATGTTATGTGGGACGGCGAAAAACAAGAAAGGTGGACGGCCGCCTGGGGCGGCTGTTAGCATTCCACGATCTCTATCCCAGCATTCCTAACCTTGTTGAGGCGGGATAGATTGAGGAGCATGGGAGTTAGAGCCTCGAGCTGAGAGGCCACCTCCAGGGGACCCCCGTCCAAAGGCCTCAGATTCTTGACCATCTTGACGAGGCCGGCTACCATCTCCTTCGCCTCCTTGTCGTCCCCGCATATGATCACATCCCCGTTCAAGACCCGGTCCGTCTCCTCGAATGCCTTGTGAGAGATAGTGTGAAAGGAGGCCACAATGCGTGCGGAGGCTGGAAGGAGCTCCTGGACGAGGAGGGCGGCCGAGCCTTGTGCAGGGGGGGCGAATACGAAATGCTTGCCCTTCCTGGACATGGGAACAAGTGGGGATACGACGACTTGATCGCTGAAGCACTCCGCGATCTCCAACAATGTGCTCTCCACAAACTGGAACGGCAGCGTGAGCACGGCCATATCGCTCTCCTCAACAGCGCTTCGGTTGTCCGTGCCCTTGATAGAAGCCTCGATTCCATGTGATTGGAGGTACTGCTTGGCATTCCTTGCAACCTCCTCCGCCTTCTCCGCCTTTCGGGATCCCACGATCATCTCATGGCCCTCGGCCCAGCGGTGGATGAAGCCCCGTCCACAATCACCAGTTCCGCCCACGATGGCAATCTTCATGGGTCCTTCATGATGTTGCCATCTTATTTGGCATTTCCCATGACATAGGACTAATATATAAATACATCACACCGCTGGACCTGCAGGAGACAGCGATCATAACCGCCATCTTTCGCACTTCCGATAGAGGCATATATGCCGCTCTCCCAAAAGGCAGAGGATGGCAATGACTAAGGGGATCAAGGTTCCCAAGGCCGACGGGGAGGTAGCGAGAAGAAGGCTCGCAGAGATGGATCTCCTCCATCCCCGCCTTCGGATCTCCTCGGATGGGGTCTCCATCTACATGCCAGTTCTCGATCAATCGGAAGCGCTCAGGGCAGTTGGCGGCATGCCTATCGAGATGGAGTTTCGTCCCGATCTTCGCCGTCTCACGCCGGAGGACCTTTTGGGACGAAGGCCTTCATTCGAGGTGATTGGGGAGATCGCCATTGTGGAGGACGACCGCCCGGAGGAGGTGGCTTCCGTCCTCCTGTCGCTCTACAAGAACATCAGCACCGTAATCTCGCCCATCTCCGAAGTGGTTGGGGAATATCGCACCCGCAAGTTCGAACATGTGGCTGGCGAAGTGTTGACAAAGACTGTCTTCAAGGAACACGGCCTCAGCTATCATGTAGACCTCGAGAGAGCCTACTTCACCCAGAGGCTTGGGACTGAGAGGTTGAGGGTAGCTCAGCAGGTCTCACCAGGCGAAGCGGTACTTGATATGTTCGCAGGGGTCGGCCCCTTCTCCTTGCTCTGTGCCAAGATGGGTGCTCGGGTGGTGGCTATCGAGAAGAATCCCGTGGCGGCAAAGCTCCTGCGGGAGAACATCCGCCAGAACCGCCTCTTGGAAGTGGAGGTGCTGGAGGGGGACTGCAGAGAGCATCTCTCTGGCCGCCGAGACTGCGCCGATCGAACGATTATGAACCTGCCGCATAGCGCTTCGGACTTCTTGGGGGAGGCGCTCGCAGCGTCCAGATCAGGGGGTGTTGTCCACTTCTATGCCTTCACATCCGTTGATGACCTATTCGCACCCGAGTCCGCCATCCAAGAAGCGGCGGAGGAGAGGGGGTGGATGGCAGAGATCCTCTATCGCGGTGTGGTAAGGAGCTACGCTCCCAGGCGATTTAATGTGGTCCTGGATTTCCGGGTGCTTAAGGGCTGAGCGATGTACGGCGATCGCTTATCAACCGAAATATTTATAATCGACATGCGCCGAGGAGAAGGTTATGGGGGGATCTCGATCTTTCCGAGGATGTCCCATGCTCATCCTATTTAAGGCCAGGGCCTCGCCGGCCAGATCTACCACCGGGCAGGTCGAACCTCGACCATGGGGGGCTGTTTGATCTCCGAACAGGCCATGTTATGGGTCTCATTCAACATCTTCATACTCATCCTCCTCGCGCTCGACCTCGGTGTATTCCATAAACGGTCCCACGTCATAGGTATAAGGGAGTCTATTATCTGGAGCATCATCTGGGTGCTGATAGCTCTCGCCTTCAACCTGCTCATATACTGGTGGAGGGGGCCTGAGGTTGCCATGGAGTTCGCAGCCGGGTACCTCATTGAGCGCTCCTTGAGCGTGGACAACCTCTTCGTCTTCATGGTGATCTTCGCCTACTTCCAGGTTCCCGCCAGACATCAGTACAGGGTACTATTCTGGGGCATACTGATGGCGCTTGTCCTGCGTGCTCTCTTCATCGTAACGGGGATCACACTGATGGAGAGGTTCGACTGGTTGGTCTACGTATTCGGGGCATTCCTCATCTTCACAGGGCTGAAGCTTGCATTGCAAAAGGACGGGCATGTGGATCCTGGCAACAATCTGGTGATCAGGCTCTGCCAGAGGCTGCTTCCCACTTCTACCACCTACCACGAGAGCAGATTCTGCGCTCGCCTTGGCGGGCGCTGGATGGTGACGCCGCTATTCGTCGTTCTGATCGCGGTAGAGGTAACCGACCTTATGTTCGCCCTGGATTCCATCCCGGCGGTTCTCGCAATCACCCTCGACCCCTTCATAGTATACAGCTCCAATGTTTTTGCTATCCTTGGGCTTCGCGCCCTCTACTTCGCCCTCGCCGGATGCATGGCCATGTTCCAATATCTCAATTATGGGATAACCGCAATCCTGGTCTTCATCGGGACGAAGATGCTCCTCTCCGAGATCTACCCAATACCTGTGGGATATGCGCTCGGAGTCGTCGGCCTTGTGCTCATCATATCGGTGTTGATCTCCATTGTGCATTGCCCGCAGAAGAAGGCCCAGGAGGCCGCAGCTGATGAGAAATAGGGCCGGCGATTGGGGAGGTAGATGTGATAAAGCAGCCATATCGAGGAGGTGATTTATCGTTGCTTTATGTGGATTGACGTATCGATCCCTATTTTAACCGCTAATAAACGCGAATGAACGCTAATATTTTCCAATTCAGCGAAAATGCAGAAGAACCTCCATGCCCCATGGGTATCCATGAGCATGGAAATGTATACCAACGCATTTTAGCATCAAATCGGCCTCACGAGTCGTTCAATGAAGCCGGCGTTCAACGGTGGTTAGGGACGGTCTCCTATCGTCCCTTCAAATTGCCCAATCCCATCACCCCTCTGATCAGCCTCTGGGTCTCCTCAGGGCTTCCCGTGGTGTTCACCTGATAGGCCTTTGCCGAGCGGAATAGGGTTGCAAAGAAGTTGCTTCGAAGCCGCTCCTTGAGTTCGTTCTTCACCAGTAGATGGGGGTTAAAGTAACCGTTCTCCCTCACTTTGGAGACGGCCTCGTCTGGCGAGAGCTCCCGCACCGGGTCCTCATCCTGCTCTCGAACGAGGATTATTGCGGTTGTAATAGTCGTGAGTGGCAGTATCCGCCCCTTTCCCACTGCCCAGCGAAGGTCGATCACTCCCCTTCCCCTGGAGTCCATCCTCGCTCTCGCCACCAGCGATGAGTACTCCTTCCAGATCCCGGCAAGCTCTGAGCGGATGTAAAAGTTCTTCTCCGAGCCGTAGGCGAGAATATCATCCCCGAAGATGCGACAGAAGAACCAGTCGTCGGAGACAGCCCTCACGCGGGAATCGCGCAAGAGGCCGTAGGTATGGGTGGTCTTTCCAGCACCTGATCCGCCAAGGATGCATAGTCCTCGACCCATCAGATCCAGGCAGGCACCATGCACCGAGTAGATGCCGTGTTCGTCCTCCAGAATATCGCCAGCAAGGCTCAGCGCGATGGACTTGATCCAACCGTAATAGTCCATATTGATCAGGAAGGCCGTCTTCGAGGAGGGGTCGTAGAGGGCCTGGTCTTGCGCCTCTTCGGAGTCCTCGACCACGTAGATCCGGCCGTGGGAGCGGATGTTCTGGGACATGTTGTAGAAGCTCTCCGACCACCTTTCCATCACATCCCTCGCAGGCGTCAGCAGCTTTATGCAGCAGCCGTAGATCTCCGACTTCAGCTCGTAGAGGACCTGGGCCGAGTAGCGCTCGGAAAGCTCCGCCTTTCTCTCCATCGATATGATCTGGACGGAGTATGCCGAGGATCTGGCCTCACTGGAATTCGATCTCATACACTCTCAAGATGCTGCCATCCCTTATATCCATGCCTCGGACTCGACCGCAAGCTATATATTCGTTGATTGACGTAGTAGCAGTACGGCAAAAGTCGGAAAGGTTTCCCACCTCCTTTTCCTTTGCTGGCTTTTGCTCTCTTCTCTTCATCTCCTCAATAAGTATATCTAAGCCCAGGGCCAATCAGCAAATGTAACCGTTGAGAGGTTGTACGATAATGAACTATTACGTGGATATGGGGTCGAGGCTTGATGAGATGAGGGAGAGATGGCCGGATAAGCTCGTTTCCGAGGATAGGGCATTTGGCCATATCCACGCCGGAGATAGGATATTCATTGGGACGGGCTGCGCCGAGCCTCAGTATCTCGTACAGTCGCTGACGAACTACGTGAAGAGCCATCCAAAGGCATTCTTCGATGCGGAGATATTGCATGTCTGGACTCTTGGAGCTGCCCCCTATACCGATGTGTTGCTAAAGGACAACTTTCGCCTGAACACCTTCTTCATCGGCAAGAGCACACGGGGGGCGGTAAACCGCCAGGCCGCCGACTACACCCCAATATTCTTCTCCGCCATTCCCGACCAATTCTTCCGGGGGCGCATACCGATCGATGTCGCACTGATCCAGACGACCCCTCCGGACCATCACGGCTACATGAACCTCGGAATCAGCGTGGACATCGTCAAGGCAGCAACCGAGAAGGCCTCGCTAGTGATTGCTCAGGTCAACTCCCATATGCCGAGGGTCCAAGGCGACGGATTCATCCACATCGACGATGTCGATTTCATCATCCCTCACGACGAGCCTCTTCTGGAGTACGTGGAGAGCGTCCCATCGGAGATCGCCCAGATGATCGGCCGGTATGTTGCCCGAATAGTAGAGGACGGCTCCACGATAGACGTCGGCTACGGCATGATCCCAAACGCCGTCCTCTCCAATCTGGGGGAGAAGAGGCATCTAGGGGTGCACACAGCCCTCCTCTCTGATGGCATGGTCGACCTTATGAGGTCTGGCGTTGTCGACAACAGCAAAAAGAGCATCGACCGGAACAAGGCCGTGGCCTCCTTCTGCATGGGCAAGAAGGATACCTACGACTTCCTCCACGATAATCCGACAGTCGAGTTCAAGACGATCGACTACACGTGCAATCCCATCATCATCTCCAAGAACAGGCGCATGACCTCCATCAACAGCGCCATGGAGATCGATCTCACCGGCCAGGCCACATCCGAGTCACTTGGAACCATATTTCATAGCGGCGTTGGGGGACAGGCTGACTTTATGCGCGGATCCATCCAGGCCCCCGGCGGGAAAGCAATCCTTGCGCTCCCTTCCACAGCCGAGGACGGCCGGATATCCCGCATTGTGCCGACGCTCAGCCAGGGGGCAGGCGTGACGCTCACTCGTGGGGATATCCATTACGTTGTGACCGAGTACGGCATAGTCTACCTGCAGGGGAAGAACATACGCGAGAGGGCTATGGACTTGATCTCCATATCTCATCCCAAGTTTCGTCCCTGGCTCTTGCAGGAGGCGAAGTCGCTCGGCTTGATCTACAGCGACCAGGCCTTCATCCCCGGCGAGAAGGGAATGTATCCCTCGTTGCTGGAGGCCTATCGCACAACCCGCTCCGGCCAGAAGGTCCTCCTCCGGCCGGTGAAGATAAGCGACGAGTCTCTGATCAAGGAGTTCTTCTACGCCCTCTCGGACGAGAGCCTCTTCACTCGATTCATCTCGGTTAGGAAGGATATGCCGCATCGCATGCTTCAGGAGTTCGTAGTCATCGACTACACCGCGGAGATGGTGATCCTTGCGATCATCGAGGACGATGAGATGGAGCTCTTGGTAGGACTCGGGCAGTACAGCATCGACGAGAAAAGGCACACCGCCGAGGTTGCGGTGGTCGTAAGGGACGACTGCCAGAAGAAGGGCATAGGTTCTGAGCTTCTCTCCTATCTCACATATCTTGCAAAGAGGCAAGGCCTCCTCGGGTTTTCGGCCGAGGTGATGTTGGGCAACCGCTCGATGCTTCGCCTGTTCGAGGAGATGCAGTTCGATATCAAAAAGAGCCTGGATTCAGGGGTATACGAGCTAGGCATGACGTTTCGCTGAGGCGCTTAACCTCCCATCTGGCTAAAGCTCCAACTTGGAGGGCCAAATCCCGTCTTCATCACGAACTCTGAGATGGTCAAGCTTCCCCCCCCTGGCCAAACCCTCCCCTCAGGAGGGGATCAATGGAATATCTCCATCGCCTCCTCCACCCCTTTTCCCTCGACGGTGATCGCATATATCGCATCGCACATCCTCGTCGCTTCATCCAGGGACTTCTGATGGATGTTTCTTCCCGTTGCGTTTCCAGCCACACCGCTTATGTGGATCTGGTCGTGCAGCCGCTGCAAAAAAGCCCTCGCATCGGTGCTCGATCCTCCGGCACAGACGACGCCTGTCCGTCCGGCAGCAGAGACGGCTTCACGAAAGAGCTCTGCAGGAGACGTGCCATGCGGATAGTTCACCTTGACGAAGTCGCTTCCTAACGCCGACGCAACGCCTGTAGCCCCGGCGATGAGGTGTGGATCCGACTCATCCTCGACAGCCTTTCCACGGGGGTACATCCATAGCACGGTTATGAGGCCGTGCCGGTGGGCCTGCAAGACCAGCTGGGCCGCCTCCCTGAGCATATAGGCCTCGTTCTTGCTTCCCAGATAGATGGTATAGCCAACTCCCAGGATATCGAGGCCGCTATCCTCTCCAAAGGCGACCAATTGATCCATCTCCAGCCATTGGATGCTGAGGGGATCGGCATCGGCGGTCTTCACGAGGTTGGTCTTCGAGTTGAGCTTGATCAGGTATGGGACCTCTGGGTAGTCCA
Source organism: uncultured Methanotrichaceae archaeon (assembly GCA_964632755.1). Taxonomy (GTDB): domain Archaea; phylum Halobacteriota; class Methanosarcinia; order Methanotrichales; family Methanotrichaceae; genus JAFGMR01. The sequence goes on from CAZWDT010000017.1 coordinate 32,280, forward strand.
TGGCGTAGCGGGATACGAGCCCTAGCTGGGAAGCGAAGACGCCTATCCTCCCTTTGCAAGCGACTCGAAAGAGGTGCTCGGGATCTCCGTCGTCCCTGTGTATCCCAGGGCCGAAGAAGTCGGCGTTGAGGTGTTCGACCTTCTGATCGCCTGCAAAAAGCATCAATCGCCCGCTACCTTTGGTGATTGCCGAGTAGTTCCTCCTATAGGCTTCCCGCGCTGCCTTCGGCACTGTCAAGGGGACCTTGATAGAGGGCATCTACCTCAACTCCTTCAGCTGCACCTGGGGGAGAATCATATCGAAGTCCTCCTTCCTGCATAGCGCCGTTCCCTGGCTGAGCGTCGTCGCCGTGCCCGCGGCTGCGGCGAAGGCGAGGCACTCCTTAGGCTGCTTTTCGCTCACCAAGCCCAGAATGAATCCGGCAACTGACGAGTCCCCCGCGCCGATGGTGTTCTTCACCTCCACCTGGGGCGGAAGCGCGATCCACTCCTCGTCCTTGGTCACCATGAGTATGCCTCGTCCTCCCATGGAGACCAGAACGATCTCGACGCCCTTTTGGTTTATCTCTCTCGCTGCGGCGAGTATATCATTGATATCGGTCAGTTCGCGCCCTAGAAGGTGGCTAAGCTCGTGGATGTTGGGCTTGATAACGTGAGGACCTGCCTCGATCCCTACTTTCAATGCCTCCCCGTCCACGTCGAGAAAGACCTTGGCACGGCCCTTCTTTGCCATGCTTATGAGCTTTCGGATGATCTCCGGAGTGACGCCGCGCGGCAGGCTTCCGCCTATGGTGATTATCTCGGCATTCCTAAGCGACGATACCTGGTCGACGAGCTCCATCAGCTCGTGGGGCTGGACTTGAGGACCCCGAGCGTTGAAAGAGACCTGATGCTTTGTCTCCATCTCGTGGATGATGATATTGATCCTGGTCTCCCCCGAGACGCGGATGAAGTCGCTCTGGATGCCCTCGTTGAGCAGCCGGCCTTCCAGCTCTCTGCCGGCGAAGCCGCCCACGAAGCCGAGGGCGACGCTGTCCAAGCCCAGGTTTTTCAGAACCTTGGAGACATCTATGCTCTTTCCACCGGCATATCGGTGCTCCTCCTCGATGCGGTTGGATTCATCCTCCCTTATCCTTTCAACCCAGATGGTTCGATCCAGCGCCGGGTTGAGGGTTATGGTATATATCATGAATTATTCTCCCGTCTTAGTTTGTGAGGCCATCGAAGATCAATTCTCTGGTCGGATAGCTATATGGACTTTGGGCCATGCACCGGCCAATTACATAATAATATTTCATATATTAGAAATAATTAATATTTATCTTTGAAATAGTATCTACATAGGCAGGAGACGAACTATAACGCGGAGATGCCGCCCTTCATCGATGTGGATCTCGGGCAGAACGTGGCGGACGGGTCTTCGAAGACCCTATCTAGCTCCTGTCCGACCAGGCACATTATCGACCATTGCCAACAACCCCCTCTTCCGCATCGAATGGGTTGACGTAGAGAATCGATCGCAAGGTCGCGGCCACCTCCGTTTCGGTGGATCGCCAGAGGTGCGATCTACCCCCTCGGCCGACGTCGATCGCCATAACCGAAAGATTTATATCGTCCAATGACGTAGTATATATTGGCAAAAGTCGGAACCTATTTGCATCCCTCCTACATCCGGACTTTTGCTCCCCTCCTTTTCTCACTCCATATATTCATGTGCAAAAAAGCATCGATTTAAGTGGATCAGATCTCTTCAATTATTTGTTATATTATATGTATCTTGCATATTGAATGGTCACAAAGAGACAATATAATCGTTGTAAATACGACGATCGACTAAACCGAAAAGTATATATTCGTCAAGTGCCTAACATGATGATTGCAAAAGTCGTTGTTCCCTCCCTCCTATACCACCTGACTTTTGCTCCCTCCTCTTTTTGTCGGCAACTCTCCCTGAAGCGAACGGCCTCCTCCGAAGAGCCCTTTCAGACCCCCAACAAGGCCCTCTTCTCTTCATGGCGGCGAGCCGCGATATGCGACCGCAATGGTTATATTCGTTGAACGCCTTAAATGGATACGGCAAAAGTCGATGACAATCCCACCTCCTACTATCCTGGCTTTTGCCCCCCATATATTCTATCCGTTCCAAGGCGCGACGGGGCCACCGAAAGGTTTATATCGACAAATCACGAGCTTTGGTCCAGCAAAAGTCGGCAAACGTTCTTATCCCTCCTACATCCCGACTTTTGCCTCCCTCCTTTTCAGCTCCACGTGAGATTTAAATACCTGCGGCTACGCCTATCGAAACCATGCCCGATCCCTTGAGATCGATCGAATCCCTGGTGGTCGCATTAGATGACCTTTGCCTCCATCTGGGCTGCAAGGATCTGCAGATAGGCGATCATCGCTTTAACTCCCTTCTCCACTTCTGTCTGGCCAACGCCTGTCTTAGAAACAGGGTCCTCCTGCTCTACGGCGGGATGGGGGCTAACAAGACCAGCCTCGTAAACCTGCTCGGCTGCTCCTTTCTTGGAATTCCCTTCGACGATGTGGAGAACCTCATGCTCACTGGCCACCCCGAACAGACCGAGGAGAAGATGATAGGCTTCATCGATCCCCGGCAGTGGTCCTGCCCGAATGGGGGGGAGATGGAGATCCTCTGGACACCATGGGCGAGGTCCAACTGGAAGGTGATAAACGAGATAAACAGGTTTCCAAGCGGAAAGCAGAACATATTCCTGGAACTCCTGCAGAAGCGAAAGGTGACCTATGCCGGCCAGGTGCTCACGCCGGGGGATACCTGCTACTTCGCTACGATGAACCCCGACTTCAGCGCAACATATCCGCTGGACGAGGCCCTGCTCGATCGTATATCGGCATCTGTCCCGGCAACGCAGCCCGATCTGATAAATGGCCTAGCCCTTGCCGAGCGCGAGAGGGAGATCGCGGACCTCGCAGGAGAGCTTCCACGGCTGAGCCGCGAGGAGTTCTACGCCCTTCCCGAGAAGGTTTCCGATCAGCAGCTTGGAAGCGCGGTGGAGCTCGCCATCGTCTCTCTCGTAAGGGACTTCACCCTATGCGAGAGGGCTCCATCATTCGACAAGACGGAGCTTTATGGAACCGGGCCCAGCCGGGGTCTATGCCATGGTTGCCACTACTTCAACAATCCCGAGGTCCTCTGCTGGCAGGTGGATCAAGGCCTTTCCGACAGGGCCCGTCAGGACCTGAGGGCTTTTACAAGGGCATTCTCCTTCCTCTGCCGGGTCGAGGGGTCCAAGATGGACGTCTTGAGGGCGATTGCCCCTTACGTTATATGGCATAGGGTTACGCTGCAGAGGAGCCTCTTCGACCAGCCCCCGTACTATGGATCTCGAAAGTTGGATCTCGTAAGAACTCTAGTTGAGAAGAGCATCGATCGCACGCTCAACGAGCGAGGCGAGATGAACATGATATTATCGAGAGCAATGGATGGCGATATGCCTCTACGTCGCGCCATAAGGGAGCTTGAGGAGTTCGACGATCCCCTCGCCCGCCTGGACTACATCCCGGCGCTCGCGAGGATGCTTTGAGCCTGAAGGGCTTCATGGAGGAGGCATACGGTGGGCAGGTTCGAAGCCGCAGGCTGGAGCGGCGAAAGGGGACCGTGGTATTAAGCCTCAAGGAGATATCCGATAAGTTGGAGAGCAGGCCTGAGAAGGTGGATGTGGCGAGGCTCGCCCCAAAGGGAGCGCTACTCGCAAGGCTCATATCGCTCGTCCCCGAGGGAAAGAGGGAGGCTTTGATCTGGGGCTACCTCACGAGCATCGCCGCCGAGGGGAGCCTCGAGCCGGTGGAGGTTACAGGCGGGGACTACGCCGGACTCGAGCTTGCTCGAGGCCGTCTGTTCATCGATGGCGCGGGAGATCACATCGGCGAGGGGATGAAGGGCGGGTTGATCAGGGTTAGAGGAAGGTCGGGCCATTATCTAGGGCAGGGGATGAGCGGCGGTGGGATCGTTGCCGGGTCCTCTGGCGACTACGCCTTCAGGAACATCTCCGGGGGATGGGGAGTGATACTAGGGGACTCTGGAAGCTATCTCGGGCTTGGAAATTCCGGGGGGCGCGTGGTTGTGAAGGGCAGAGCCGGCCAGAGGGTTGGATGGCTGATGCATTCCGGGCGGCTTAGGGTGGGTGGCGATGTGGGCGACTACCTGGGACTGATGATGAGCGGAGGCCGGATATCGGTGGGCGGCTGCGCAGGCGCAAGGGCTGGATGGCGAATGCGAGGCGGAAAGATCGAGGCTGCTTGCTATGGGCCGGAGGCATGTGGGGATGGAAGGATATTGGGCGGAGAGGATAGCTGAGATCTGGGAGATCTCGCGCGCCAACTGGCACTATCCCCTCCTTCCCCGGCCGGTCCTCGGCGAGGAGGGGCCGCGGGGCTTTCCCTTTGAGAACTATCGCATCACTGTCAGTCCCGAGATGATGGAGATGGGAGACCTCTACCTGGAAAACGTCTTCGACCATTTGATTGTCCGCTACATATTCTGCCCTCGATCATTGGAGACGGCGGGCCGATTAGCCCTTGCAACGCTAAGAAGCCTCGAGCGCCCTACACCTAAGGCCGCCAAGAGGATGGTCAACGTCTTCTCGGAGATCGTCTCAGACTCCTTTCGACTGGAGCGAAGCCCTGTGGACGAGGCGTTGGTGCTGCTTGGCTGGCGGAGGCTCGGCCGTAGAGATCTCTCCTCCCTCGACGCGGTCGTTCTGGGGTTTCTGGGGGAGTTTTGGGGAATAGACCTGCTCGATGTAGATCGACCGGAGGTGGAGCTCCTCGTGGAGGTCTTCTCAGCCGGTATCAGGGACAAAGCATTATGGGAGAGACAGTGCGGCCAGATGGCTCGCATCCTCGAGCCCCTGGATCAGGGCGTGCTCGGAAGAGGTGAGGTGCGCGCGCTCGATATATTGAGGGGGAACGCAGAGGCGCATCCATTCTCAAGCCTCGCAGCGGAGCTCGAGCCGGAGGAGTTTCGAGAGGCACTTCTCTCCATTGGCCTAAAGGCCGATCTCCGGAGATGGTACAGGGATCAGGGCTATGCGATCGAGATCAAATCATCTCGGCAGGTCAGGGAGAGCCTCTATCCCTCCTCTCCAACGCGCTGGAGGCTCAGCGATCCGCCTAGCGAGCTCGACATCCCCTACTCCCTATCTATGAGCCCACGCTTGATCCCAGGGATCACGACCTATCGCCGGGAAGAGGAGTGCGGCCAGATGGTGCCGGGAAGGGGCAAGGTCCCCTCCCTTCTCGTCGTCCTGGACAGCAGCCGTTCCATGGATGGACACCGTCGTGGCAGCAAGACCCACAGCGCAACGCTTTCCGCCTTCAAAGCCTCCGAGTTCGCCCATAGCGAGGGTGCTGAGATTGCGGCAATCAACTTCAGCGAGAGCTATATCGCTCAAAGCTGGACGAGGGACCTAAGCGCGATCGAGGAGGTGCTCGTGGAGTACATCGGCTCTCGCACCCATATCCCCGGACGAGAGATCCTGCGCCTCGCAAGGCAAAAGCAAGGATGCCTCATCCTCTGCATAACCGACACACAGATCCAGAACCTCTACAATGAGTGGGAGCAAATCGAGAAGGCTGCGAAATGTGGCCAGTTCGTCCTCTTCTGCATAGACCAGGAGCGAAGGGACAGGAATGTGGAGGAGGCTTTGAAGGGGCTTGGGACCGTCTATTACATCGACCGGCCGGAGGACCTGCTAAGCCTTGTGGTGGAGACGGCCGAGAGGGCCTATCGGTCCGGGGAAAGTTTTATCTCCCTGGAATGAGTCTCTGGGCTGGCGCCGGGATAGGGTAGTGGTCATCCTGTGGGACTGTGGATCCCTCGAGTCGGGTTCGAATCCCGGTCCCGGCCCCAGAAGGTCAATTGCTTTTCCGGGGAAAGGTTATTACCTGACCGATTTCCTTGACGGATATGGTGGGCTCGTAGGGTAGAGGATATCCTAGCGGGCTTCGGAGAGCATTCGAAGAAACCCGCTGACCTGGGTTCGAGTCCCAGCGAGTCCGTTAAGTCCCCTTATTGGGGCTTGTTCTATCTCCAAGAGCGAGGTGGTGATGGATGGATCTCTTCGGCAAGAGGCGGTTGGAGGAGAGGATAGCCGAGCTTGAGGAGGAGCTTGCCCAATGCAGGCAGGAAAGCTCGCAGCTTGCATCCAGCCTTGAGAGAAGGGAGGCTCGCCTAAGAAGGCTTGCGAGCGACTATCAGGAGGTAAATCAGGCTCTCAAGAAGGCTGAGCAGCAGCTAGAGCAGAAGACAACCCAAGCCACGCAGCCAGAGCCCCCGAATGCCGCAGAAGCGTCTATGGCATCTTGGCCTCTTCGCCCCCGAGAGGCGGCAAGGCTTGGAGAGCGGCTGCGAGAGCTTCATTCCACCCGCGAGGATCTCATAAGCGCATGGACGAGGGAGGGCGAGGGGCTGCCGACCGATTCAGCCCGCATGGTCTCCTCCCTTGAGTCGGATACGGGCTTTCTCGTCTACCATTATCCGACGCTCTTCACCATGGCGCTTATCCCCCCATTTCCCATCCAGGAGGAGTCCGTGCAGACTGCATCTGCCTTTGCCATTCAAGGAATCGTCGATATGCTGGAGACGCCAGTCCTCTTGGTCTCCGCACATGCGGGGGATACGTTCATCGGCGTCAGCTTGAGCTCCGGAGGCTTCGAAGCAGCTTTGAGCGTGCGCAGCGTCGTCAAGGAGAAGCATTCGAAGGGTGGGTGGTCTCAGAGAAGGTTCGAGCGGCTTAGGGAGGAGGATATCCGATCTCATATGGAGGAGGTCCAAGAGAGGCTCGACATCATGCTAGGGCGGTTTCGACCTTTGATCAAATACGCTGTCTTAAGCGGGGATCGCTCCCTCATCAAGGGGATCTCCGTAGGCGATCTCCCCGTATTGGAGAGAAGGCTCGAGAGGCATGACACCCGTAGACAAGGGGAGTTCTTGGAGGATCTCTATCGCTTCACCCTCTATCGAGGGTGAAGGGAGCAAGGGTTAAGGGAGCAAGGGTTAAGGGAGCAAGGGTTAAGGGAGCAAGGGGGAAGGGCGCTGGAGGACGAACTTTTGCACGCTGGCGAATCAGATGTCGAGGAGCTGGAGAGGCTCTCTCGCTCCTTCGACTGGCATCAGCGCCGCGCCGTCGGCTGGAATCCGGCAACACCCGCCGAGATCTTGGCAAGGCTCTCTCGCGATAGCGTGGCCTGGGTCAGGGAAGGGGTGGCTGGAAACCAGAGCGCAAGCCTCGATCTCATCCGTCTGCTTGCAGAAGACGAGAATGGCTACGTCCGCTCGGCCGTGGCCTTGAACTGGAAGACCCCGGCGGAGCTATTGGACGTGCTCGCAGAAGACGTGATGGCAGACTACGACAGCAGCCTCCAGGAGAGCCGCTACATCGTCAAGGAGGCTGCGGCAAAGAATCCCAACATTGGAGAGGCCTCACTCCATGCCCTTGCAAAGGACGAGAGCGAGTATGTGAGGGAGGCGGTTGCTGGAAATTCCATTGCAGATGAGGATCTCTTGGATCGTCTCTCCCTTGATCTTAGCTGGGTCGTGCGAAGGAAGGTTGCTACCAGGTCCTCCCGCCCGGATGTGCTGATGAGGCTTGGCGAAGACAGGATAACGGATGTGAGGGAGGCTGCTGCCGCCAATCCCAAGACTCCGGAAGAGGCCTTGAGGGCCTTATCCCTGGATAGGGTGTGGGAGGTGAGGCGCAAGGTAGCCGAGAACCCAGCCGCGCCGGCGGAGATCCTGGAGGCCCTCGCAGGGCACTGGTCTTTCATGGTTCGAGAGGCCGTTTCCGGGAACCCGAACGTGCCGGACTCGGCCTTGGATCGACTAATCGACGACTCCGATCAGTCGGTCAAGATGGCTGCAAGTGTCGCTAGAACCAGACGGCAAAGGCCCTGATGCCGGCGACAGGCCACCCCTCCTTCCCGAAGTGCCCTCCCTGAGACCTCTTGAATATCTCCTTCGTTGCGGGCTCGATGAGGGTCATCTCGAGCGGCCCAACCTTGGCCGCGACTTGCCCCTTCGCCGAGATGGATGGAGCGGCGGGGATGATCTCTCCCTGGTACTCGGGAAGATCTTCTCCGAGGAGGCCCTCTCGAAGCAGTCCCTCCCTGCTGATCGACAGTGAGACTCTTCCCGTCTCCGCGCCCTGGGAGAGCAACAGGTCCTCCTCTGTTATCACCCCCACTATGTCATGGGCAACAGGTGCTGAGAGGCGAATCATCCCACACGCCGAGAGGGGCTCTTCCTCCTTGAGACGGAACCATAGCCTGCGGGCACGGTCGTCGCAGTCGCCAGCTTCGAGCGTGCTCGATGATGCTGGAAGGGATGAAACCATGGACTGAACCGTTCTCAAGGGCAGCGCCACATAGTTGTAATCGTTTGGGTATACCGAACCCCGGGCACCGGTTGAGGCCTCGACGGCATTGACGAGCGCCTGATAGTTGAGGGTGTAAGGCATGGATTTTATTAACACTCTTATAAGATAAAATCTTTTTGATTTCAAATCGTCGCCGTTCATCCCCTGGAGAGGGTCGACTTGATCTCCTCCAGGCTCATTCTAAGAGCCGCCCTGTTATCGTAGCTGGCCAAGATCGCTTCGATCTCCCCCTCGATTGATCGCTTCAGCTCCTCGATTGCGGCGGTGAGGTTTGGAAGGGCCCTTGTCACGTTGTCGACGATGGATATGGTGGCCTTGACGGCCGTCCGGCTCAGAGGGTTGAGGTCGATTGCAATCGTCCTCTTTCCCATGGCCAGGAGGGCCTCGCAGCGGTCGCCGTCCTCCAGTGGTATGAGCACGACGTCTGCATCGTAGATCCCGCCCCTTGTGGCCTTGGCGCGGGCGTGATCGAGCCCTGGAACGATCGCATCAGGCCTTTCCCCAAGCACCCTTTCCCCCCCCAGAGAGCGGAGGAGATCTGCGATCCTCCCTACCCTCTCCTCGCTCCTGTGAAAGAGGTTCACCTCGAGCGGAGCGTTGAGCGCCCGGGCAAGCGCAACCATCTCCTCTGCCACAAGGGCGGCCACGTTGCCATTTACGCTGATCGCAGGCCTTCTCGCAAGAAGGAGCATGGCCGCTGCAGCCCTTGTGGCCTCTGCGGCGGAAGGAGTCGTCCTCTCCCCGATCAAGTAGTCGAAGGCCTCTCCTCGCCCCTGAGCGATCAGGCCCTGGGTGCTGGTAAGCCCGGCCGCAACCCCTGCGGCGACCTTCTCCCTGGCAACCAAGGAGAGGTAACGAGGATGCGTCCTTGGAATCTCAGTCAAGGGAGGCCCCCCGCTCTGTCATCCGGGTAGTGATCACAGGTCCAAACTCGGACAAGGCCTCCCTTCCGCCGACGGCGAAGACGGCATCGCCGAGCATTATCATGCTCGCAAGTCCTCCGAGCGCCTCGACCGCCTCGATCGCGTCGAGGATCCAGCCCGGCGCGAGGCCTGAGTCGATCGAGAACCTGCGCGAGAGCTCCATGAACCTCTCGAACGTCGGCCGTCGAACGATCTCATCCAGCGCCTCCTCGCCGGCGCAAGCGATCTGGCGAACGAGGCCAGGGTCGCTCAGGACCTCCTTCGTGGAGATCGGTCCTCGCACAACGCAATCGACCTCCGTGGGGGGTACGAGGATTCGATCCACGCGGCCGATCCCCGGTGCCCCCGGCTCGAGGCGGATCAGAAGGCCGCCGGTGTTTTGAGCGATGACGTCGCCAAGGCCCGTTCCGTTCATCACCTCGGCGACATGGGCGACCTCTCCGAGCCGGTCAGAGGTAAATCCCAGGTTGAAGAGGGAGTTGATCGCATAAGATGCGCCAAGCGCGCCCGCACCGCTTGCGCCAAAGCCTGATCCTTGCGGCATCTCAAGATCCGTCGAGACCTTTACGGGCGCGGGCGCGAGCGCTTCGATGACCGATCTCGTAACCGGCGCGAGTGTTGGCTTGCCGTTTAGGAGGACCATGGTCTCCTCCGCCAAAGCGATCGTAGTCACGGCATCGAGCGCTAGGGTTGCGCCGCATCCGCGAGAGCCGGCCCTGGACGGATCCAGGTGCCTGTAAGGCGCAAAGAAGCCTGTGATATGAGCGGGAACTCGGGCCCGGGCCCAAGCTGGCGCTGATGCAATCAGCGTAGCACCTCCTCGAGGGCGTCGAGGATCCTTCGAGCGATCAGGCTCTTCCTCCCAGTTGCCTGGATCTGAGAGCCTTTTCCGCCCAGTATGTAGACCCTGTTCTCCTCGGTGCCCATTCCTCCAGCTCCGACGTCGTTTGCTATCATCAGGTCGAGGCCTGAGGCGATCATCGACTCCCGGGCCCGGGAGAGCAGCTCCTCCTCCGAGAGGTTCGTCTCCGCCTTAAATCCCGCGATCACGAGGTCAGGATGAGCCAAGCGAGCCGTCTTCACGACCTTCACGGTTGGCACAAGGCAGAGCGAAAGGTCCCCGCCCGACTTGATCTTCGTCGAGCTCTCCTCGATTGTGTAGTCGCCGATGGCAGCGGCGCTGATCATCGCATGGTACCCGGAATCGAGCTCGCAGAGAACGGCCTCGAGCATCTCCGCTGCGCACTCGACGTAGATTTCGGGGAAGGGAAGGCCGAGACGGGCCCGATGGACGACCGTCGGCATGGCGCCTCGTCTGTAAGCTTCCAGGGCGAGCTCCACTCCGGTCCGTCCAGAGGCCCTGTTGGTGAGGATTCGGATCGGATCTATCCTCTCAGCCGTTGCCCCGCTCGTGATCAGTATCCTCTTTCCTTCGAGGGTTCGAGGTCCAAGCATCCTCTCCATCTCAAGCGCTATGCGGGAGTTCTCGGCGATCTTGGCCTTTCCCTCCTCCAGCCGAGGATCAACGACGATTGCACCCATTGCCTTTAGGGATTCGAGGTTCCTTAGAACCGCAGGATGGCGATACATTGCCTCATGCATTGCAGGGACGACCATGACTGCTTTTCCGCTCCCAATGGCGGTTGTTGCAAAAGTTGTAACCGGGGTATCATCGATTCCGAGAGCAACCTTCCCTATGGTGTTCGCAGTCGCAGGCGCAATCAATAGGGCGTCAGCCTCCCCGTCGTCGCCGAGGAGCGCGACGTGCTCCACCATTCCTGTGATCTCGGTTATCACGGGGTTGCTGGAGGCGTACTCGAGGGCGTGCGGGTGGATGATCTGCTGAGCGGCAGCGCTCATGACGCAGTGGACCTTCGCCCCCCGTCTGATCAGGTCGCGCACGAGGTCAAGCGTCCTCACCGCGGCGATGCTGCCTGTGACCGCGAGAACGACGGTCTTATCGGCGAGCGAGTCGCTCACCTTGCCGGATATGCTCGATTGCATCGGATTTACCGATATCTCAAAGGCTCAAGATAAGGTTATCCCCCGTCGCGGACGCCATCGAATCGCCGCGAGGCGGGCCCGGATTAGAGCATAACCCTTATGTAATAAATCGGTCGAGGAGGGATGCCGGGGTGGCCTAGCTGGTTAGGGCGCCAGACTCATAGGGTAACGCATAAGGGGCGCCTGAGTCATCTGGAAGTCGCGGGCTCGAATCCCGCTCCCGGCATTCATTTTATGGATAGTTAGCGCACTAAGTATATTGTTGTGCATAGTGTGGTTCATGAATATATACTCATATAGACAACTTAATTCGGGTAAATTCAAAGTTATTCATGAAATGGAAAACATTTACCATTTCCATGTTACGATACTGAGTGGAATTTATTAGGTAGAGGGAAGGAAAGTAAGCGATACCGTCAGTTAACTCGGGTTGAGGAGAAAGAGCAGGCCGCATCCCTGCCTTTTCAAAGGCAGGTTAGACCGTG
>CAZWDT010000018.1:0-43684 GCA_964632755.1 uncultured Methanotrichaceae archaeon
ATCGCAAGCTATAGACGGGTTATAGAAACTCCAACCTATTTCAGAATCACGACCCTCCAGGGCCCATTCGAAATATCCCAACGCCTCTTCGTACTTGTCTTCCAGGAAGGCTTCGTTTCCAAGGTCCAGCCAGTACTCAGTCGTCGATGCATCCTTCGAAGTTTCTTCATCGAAGCTTTGGGTTTCAGATATGGGGATTGGATCCGAGTCTACTTGCTGAGAAAATTGTTAAAATGTTGCATTTTCAGTGCCAGAAGCCTTCTTTTCTTTAACTTCCAAACCGTAGACCCAGGCTATTCCCTGACCACCGGTCTCCAAGTTGTGGGACCATGTAGAAGGATCGGAATCGATGATGTTGTATTCACCAGGTGGCAGTTCCAGATTGGGCTGGACAGACCAGTATGTGTTGTGAACGCCGCCCATTCCTTCCAAACCAGTAGCGAACATCACTTTCAGAACATTTTTTTCTTTATCTTGTATCCCGATTGCTCCTGGTGTCTGCCCTTTGCCATAATTCCAGTGGTAGGTACGAATTTCAGTGATCAAGTATGGCCGGTCCAATGTGAACTTGGTGGGGTTGGGAGGATCATTCTCCACAGCACCAAGTGAATTGCGCTCGAATATCAGGACCGGCTCTCCAGTAGCCTTCGTCTCCTCGATCTCTATGGGTATCTCCGATATCTGCCAAATGCCGTCGACAGTGACTATGTCCTGTTCTGCGCCGCGGAATGCGTTCTTAAAATGAACTGCGATGACGACGGTATCCTCGGTCCTTCCCACGTCACCGACGTAGGTATAGGTTTTGTCCTCGATCGTCGCTCTGGGCGGCACCACCACCGCAGAGTCGAGCCTCTTGCCGTCTTTGTACAGCTCCACGTACAGTTTGTCCCCGTCCAGGCCAATTTCCTCGATGACAAGCTCATAGCCATCCCTCAGCTTCAATGGCGCGCCCGAATTGACTATCGTTTCATCGGAACTCTCGTAGATAACGCGAGATGACTGATCCTCGGAGATCTGCCAGATCAGATCTACGGTGGCCAGGTCCTGTTCTGCGGAGCGGAAGGCGTTCTTGAAGTGGACCGAGATCAGCTCCACCCCTTCGGTGGCGTCCGCGTCAACAGAGTAGGAATAGGCCCCGTCACCAGGTGCGGCGTCTGGCGGTGTTATAACAGCCGAGTCGACCATCGCTCCGTCCTTGAAGAGTTCGACGTAAACCTTCTCGCCATCCAGATCTATCGCCGCGACGTTCAGCTCGTAGCCCTCCTTTAGCACCAGAGGCTCAAGCGTCGTGATGACGGTCTCTTCGGAGCTCTCGTGGATCACGGGATATGGCTGATATTCAGACGCCTGCCAGATCGTATCCGCGGTGGCCACATCCAGCATGGGGCCGCGGAAGGCATTCTTAAAGTGAACTCTTATTATCTCAGCATCTTCAGCACCGGTCGTATCCACCGAGTAAGTGTAGGTTTCCGAGCCCAATGCTCTGGGTGGCGTTATCACGACAGAGTCTACTAGCACCCCATCTTTGTACAGCTCTACGTAAGCCTTCCCTCCATTCAGGTCAACCTCCGCGACGACCAGCTCGTAGCCCTCTTCAAGCTTGAGCGGGTTATCCGATGTGACTATAGTTTCATCGAAGTTTTCGTAGATCACTCGTGAGGGCTGATCTCCTGATGTCTGAAGGACTCTATCCACCACTACTCGATCCTGCTCAGCGCCCCGGAATACATTCTTAACGCGGATCGATATGGTGTCATCTTCATCACCCTCCTTTACCGAGTAGGCGTAATTCTCGCCACCCTCGGGTGTTGACGTTGTCTTGACTACCTGAGAGTCGACAACCTTGCCGCTCTTCATGAGCTGAGCGTAGACCTTGTTGCCGTCCAGGTCGATCGCCTGAATCGCAAGCTCGTAGTCATCTTCAAGCTTCAGAGGCGTGCCTGTGGCAACGATCATCTCTTCATTGCTGTCGCAAATTACACGAGATGGCGAGTCTTCAGAAACCTGCAAAATCCTGTCCACCGTGGCCATATCTCGCATCGGTCCGCAGAAGGCATTTTTAAAATGGACCGATATTATCTCTACCGTTTTATCGCCCATTTTCACTGAATAAGCATATGTCTCATCTTCTGTGCTCCTCTTTGTCTCCTTAGTATAGGTAGTCGGAACGGGGCTTATTATTGCGGAGTCAACGCCCATGCCATCCTTGCGGAGTTCGACATAGGCCTTGTTGCCGTCAAAATCAATCGCCTGGATAGCGAGCTCGTAGTCTTCTTGTAGCTCCAGAGGCTTGCCAGTAGTAACGGTCATTTCTTCGTTGCTATTGAAGAGCACGCGGAATAGCTGTTTATCTTCGATCAGGTTCGTCTCTTTCGAGGCGTTGTACAGAAGACCTCCTTCATAGGCTGCGAAATACTTCTCGCCCAGGTACTCCGCGGTCCGGAAGCGGCCCCATTCCTCGATCTGAAACGCTTCCAGCTGGGCGAATGTAGTCGAAGCTCCGGATGTCGGTTGCTCGGTCTCGCTGTCGGCGATTAAATCTGCATAAGGGTCGACCTCTGATGAAAGAAGAACGTCCCGTTTCCATTTTGGGAGGCTCTCGCCAACCCATAGGATTGCCCGACCATCGTCGCAAATTACTAGCAAGTCCCCTGTCAATGGATTGAAACCCAAGTCCCCCGGCTTGACAAGTCCGGTGATCACAGGTATCAGGTTCCCATCGGGGTATACCCTCAGGACACGCCCACCCACGTAGTCGCTGACGTATAGGCCTCGGCTGAAGGGACCCTTCTGGCTAATAGCAATACCACCACTTGATACTGCCTCGTTGACCTTCGCCACGAGGGCTGCCTGGCCGTCGTCTGTGATCCTATAGATCTCCAGAGCGCTACCAAAAGGCCATGATCCGCCCCAACTTAGGCCGTACAGAGTCTCTTCTTCCTCATCGAAGGCGAGATCAACAAGCCCAAGTGGCGCCCCTCCCTGGGTTATAAGAGGCACCTCGGCCTGGCCCTCTGCCCTCAGGTGCCAGATGTTATCGGCCTCAAAGTCAGCGAAAAACCACCCCCCATCGGGAGCAGGTATCACATCACCAAGACCCGGATAACTCCCGGTCAGGTTCCACTTGCGGCTGCTCCCATCAGGCCGGAGCTCATAGAAACCGCTGAAAGCGTTGCCACCTTCAGACCAGTAGTCTAAAGCCACCAGGACACCATCATCCAGACCCGCTCCGCTCTTGCGGTTAACCCCAGCCAGGATATCGGCTTTTGCGTATATCCCGGCTAAGCCGCTCCTATCTATGGATACGATCGCATTCCATCTTTTGGTCCAGTGCTCGAACCTCTCCTCCCTTTGGTTGGAGAAGATGTAGGCAGTTCCCACCTGATCGAAGAATAGCGTCCCCAAGGCGAAGGCTGGCCTGAGCATCAGGGCCTCCACGCCCTCGGGAAGGGTTAACTCAGGGGGCAGGTCCATTGGCTGGACGAGGTTGCAGTCGGGGGGCGTCCAGATATCCCCTGTCATATCGCCGGTGAGGAATTGCTCGAGGGCGAAGTCCACTGAAACGGAGGCGTTGGCAGTGGGGCTCCAATTGTCGTTGGACAATCTAATGAAGAGGAAGGCAGGGTCAGAGAATCCGCTCTCAAAGGAGTCGAGACGTTGCCACTGGCACTCTGACCACACGTAAGTGGAGATGTTCCCATTCTGTCTTGATACCCTTAGATAGCCTTCGGAGTCTGCGGTGGCCATCCACCTCCACCTGCCCCAACTTCCAGCCAGCCCCAAGTCAGTTCCGTATCGCCTTGGATAACGATCTGCCAGATAAAGGTGTCCATCTGCCTGGGTCAAGCCGACGTATCCCACGTTCTTCTCGTCGTTGCTAGCAGCTCCGAAAAACAGCATGAACCTCTCACCTGGCTGGTAGGTGCCGTTCTCGGCTCTGAACCTGACCACAGCGTCGAAGTCGCCCTCGTAGCTTCGGCCACTATATACGTTCACGCCCCCGAGTCTCGAGCCGTCCAGCTCCAGGCGGGCAGAAGAGCCGTTCCCGACATCAGCTCGTCCAGCCCATTGAACAACGTCCCACTTTGAGATCTCCAATGAGCCCCTGGCAGCGGTATCGAGGCTCAGGTCCCGGAGGGTGGTCACAGCAGGCTCGTTGACCATGGCGTCATAGGCCATGCGCTTAAAGATCCAACCCACCCAGAGCGTGTCTGGGGCACCTATCATCTCCCTCGTCGAAAGGTTCCATCTGATGCCGTCCAGGCTCCAGTAGGTCTTCCAGAGATCACCCCTTCTTGTGAGCCTAACCTTCACAGGCCCATCTGGGGCATCGGGGCCATCCATGAATTTCGTATTCAACGACGAGAGCTTGTTCAGCCCGTCCATTTTCACCCAGCCCCCACCGAGGATCCTGTAGTGCTCCCCCAGTCCGTCGAGCTTCATCTGGCCCGCGAGTAAGCCCAGGTAAGAGGCGGGGGAGTAGACGACGAACTCAGTGGCCGCGACGTGGGTGGCGTTGCTCTGAAGAAGGATCTCCCCTTCAAGATCGAAATCGCCAGTGACCTTGTGGAGAAGACGAGGAGCGTCGGAGCGCTGCCCTGCAGTTGACCCAGGATGGCCCCAAAGATCGTTTCCGTCAGGAACTGTAACGATCAACGTACCTGGCTCAGATACGTTGAAAGACGCGTCCTCGCCAGGGTCCTGCCATATCCATCCGGGAGATAGAGTGCCGTTGAACTCGGGGAAGTAAAACCCATAAGGCTGGCCCGTGTAATCGTTGAGAGGAAGGTCTCTGAGAGGTATGCCGCCGACAAGGCCTCCGTCATCAGTGCTGAGGTTATAGGGGCTGACGGCGCCCGTCTGGAGATCAAACTGCTGGCCCGATTGTAGCTTCACATCAGAAGCGGTCGAGTTGGAGACGACTACAGAGCCATCTATGACCACAATCCTGCCCGCGTCGCCCCTCTTCTCGCAGATTAACTCGGTACCCTCTGGGGTCACAGTGTAGCTGCCCATCTTTATATTCAGCCCCGAAGGATCGGAATGCCTGATGTTGCTGTACCTGATTATCCCCTCGCCGAGCGTGATCGATGCGCCAGATCTGGAGCAAGGCCCGATGACAGGCTCTTTTGGCCTTTTTAAATCCCTATCACTGGTACCCCTGACTATGGGGGCGCGGTAGAGCTCGAGGGTCTTTTCTTGGATCACCAGCTCTGCCATCTTCGTTTCCAGGTCGCTCACATTTCCGAAGGCTTGAGCCTTCCTTTCCCAGACGTAACTGTCGAATTTCATCCAAGCAACGTCATCCTGGCAATTGAGCTTCACGGCCTCGGGCACGTTAGGCTTGTCTGAGAGCCCATACATATTGGCTAGGGCGATTACAGTCTCGTCTTCTTTATTCTTTATGTCTCTTGCCAAATCTTCCTTTTCCTTGTTGATCTCGGAAGCGAGCTTGGACCGCTCTCGGCTCAGCATGCTCAGGTTTGTGTCCAGATCATCTTCAGTCCAGCCCTTGCTTTTGCGGAAAGCGTCCAGACCTACCTTAGCCTGATTGCTTGCGGTCCAGGCCTTAAGCTCCCTGCTCAAGACTTCCCACTGGTCATTCCAGTCATCCACCAAGGCAATGGTAGCCGCTATCTGGCCATATACTGGAATTCCTTCATAGGCCAATTTGAGGAGGTCCCACTCGTCCTTGCCAAAGAGCGTCCAAGCGGTCTCAACCGTCTTCTCCCCAGTCCATTCACCCTCGTGGCTATCGAAGAATAGTTTCAGCTCAACGGCCGCCTCACAGGGATCAGCCTCATTCTCGATAATTCCTTGTGCCTCGAATAATGTACCCTCCCGGAAATTGTTTGTAAACCCAGAAGGGTCCTCCCAGTATTGCTTGGGCATAGGCAAGCCCTGATCATACAGATCGTTGAGCTTTGCAGCGACCTTGCCTACAGGACTATCCAGACTCAGGGTATCCTCAGCAAGATCGACCTCGTTATTGTTCAACGTCACTTCGCTGTTGGGTCCCACCCAGAGCTTTCCGCCGCTGGAGCTGAGGAGAAGGGTCGCCTCACCACTCCCGCTGGTCTCGAGGAGATCGTCTGGCTTGAGGAGCGTCCCGGCCCGAGCAGGCCCCTCACTATTAAAGGAGACTACGTCCACATTGGCCGAGTACCCCTGGCCGAAACATCCCTTCGTGAGGGGACCAAATCCCACAGGCGCGGATATGACCACCTTGATCCTTCCAGGACTGGACCACTCAGCGCTTCCCTTGAGGTCGTTATCGTCAGCCTGGCCACCTAGTCTGAGGATGACGTCTTCAGTGCCGTAACCTCTGCCATACCTGGGGGCGAAGCAGATGGCCATGCCAGTGTTGTGGTTGCAAAGGCTCCACTTGGCAGGTACTGGGGGGTTTCCAATGATGCTAGCGTTGAGCCTCCCTCCCGCCTCCACCTCGAAAGGCCCGAATTCATGGGGCGGATCGCAGGGCACGTCGACACCGGTTTCCTGGAATGAGCCTCCGGTGCTCATGAGGTTGCCAGGGGCTTCAAGAGTGCTTGTCCTGTTGACCGTGGCGTCCTTAGTGTTCTTGATGATGGCAAGTCCATCGCATATATCCTCCTCAGCCTGTGCTTGGCAAGACAAGAAAACAAATACCAATAAGGATACAATCAATAGCTTCAAGGTAAACCTCACTGAAGTCCCCATCACGTGGTTATCCGTTCCCCGCTTACTCATTATTATCGCCTCCATATACTTTCAGGCTTTCAGAAGTCGACAGCGTGCCGAAATTGCTGTAATTTCCCAAGCCCTGTATCATGATCCATTCACTCCTCGTCTATATATATAGGAGGGCTTCGATTTACCCCACATTCCGGATTAAGGCTCAATGGATTTAACAATTTTCTTGCTATCGATTTGAGTTGATTGATAAATATCACTAGAACGTTTCTATATTTTAAAATTTTAAAGATTTATCAATATGATGAAAATTAAAAGCACTGGGATTACTGTTTTGGGCCAGGAATCTTTACAAACTGCCAAGAGCGTGCAAATATAAAAACTTATAGATTATAGTACTTTGTATGTAATTCTATAAATCGCCATCAGTAAAATTATTCGACTTTTTGCCCCTTACTGCGGAATGTGGGATACAGCGGCGTTTGCAGTTGAAAGCATCAGGCGATGGTGGAATTCTATGCGCCAAATAGTATATTCCTGCCGGCCCAGGGCGCGCGGCCTTGAGGGATCCCCATCACCCCCGCAGAGCCGCTGCCTCCGCTCCCGGAGATCCCGCCGGGCTCCCTCGTGGTCGTGGAGGGCCGGGCCCCCGCGGCGCTGCACCTCCTCCACGGCTCGCCCGCGGCGGCGATTCGCTTATCTGCAATCCTCGGCCCGGGGTCGTCGCAAGCCACAGTCCCGCCATCGCCGCCGGCCAGGTGATCGAGATGAAGCTGACGGCCCAGGGCGCGCGGCCTTGAGGAGAGCCCCCCGCAGGGCCACAACCGGCGATCCCCCGCCGCCTACCGGCCGAAGGCGAGCCGTCAACAAGACTATATACGTAAGAAGTATACAGTTTCTCATGCCAACTGCTGTTTACAGCATTCGTCTGGATAGCGATATCCGCCGGATGATGAAGGAGATGAGCGAAGTCAACTGGCAGGCCGATATCAGGATGATGGTGGAGACGATGGTCCGGGAACGAAATAAGATGAAGCTGCTTGCTCGTGCGGAAGCGCGATGGAAGGAGCAGGTCCCAAATGAGAAAGGCGCCTCGGCTATGATCAGGGAGGACAGGAATGCGAGATAGGGCAGTCCTCGACTCAAGCGTGATTGCCGCCTTGTTCTTCAGGGAGGAGGCATCATCCCGGGTTAGAAAGAGCGTGGCCGAACTCGATCCCATCACGCTGGATCTGGCGTTCTCCGAGGTCGGAAACGTTGCATGGAAGCAGGTCGTCTTCTTTAAAGAGAAGAAGGAGCTCGCCATGGAAGCCCTCAGGGACAGCTTTGAGTTCATCGCCGGCTCATGCCTTCTCCTCAGATCATCCGATCTTCTCTTCGAGGCCTTTCTGATTGCAGTCGAGGACAGGATACCCCTTTACGATTCTCTATTCTTGGCAGCAGCTGAGAGAGAGGGGGTGCCTCTCTTGACGCTCGATAGAAGGCTGCATGATTCGGCAATGAGATCAGGAAGGGATGTTCGCATCGTCTGATATCAGGGCTCAGTGCCGGCCCCGGAGGCCCCCCGCGGCCGGGCCGCCAGCGCTTCCGCAGCCCCCGGCGGCGATTCGCCTATCTTCGATCCTGCGGCTGGCAGTCGCAAGCCAGGGCCCTGCCATCGCCCCGGGCGAGATGATCGAGATGACGCTGCCGGCCGGGAGGGGGAATCGCCGCCTGCTCGTCAATGGGACATCATGGCGTTGCATCCGCTAGAGGCGCCAGTGGCTGCAGCCTCGCAGAAATTTAATCGGAAAAGCGATCCATGAGAGAGGGATGAGAGCCGATTCCGACAGATATCTATTTTATGGATGCATTGATGAAGTAAGGCCGTACCAGGAAAGGAAAACGATATGGATAGACGAGATCGGCTCGATGAGTTGAAGGCAAACCCAAAGAAGATCCGGTTCAAAAGGTTGTGCCAAATAGCAGAGGATTTCGGCTTCGAGACTCGAAAAGGTGCAGGGAGCCATCGCGTTTATTTTCAAGAGGGTGTACGGGAGATTTGGACCTTCCAAAACGTTGGCGGATGGGCAAAAGCATATCAAGTAAGGCAGTTTATAAAAATCAAACGGCGCGCGGCCACCCCGCCCTAAAGGACGGGGTATGCTTCGGGCCGCGCGCTCGGTTTTCCGGAATTCAGAAATCATCGAGTCGTCGTTGTCCTGAATCGTTTGGTTTGCGCAATTAATGCTTTGCTTTCGGTTTCCAGTGAGATTGGTTCATTGTAAAAGAGACAGCGGTTGATCGAGTTATGTTAACGCAAAAAAGGCGAGGGTTCACTTCATCCCCGACCTAAAGGTCGGGGTATTCGTGACCCTCCGCGCTCCCAATGTAATAATTGAAAAATACAAGCTTCAGGAGGATTGATGTACGCAATTGAGATATTCTACAGCGAAGAGGATGGGGGATTCATCGCCATTGTTCCTGAGCTTCCAGGCTGTTCAGCCTTTGGCGAGACCGAAGAGAGAGCATTAAAAGAGGTCAAGATTGCCATGAGACTCTGGCTGGAGGCTGCAGAAGAGACTGGCAGAGCGGTTCCCACTCCTCAGAAGCGCAGCCTGTTAGCAGGGCCTGCAGGAGAGCTTTCATCGGTCTGATTGCAGATAGGACAACGATGGACAGGAATCCGCATGAGCCGGCAATGAGATCAAAAAGGGATGTACGCATGGTCTGAAATCCCACGCCCCCTCCATCCGGCGCCCGGAGGCTTCCCCGTGGTGGTGGAGGGCCGGGCCCTCTTGGGCGAAGGCGTTACTTGCCTGAATCCGGATCCGAGGGGGGCGATTCGTCGGTCCTCGCGCCCCCGCCTGGCGACGGCAGGCCACAGCGCTCCTATCGCCTCGGGGGAAATGGATCCAAAGCGCCTTCGGATGGTCCATGAGAGGATGATCGGCTTTGGAGATCCAATTCACTACTCGGTCTTCGGCTGCAGGCTCACGACCCATGGCAAGGTGGAGATGATCGCCTCTCTCATCGATACGATCGATCAAGAGCACGACAGGATCATGATAATCGATATGGGGCCGGCTGAGGGGAGCGTGGAGGAGAGGATCGAATTTTTGGGAGTGCCGCCGCCGAGATCACCCAAGCGGAAGTTCATAATTGTATAATAATATCAGCAAGTTGATTGAGCCCGGCCGGGCCCTGACGGTGCGCTAGAGCGCCCTTTCATGCTCCATGCTCCATCTACACCAGAGCTTTGGGATGTGGCAGACCACGATATCTAGCTGAGTCTTTTCATGTGAAACGTTGGCATGCTGGATTTGCAGCTATCACCTCGAATCCTCCCTTATATCGTCTTGAACCCCTTCCTTGCGTTTAATATCCTGAATTATGTTGGATACATCATGGCACATCTTTGGCAGGTCCTCCTTCACCGTCACCCAGAGAACCTCTGCATCGATGCCGAAATATCGATGGATTATCTTGTCTCTCATCCCTGCAATGCTTCTCCAGGGCACCTTAGTGTATCGATCCTTTATCGATGCAGGAACCTGTTTTGAAGCCTCACCTACCACCTCCAGGGCTCTTGCTATGGCGAATAGCAGCACTTCGTCTTGCATGATGTCTTCGATTGCTTTGTCGCTGGCAAATGCTTCAGCCTTCCGAGCATAATCGATCATATCCTGAAGGCTGTCCAAGTAGCCCTTTCTTCCTCTCAAACAGGAACCGCCTCGGCAAGTACTCGCTCTTCTATTCGGGGCAAAAGAGACCTTTTCATGACCAAGTCGACATTAATGCCTAAGATCTCTTCCAAGTGGTTCTCCAGCTCGATATATTTGAACAGGCCGGGAACTTTTTCATACTCCACCAAGACATCGAGATCGCTCTCCTCGTCCTGCTCGCCTCGCACATAAGATCCGAATATCTCCAGGGACTTGACGTCATAACGGCTTGCGATCTCTGGCATGTGGCAACGAAGAGTCAATATGAGGTCCTCAAGCCTCCGGATACGACCTGTCGGGATATCTTCCTTCATGGAGCTCATGCTTCAATCACCTTCAGCTCTGCTGGATCATATCTCACTGGCTAGCCAGGATATCTTTCTTTCCATTCTTCTGGTTCTTCTCGGGCTTTGCCCTCCGAGCTACCATCTTGGCGCAGATCTGGTAGTTCTCATCACCCGAACCAGCGCTCCATCGCAGGTCCAAGTTCCAGCCCATGACGAATTGACGACCGGATAGCATTATCGCGGCATAATTGGGCAGCTTTTCGCCGCCATTTACGCGAACGGAGGGCTGCCAATGGATGCCAGGGCAATGGCCCAGTAGACCGGAGGCTGGCAAGCGGGCCGAGAGCCACCTCATGTAAAGGTTAAGATAGTTGAAGTGCACAAACAAAGCAGCACAGTTCTGGGAGAATAGGCGCCCTCCGGCAACTATGAGGGCCATCCGGACCCGGACGGATGGGTAGGCTCTCGCCAGAGCAGGCTGAGCCAGAGAATCTGCATGCGTCGATCCTGCGCCTTGCCGATAGCGAAATTTTTCGGATAGCTGGTGTAAGGGGGAAAAATTTTCACGCACCTACCCCTGAAAAACCCCACCGCTAACAGCCGCCTCACAGGGCAAAATCGCGCGTGAAATGGATCTGCATAGCGAAAATGCCTCCAAAAGGGAGGTCACTTCGTAATGAAAGTCAAACAGTGAAGGAGGTGCGTGAAAATCGATGTTTTTTAATTATGCGGCGAGGCCGCAAAACCTTTGCTCTTACCATGACCTTTGGGTCGTGGCCCCATTGAAACACAAGCTCCTGTAGAGATCTTTCGAACTCAGCCTTATCCCTTACCATGACCTTCGGGTCGTGGACCTATTGAAACGGCTAGGGAGATATTAGCGTTCATTCGTGTTCATTAGCGGTTAAATTAAAAAATATTTTCTCACTAACGCAAAAGTATAAGGATCTAATTCTCTCATTGATGCACAACCCCAGGCGTATCTGTTAGCATCGCCTCAAGCAAACCGACCTCCAGCTAGGGGTGAGGAGAAGGCCAGAGAGGTATCAGCACCGAACTTCACGGAGCGCCTGAAATATCCGCCCGAAGCTTTTGGGAGGTCAGGCCTCAGCCCCCCCCTACCTCCGCCGCAAGCTGGAGATCGTAGGAAGCCGCCGCCGAAGACCCTTATCGGAGGGGGATTCCTCCTCTCCCTCGTCCCTCCTCCTCTGAAGCTCCTCGATGAACCCCGATGCCAGTATGCCTGTGGGCAGGGCGAACATCCCAACACCCATTATGATTATGAGGGAGCCTGCGATCTTTCCAATCACCGTCTGGGGGTAGATATCATCGTAGCCGATCGTCGTAAGCGTGAGAAGCGCCCACCACATCGTGGCAGGGATGCTTGGAAAGTTCTGCGGCTGGACGGCGTGCTCGATGTAGTATATTATGCTTGAAGCAAAGACCAGGAAGAGGACGATCGCAAAGAATGTGATCATGAGCTCCTCCTTCTTTGCCCTAAGAACGTTCTCCAGGGTCGCCATCGCCCGCGAGTAGCGCCCGATCCTGAGGAGCTTGAATATCCAGAATATGCGAATGGCTCGAAGCATCCGAAGATCGAGGAGGGAGTCGGGCAGAAAGAAGGGCAGAATTACCATCAGGTCTATCAGTGCAAGCGGCGAGAGGGCAAAAGCGATCCGGCCCTTGACCGGGTTTCCATAACTGGGGTCCACGGTGCACGTCCAGGCGCGAAGCAGATACTCCAGTGTGAATACGGCAAGGGAGATCTTCTCGATCGACCCAAATATCTTATCATACTGGATGTAGATCTCCTCGACGCTCTCCAGCACGACTGCGACTGCGTTTAGGATGATGAGCGCCATAATAAAGAGGTTGACGAGCCTTGCGAGCAGGCCGGGGTCGGTTGCCTCCAGTATCCCGTAGATCCTCCTTCGAAGATTCGCAATCCCCTTCCCTAACCTTGAGATCCCATCCCTCAGCATTGCAATCGATCTATGTCATCTTAATATATACGGACTTTCCCATGGGTTCACATGCTTGCAGCTTGTCTCCAGACGAGGGCTCTTGCTTGCCAAAGAGAAGAGAACCTAAAAGAGGCCCTGGAGAGGGCAGGCGCTGCGATCGAGTCGGGGGCGGAGCTTCTTGTATATCCGGAGCTATTCTTGAGCGGATTCTGCTACGACGGCTCGAGGGAGAGAGAGAGAGAACCCTACCCCATACTCGACCCATTCCGCCGCCTTGCAGAGGACACTGGAGCAACGTTCATAGGGTCGATCATGGCCGGGGATATGAACCTGGGCTTCGCCCTCGAACAAGGGCGCTTTGCGACCTGCTCGAAGATCCATCCGTTCGGTCCAGAGAAGGAGCACTTCAGAGGAGGGCGGAGGATTTCTCCGCTTGAAAGTCGATGGGGGAAAATCGGCCTGGAGATCTGCTACGACCTTCGGTTTCCAGAGGTTTCCCGATCCCTCACCCTCCAAGGGGCGGATATGCTTGTTACGATCGCCCAGTTTCCAGAGAAGAGGATCTACCACTGGAAGGCGCTCGTCGTTGCAAGGGCAATAGAGAACCAGATTCACCACATCGCCTGCAACTCCTGCGGCGGCGATGCCGGCGGATGCAGCATGATAGCCGGCCCCTCTGGAGAGGTTCTTGCAAGCGCCGGCTCGTCCGGGGGGATCATCATGGGGGAGATCGACCTTGCGGCGAGGGAGCAGGCGAGGGCTGAGATCCCATGCCTGCTCGATCGGCGCCCCGATCTATATAATCCGTATTGAGGTTGAGTGCCCTCTAGGGCTTGAGGACAAATGCAGCCACGCACGATGAGCTACCTTCGCTCGAGGTTTCGGGAGTACTACCTTGAGGCTTCCTTAGAGCTTCCGCCGGATTCAGCGAGCCGTGAGTGGGGTTTCGTCCTCTTCGACGGCCGCGGCATGCGGCGCCACAAGGCCTTCACGAGCCGAAACGAGCTTGTAGACTACATCAGGGGCATGGTCCCCCAGCACGTCTACCACTCCGCTGCATACTACGAGCACCCGGGGGCTCCGACGATGAAGGAGAAGATCTGGACGGGAACCGACCTCATCTTCGACCTCGATGCAGACCACCTGAAAGGTGCGCCCTCATCCTACAGGGATATGCTCGCCCTCGTTAAGAGGGAGACCGCGAAGCTGCTTGGATTTCTCATGGACGACTTCGGCTTCTCTTCCGAGGCGATCGATCTCGTCTTCTCGGGCGGCCGGGGCTATCACATACATGTGAGGGACGAGAGGGTGCGCCCCCTCCTGAGCGATTCTCGAAGGGAGATCGTCGACTACCTCGCAGGAAGGGGGCTCGATATCGAGCGAATGATCTCCGAGGTCGCGCTCGTTGGAGACTCCGGCGTCGAGGAAGCGCCGCAGCTCAGATGTCCTCCGGCAGGAGCGCCCGGTTGGGCTGGAAGGGTGAACAAGGCGATCCTCGGCTTTGTCGAGCACATCCGCTCCCTCGACGAGAAAGAGGCAGTCGACCTCCTCTCATCCATGAAGGGGATCGGCAAGAAGAAGGCCACCTATTTCTACATCAGCCTCAAGGGATCCGAGGTTACCCAGAGGATCGGGGAAGGAAACCTCGGCTTCTTCAAAGGGAGCTCGGAGCTCTGGCGAATCCTGATAAAGCGATATCTGGAGGGTGAGGAGGTCTCCTTTGGACTGGACGAGCAGAGGGGAGAGACCGACGAGCCGGTGACTGCGGACATTAAAAGGCTGATACGTTATCCTATGAGCCTGCATGGCGGGACCGGCCTGCGGGTGACCCCCATTGGGGTTTCCGGCCTCGATTGCTTCGATCCCCTCAGGGATGCCGTGGTCTTCGGAAAGGAAGAGGTCGATATAGTCCTCTCCCGCTCATTCCGCCTTGAGATCGCGGAGATCGACGAGGTGCTCGACCCAGGCCCCGCGAGGCTCCCCGCCTATGCCGCGATAATGCTGATCGCCCGGGGCGCGGCCGAGCTGGGCAAAGGTTAAGATGGATGATTGCCCCCTCTGATGATCGCTGGCCGGCAGCCCGGAAATGCCCCGGACAGCGTCAATTGGACGGTGGATCGATTGGATCTGGCGAACGCATTACGGGAAGAGAGGAAGACCGCCGAGCTGCTCCGGCTGGATAAAGACTTCTACCGGCAGGCAGGTACCTATCAGACGGACCTCGATGAGGAGCTCTCGAGGATCGATGACCGCTATAGCGTTGAAGCCCAGATCATAGAGGATGAGCTCAAAAGCGCAAGGAAGAGCCTCTCCAAGCTGATCGATCTCCGGATCAAGAAGATCGTGAGAAACGCTTTGCGAAGAGCAAGCTCCACCTCGGTCGAGGCGATGGAGGGGATGACGTCTGAAGAGGAGAAGATCTACGATAGCCTCCTATCCACCGTGACCAAGGGGCGGGAGACCATCCTCGCCCATCTGATCCGCGCCAACACCGAAAAACCTTTAACGGGCAAGAAGGATATAGGCCAGGAATATTCAGCTGTGAGGTTGCTTGACAGCGTTCCCACGTTTATAGGAGTGAACGGGGCAAAATACCGCCTCTCCAAGGAGGATGTGGTCGTCCTACCTGCCGTGCATGTTAAGAACCTGTGTAACAAGGACCTAGCGCGAGAAGTGAATATCCCAAGGTGATATCCATGAAGATGCCAAAGCAGTTCAGAGCCCACTGCCCCTTCTGCAAGGCTCACACGGTACATACCGTGGAGCGGGTGAGGAGAGGCCGGGTTTCCACAATGACTCATATCGCCCGGCAGAAGAAGCGGGCCAACGGAACGGGCAACCAGGGAAAGTTCTCCAAGGTGCCCGGTGGGGATAAGCCCACGAAGAAGCTCAATCTCAGATATAGATGTAACACCTGCAAGAAGGCCCATAACCGCAAAGGCTTCCGAGTATCGCGGTTCGATCTAGTGGAGGGATGAACCTGTCCAAGTTTCTAAAGGTAAAATGTAACGATTGCGAGAACGAGCAGATTATCTTCGGCAACGCCGCCACAGCGGTGAAGTGCCTGGTCTGCGGAAGGACCCTTGCGGAATCCACCGGCGGTAAGGCCCAGATCAAGACACAGATAATCGAAGTTCTAGAGTGATGAGAATGGAGAGAGAGGGGTGGCCGGAGCCGGGAGACCTGGTCGTCTGCACAGTTGACCAGGTGGTCGACTTCGGCGCTTTCGTGGGCCTCGACGAGTACACCGGCAAAAACGGCTTGATCCACATCTCCGAGGTGGCCAGTGGCTGGATCAAGTACATCAGAGACCATGTGAGGGAAGGGCAGAAGATAGTCTGCAAGGTGCTGAGCGTCGATCGTTCCAGGCATCACATCGACCTCTCCCTCAAGGATGTAAACGAGCATCAGCGGCGCGAGAAGATCCAGGAGTGGAAGGCGGACCAGAAGGCCTGGAAGTGGCTGGAGATGGCCTTTGAGGGGCGCGAAGAGGACCAGAAGAGGGTTGCAAACGCCCTGATCACCTCCTACAACAGCCTCTACATTGCGCTAGAAGAGGCATACCTAGGCGATCGCGAAGGCCTGGAGGAAAGCGGCCTGTCCGCGGAGGACATCGAGATCGTCCAGAAGCTGGCCCATGAGAACGTGAAGATCCCCACGGTGGAGATCAGCGGCTACGTGGATCTGACCTCAGCATCTCCTGACGGCATCGAGGTCATAAGAAAGGCCCTAAAGCAAGTCAAGCGCCTCAAGGACAAGGACGTCACCCTCGAAGTCAGGTATGTGGGCGCTCCGCGATACAGGATACATGTCAACGCTCCCGACTATAAGCACGCCGAGGCGGTCCTCAGGAAGGCTGCCCAGGTGATCATGAAGTACGTTGAGCAGCATGGCGGCAAAGGGACGTTCCTGCGAGAGGCATGAGATCCAAGATATTGAGGTGCAGAGAGTGCAACCTCTATTCGATGAAGGAGAACTGCCCCAAGTGCGGTCGCCCCACATCCATAACTCGGCCGGCAAGATACTCACCTGAGGATCGCTATGGCAAGTACAGGCGGGCCCTGATCCAGGAAGCCGGGGAGGTGGCGAAATGAAGGAGACCGTTGTTCGCAAAATTATGGAGATTGAGCTGGAAGCTCCCATCATGATAGAGGGGCTTCCAGGCGTTGGTCACGTGGGAAAGCTGGTGGCCGAGCATCTGATCGAGGAGCTCGGAGCGGAGAAGATCATGGAGATCTACTCTCCCCATTTTCCCCCCCAGGTGCTGGTGCTGGAGGACGGCACGGTCAAACAGGTGAGAAACGAGATCTACGCATGTCGTCCAGGCAAGGGGATCCCCGATCTCTTGATAGTCGTGGGGGACTACCAGAGCGCGACCAACGAGGGACATTACGAGCTCACAGGCATATTCCTGGATCTGGCGGAGGAGTTCGGCGTCCGGCGCATCTATACGCTCGGGGGCTACGGCACCGGCCAGTTCGTCGAGACGCCACAGGTCCTTGGGGCGACAAACCGCCTCGCCCTCGTGGAGGAGATGAAGGAACTTGGAGTCGTCTTCCACGAGAACGAGCCGGGCGGGGGGATAATCGGTGTGAGCGGCCTTTTGGTTGGGCTAGGCGAGCTTAGGGGAATCGACGGAGTCTGCCTCATGGGCATCACAAGCGGATATCTCGTTGACCCAAAGAGCGCCCAGGAGGTGCTCAAGGTCCTCTGCAAGGCCCTAAACATCCAGGTGGGGATGCAGGCGCTCGAAGAGCGGGCAAAGGAGATGGAGCGCATCGTGGGCAAGCTCCAGGAGATGGAGAAGGCCCAAATGCCCTATGGCGGCGGAGGCGAGGACGATCTCAGATATATCGGCTAGAACGTCGGATAGCCTGATGGACGAGGCAATTAGCCTCATGCATCTCGCAATAGAAGCCGGCGCCGAGGAGGCCGAGGTCTTCGGCCTCTCCGGAAGGTCGATCGATGTCGACCTAAGGAAGAGCTCGATAGAGATGGCAAGCCAGAGCATCCATCGCGGCCTCGGATTGAGGGCGGTCGTGAGGGGAGCTGTCGGATTTTCGAGCACCAGCGATTTTAGCCGTCTCAAAGAGGTAGCAGTTGGCGCCGTGAGGGCGGCCAAGGCCCGGGGTGGCGATGACGAGTGGCGATCGCTTCCAAGATCGGGCGATGTCTCCACGCCGAGGGACGTATTCGATCCCGCCCTGGATGGGATGGGCGCCGAGGAGGGGCTTGACCTCGCCCAGAAGCTCTTGGATGGCTGCATGGCAATCGAAGGAGCAGAGCCGGTCTCAGGCGGGGTGGTCTTCGTATCAGGCGAGGAGGTCATCGTAAACTCGCTCGGGATTGAGGTCTCGGAGAGAGGAACGTTCATCCAAGCAGCGCTCGAAGCCATATCCCGCGGATCCAGCGAAGATGGTGTTGCCACAGGGTACGAGTTCGGCAACTCTCGCATGAAAGACCTCGACTTTGAGAAGATCGGGCGAGAGGCTGGCCAATTGGCCAGTCGGTCGGCCGATGGCGTGAAGGCAGAGACGGGGACCTTCCCCGTGCTGCTCTCCCCCGTTGCCACGGCCGAGCTGCTGGAGCACATTCTTGTCCCAGCCCTATCGGCGGAGAACGTCCAGAAAGGGAGGTCGCCCTTGTCCGGACGGCTGGACCGGAGAATAGCTCATGAGGACCTACAGCTGGTTGACGACGGACTCCTCCCCGGCGGGATGGGCACATCGGGCTTCGACGACGAGGGCGTTCCTTCCCATAAAAACGTCCTCATCGAAGATGGAAATCTCTTGGGCTACATGTACGACAGCTATGCAGCCGGGAAGGATGGATGCCTGAGCACCGGAAACGCAGTGCGTGCAGGATACTCGGAGGTCCCAAGGATCGGGGTTAGAAACCTCATCATCGAATCGAGACGACCGTTCGACCTTTTGGCAGAGACCAGTAGCGGAATCCTCGTCAACGGCCTAATCGGGGCTCATACGGCAAACCCAATCTCCGGCGACTTTTCGGTCGAGGCGAGTAACGCATTCCAGGTGGTTGACGGATCCCTTGCGAGGCCGATAAGGTCGGCAATGATCGCCGGAAACCTCTAC
Organism: uncultured Methanotrichaceae archaeon; assembly: GCA_964632755.1. Classification (GTDB taxonomy): domain Archaea; phylum Halobacteriota; class Methanosarcinia; order Methanotrichales; family Methanotrichaceae; genus JAFGMR01. Next base: position 18,723 of record CAZWDT010000018.1, read on the forward strand.
GACCTCTTCTCAAAGATGGAGGCAGGAAGGGATACCCGGCCAGTGGGCTCTATCATCACACCAACGATAAGGGTCGAGATGAGGGTCATAGGCTGATCGATGCGATGGATTTAGAGAATAAATAGGAGTGAATGGTCTCATGATGATCATCGGCGGGCCCTCCTCTCAGCTCTTGGCCGGAAGAGTTGCCGGCCTTATGGGCGAGGACCTGGCCCTCTGCGAGTACAGGCCCTTTCCCGACGGAGAGGCCTATACACAGATACTGTCGGATCTCGATGAGGAGGTAGTGGTGATTCAGAGCACCCCCACCGATAGGGATATCATCTATCTGCTCCAGCTCTTGGATATCTGTAGGGATAGCCGCGTATCCCTCGTTATTCCCTACTTTGGATATGCAAGACAGGACAAGATCTTCCAGCCAGGAGAACCCCTCACGGCGCGGGCCGTGGCTCAGGCATTGAATCCATTCCTCGAAGGGGGACGCATCTTCACAGTCAATATTCACGCCCCGTCGGTCCTAGATCACTTCAGGTCTCCCGCAAGAAACCTGGATGCAACCCTCCTGCTCGCAGATAAGATCCGCGACCTCGATCTACGCGACCCCGTCATCATATCCCCCGACAAGGGAGCAGTTGCGATGGCGAGATCCGCAGCAGAGCATCTAGGAGCGGAGTATGACTACCTGGAGAAGACGAGGCATAGCGGATGCGAGGTCTCCATGGCGCCCAAGGAGATCCAGGTCCAGAGCCGGGATCTCGTGATATGCGACGATATGATCGCAACCGGCGGAACTATGGCGACGGCGATTGCGCTTCTGCGAAGACAAGGGGCGAGGAGGGTTTACCTGGCTGCGGTCCATCCCGTCCTCACCGGAAGCGCGATCCTGAAGCTCTATCGGTCAGGCGTGGAATTGATCCTCGCCACTGATACGCTCGACAGAGGTGTGAGCACGGTCTCCGTCGCCCCCTTGATCGCAGAGGCTCTTTGATCCTGAGCGGGGACAAACAAACACAAGATTTATATTTTATTATAGCCCAATGTACCTGGATGACAGGCATATCTGAGACAGGGCAAAGGGATGCGATAAGGGCGTGGATCTGGGCTGTGCTGGCAGGGGCGATAATCCTTTTCCAGGGGGCACATGCCGATGTGATCCTTCCATCCCTCTCGAATGCTTCCCCCGCCGATTCAAAGCTGGAGATCGTTCTCGGCCGTGACTTGGTGAAGATCGACGTCTTCGAAGAGGAGGGAGAACTCCTCTCCCAGGCCAGAGCGGCCATCGACATTCGAGCGATTGCCGAGGCCTACAGCCCGGGCCCATTGGTCAAGCCCCAGCCCCTCGATGTGATATTCCTCCTACCCGCGGGAGCTGAGAAGATCGATCTCTCGGCCGACGGAGAGCGGCTTGAGTTCAGCTATCTGGAGAACGCATCCGAGTTCATAGAGGAGAACGTGGCCTACGCTTCCTATTACGAGGAGTACCAGGCAATAAGGTTCCAAGTGCCGTGGGCGAGGAGCTCTAGCTGGCTTCAGGACCATCACGAGATGAGCACGAAGATCCTTGTGGCTTACGATTGCATCCCTGAGGCCACAGCCACGGGGTACATGCTCCGCTACGGCCTGATACCCCTCGCCTATGAGGAGATGAGAGTGGACATCCGTTTGCCGGCGACCGCAGAGGTCCTGGATACCCATCCGGAGATGGCAATCGCTCGAAACGAGAGCGGGGTTTATCTGGAGCTATTAAATATGGAGCGCTACGGGGTGAGAAATCCCCTGACCGACGTGGAGGTCGGCTTCTCTATGCGATAGCGGCAGAGAGGCCGATCGGTGGGATTGCTTTCCCCTGGCAACGATTCCCGCTCAGGCCCATCTGACACCGGCCATGCATGCCATCGGCTCTTCGCCTTCCATCGTTCGCGGGATGCGATTGCTCGTCATTGAGCGTCTCGTCGTGCCTTATGACGCCCTGACGAGTTTCAATCCCGAACCGGCCTTGGGACAACGAATTTATACTTAATGATTCTAAAACAAAGGCTGGGGAGAGTCCCTGTATCTGACTTTGTGTGGTATTAAATGAGACCTATCTATCCCATCCTCATGATGCTCCTCCTGATCGGCACAGCTGGCTCCCAGCTGTCTCCAGATAGGGAGCGGTTTGACATCGAGCTCCATCCTGGAGAGATGATCGAGAAGACCCTCACGCTTACAAACATCGGCGATAAGCCTGTCGAAAAGATCGATTGCAGCCCAGTTGGCGGCAAGGCAAGGGATCTGATATTGATCGATATATCTGACTTCGAGTCCCTTGATCCAGAGGACGACGAGGACATCTCCATCATCTTCGCGATATCGCCGGAGACCGAGCCAGGAACCTATCCTGGAATCGTGTATATATTCGACGATGCTTCGCCCTCCATGCCTCTCGCAATCGAGTTTTGGGTGTTGGTGACGAAAGAAGATAGCTACGGCGTCAGCCTCTCCGTCAATGATGCTTCGGAGACCTCGGTCTCTGCAGATCCCGATGAGCCCATGGAGCTCGACTTGCTGGTGAGAAATACCGGCCGATTCCGTGACGTCATCTCGCTCGATATCCAGAGCATGCCACCCGATTGGTCGGCAGTGCTCTTCGACGACGAGGATCCTGTGGACCTTCCCTACGATCTCCCGCTGCCGTCGGGGACGAATCATCCCATGACGCTGCAGATACAGGGCACTCCTAGCAGTTCGGGGGATGTGTTGATCGCTGCCACATCGATGGGAAACAGGTCGAAGAACGCCACGATCGTGGTCACAATGGATGTGGCGCTGGAAGTCCAGGGATATGACGTCAAGATAGATATGCCAGAGAAAATGGTGGCCAATCGCACGTACGATTGCTCCTTTGGCATAGTGATGTGGAAGAAGGAGAAGGTCAGCGTGATGGCGAGGGCCCCGCCGGGGATTTTGGTGATCCCGCTCTCCCAGTTGGTCTCATTGAAGCCAAAGGAGATGGGAACGACCAACTTCAGCATCATGCCGACCGAGCCCGGGGATTACGTCCTCAGGTTTGAGATGGTGGACTCCAAGGGAGTTCCAATTCCCCCTGAGGAGGTGACTATCGAGGTTGTCGAGCCCTCCCAGATGGTCATAATTACTGCGGACGATCTTGTATACACAAGCCTTGCCTCCCTGGCTAGCTTCGAGGAGATGATCCCCGTAGTCGCGGTGAATGCGCAAGGTCTCGGCAGGGCGGAGATCGACGAGGTCAAGGCCCACTCCCAGGTGGTGATCCTTGGCAACTCCTCCATCGTTTCCCCCACCATGGAGCAGGAGCTCTCGGGCCCTGGTATGATAAGGATCGCTGGAGATGATCTCTGGCAGACCTCCTGGCTCTTCGCCGCCCATATGTGGCGAAACGGTACATCTACCGTGGTCATCTCCGGCCCAGGGGAGATGGATGTATTCTGGGCCTACACCCTTGCCGAGAGGATTCAAGCACCTCTTATCATATGGGACTCTTCAGCCTGGCAGGATTGGAAGCAGGTTGCCCAGAACCTGACCGAGAGAGAGGTTGGGCTCGAAGAGGCCTTGCTGGTGGGAGATATCGATATGCGTATACTCCAAGACCTCGAGGAGATGGGCATCAGAGCTCAGGAGGTGGTCTAGATGAGAACTCCATTGATGCTGATGCTATTAATCGTGCTGATCCTGCCTGGCGTTTCCGGGCTTGAAAGGGGCATCAAGGCCGCTGACATCGAGGACGTGATCCTCGTTGGCGGTTCGGACTGGCACGGCGCCGTTGCGGCAACTCCACTCGCCGTATGGTCGGAGGATGGCCGCACGGTCACAAATCCCCTGCTCATCCTTCCCCGCGAGGTGATGGCGGGCGACCGCATAGGTTGGGTCGAGGCGATGGATATCGAGCGATACGGCGTGGTGCCAGTTTTGCATGCCCTCGCCTCAGCGAATATCTCCGCGGTCGTCATCCACGCCGATGGTGACCTTGCCAAGGATATGGTCAAGGCAGCCCAGAAGGAGGGGATCAAGGCCTACGTCACTGCCACCTTGGAGCCCCCGGCCGGCGAGAGCTTAAGCCTAAACGGCATCTCGAACCCTTCATCGCTTGACCAAGAGGAAGTTCTTAGGGATCTCCCCCGCTATGCCAAGGCGCTCTTCTTCGAGGAGATGGGCCTTACACAAGGCGAGAGCGCTCAGAGGGACGTAAGCTGGCAACAAGTCAGCCGTCTGAATCCGGACCTCTCCGCCGATCTGTTCTGCCCGGTGAATCCGGAGGCGAGCGAGTACCTTTTCGACAAGATCGAGGTGCTTGTCGAGGAGTACAAGGTCGATGGGATCGTCCTATACGATTTCGGTTTTGAGGGCGATGACTACTGTTTCTGCCAGGTCTGCAAGGATGAGTTCTACAGGGACACGGGGATCGACCTGACCAAGATATCATCCAGCAGATATAATATGGAGCGATGGAAGGCATGGAGGGAGGAAAAGGTCCTCGAAATCGCCCGTGAGGCGCGAAATATCACAACCGACCTCGGTCCGGTGGAGCTCGGCGTTGCCCTGAAAAGCCCCCTCGATAGAAGCCAGGGGTATAGCTATCAAGGGCTATCTCAGGTAGCCGACTTCGTCATCCTCTCCCCGATTACGCCTGAGGAGGTCAACATGGCCTCTTTGATCTCGGAAACTCCATTCTATGTGAGGCTTGCAAACGATTACGTAGAGCACACGATATCAACCCAGAACGTCGAAGGCGCGGTCACATACATAGAGGATCTCATAGAGCGCGGTGCAACTGGAATGGCCTTCGAGTATAACGTGGTCTACACACCGCTCTGGTCCGAGCTTGAGCCCCCAACGGCCTCGGCCAGATGGCTTCTGGATACGCTTGATGGGAAAACGCTCGGCATAGGCGACGTCTCCTGGAACTGCTCAGCGAGGATCGACGCCAATAACAGCTATGAGATGGCGGCTTTGATCAGCCAGAGATGGGAGAGCTCCCCCGGGGCGGTGCTGGTGGGCGAGAACTATAGCAACGCCCTCAAAGGATCAGTCCTCGCATCCTATCTCAACTGGCCTCTCCTGTTCGTGGGCGAAGGCCTCTCGGATGAGACGGCCTCTGCCCTGAAGCGACTTGGGGCAACCGAAGTCGTCTCCTACGGACCGCTCTCTTCGCGGGCAAAAGAGGAGATCGCAAGGCTCAACCTGACCGTCATCCCGGGAGAATCCGACCTCCTCTTTAAGGAGATGGGCGATGCCGATATGATCGTCATGGCCAACTCCCTTGACCGATCCCTCATCTCGCCGAGCCCCAAGTCCGAGATCAGGCGTTGCAAGGTTGGGGATATCCTTGTGAGCACGGAGATGAGCTCGGGGCGCATCCCCTCGGATAGGGCCGGAGAGATCGTCCGCCTGAATATCACGCTGACCAACCTCGGCGATGAGGCGGTCGAGGAGCTGTCCCTGGTCGACCTATTCCCCGCCGGAAGGTACATTGGATGGTATAGCCCAAGCCAGGGTGAGGTGGAGCTGACCGATCCACTGGACGGCGATGGATATGATGTGGAGGCGGCGTTCTTCGAAGGCTCGCTCCTCCTCTGGAAGGTGGGCACTCTAGAAGAGGATGAATCGGCTAGCTTGAACCTCGATGTGGAGATCCTCCACCCCCTGGACGCAGGCTGGGTTCAGCCCCTTGAAAGCGGCATGACGATCTCCCACAAGGGCCTTAGGCAGAACGTCACCACTGGCAAGGCCGCAAGCTGGCCGATAACGAACGTGACCTATCCGTTGACGATGCCTGTTGGAATCGCCAAGATCACCTGGTCAGTTGAGAAGACGCCGGACTATACAGGCATCGTCATGGAAGGACCCGATGGGTGGGTCGGCCGGGTGGAGATCGACGATTGTGCACCCGATCGGCTCTATCAAGCCTCGGTGCCCCTTCCCAAGCCCGGGAACTGGACGTTCTTCATCGAGGCCGGAAACGGCTACTACCACTCGACTGAGAACCTCACCATACAGGTGAGGTCGAGCATTAGGCCTCTCAACGTCACCGCCTTCAGCCATACTATTATCCCCCGCCTCTCGATGGTGGCACCCCAACTGGCTGCGGCTCGCCGCGCCCTCATCTATGACGTCGCACGCGATCCACAGAACATAGATCCAATCGAGGTGGAGGAGGAGATGAACGAGTGGATCAAGGATCTCGATCTCACTCCAAGCTATCTGGCAGTGGTGGGCGATCCGGGATCGATGCCCTTCATCTCCACAGGCCTGGATCAGACAAACTCCGCGTCCGTCACTTACGAGATCTACAGGGACTACAGGATAATAGGTGAGGACGACAACTACACCGAGACCGCTGTTGGAAGGATCTTGGGCCTCAGCGTCTACGATGCATCTCAGATGGTGGCCCGAACGCTCGCCTATGACCGCCTGGCGGGAGATTGGAAGGATCGCTCCCTCGTCATATCGACGCCTTCTGAATGGCCCTGGAACCCCATCCCGCTTCGAATAGGGGAGTATCTGGCAGAGGCAGGCTTCGATGTGCGCAACCTGAACTGGGAGGAGGCAACCTCCCAGCTGGTCACATCATTGATGAGCAATGGGGAGAATGTGGTCCTCTTCGACCATCACAGCAACGAGAGATCCTGGGGCCTCTCATACTGGTCCATGATCGACTCGGCCCTCGACGAGACCCAGGTCAAGCAGCTGGTTCTCGCACCCCAGACGACCACAACCAACTCCTGCCTCAGTGCAAGGCTGAAGGGCTACACGATCGAGGTGGGGGGGACCGATATGTATGTCCCCGCCCGCCTGGACGACTCGATGGCCTTGGCATTCATCAGGGCAGGGGCTGTGAACTACCTGGGAGCAGTCGCTTATAGCTGGATCTTCATCTCCGACGACTATCCCAAGAGGTTCTATCAAGCCCTTGTATATGAGAATGCAACCGTGGGCCAGGCCATGCTCAGGGCAGACGACCTCTACCTAATGAAGATGAAGCGTGTGGAGTCCCTGGGCAACCTGGACCGGGTGGAGGAGGGGCTTCCCAAGTGGGACTACTCCGTAAGCGAGATGCTCAACCAGACCGCAAAGGAGTTCATGCTGCTTGGAGATCCCTCGTTCAGGCCAGCCATGACAGAAGCTCCAAGGCAGCCTTTCGAGATGGAGGCGAACGTATCGGGCGAGGAGGCGAAGGTCTCGATCGAGCCACTATCCGAGATCGGCACTGACTGGCTCTACTGGATCGACCTTGAGACGACTGACGGGAAGTTGATGCTAAATGCCCCGCCAGTCCTCATAGGAGAGGTCGCCCTTCCCCAAGACTCCGAGGAGGTTGTCGTGAAAGAGAACGGCCGGGCGATCTGGCACGACGAGGATATCCAGGGAGAGGATATGCTCGTTAGCTGGCCGGTCGTGCGCCCGAGGCTCGGAGAGCGGCGTGACTTCACAGTGGAGTTCAAGGTCGTCCCGGGGCAGGTCCAAGTGATAAACGTAACCTCGGGCTGGAACATGGTCTCTTTATACCTCAATCCCAGGGACGCAACCCTTGCCAAGTATCTGAAGAAGAAGCCCTATCGGGGCATATTCACAATAACCGATAAGGGCTGGCGATACACGCTCTGGGACTCGGATGTGAGCAACCTGACGACCCTCGAGCCTGGCCAGGGATATCTCATCGACAGCTCCGAAGGCTTCACAATCGAGATCCCAGGAAAGCCGGTTGAGCTGCCCTATCGCCTGAAGCTTCATAGCGGATGGAATATGATCGGGGTTCCCCTAAACGAGACCTATCTAATCGGAAACATCACCGTAAACGCCGAACACAAGAGGTACAGCTACTCTGAGGCGGTGGAGAAGGGCATGATCTCCGCCTTCCTCTGGGCTTACGAGGACGAAGGCGAGTGGTCGTATCTGGGAGAGAGCGACTCCATGATACCCGGCCGATCGTATCTCATCGAGGCGAGGGATGACTGCCAGCTGGAGTTCAATTGAGAGGAGGCTGCATCTGTAAAGGGGGGGCAATGGCCTCCCCTGCTCCATCGAAGGAGTTCAAGGTCAATCATCTCCCAGGAGAAGAGGAGATTTTCGTCAAACGGCAGCGGCGCAACCACGCAGCAATCTGCCGAAGTTCACGCTCTGAGAAGAGAATCTCCATTTATTTCAACCGCGAATGAACGCGAATGAACGCTAATATTTCCTTTAATTCACATCTATTTCCGGCCCTTTTGATCGATTATATCGCGCTTCCTTCCAACCTGAGTTCCCAATTAATTAGGCATAAGTGCGGACAAATGGGGCGACTAATGCTGATTATTGCAAATCGCTTTTATGCGTAATTATTCATAACAGATCGCTACCTGACCTCCCATAGTTTTAGGCACAAACACCAAGTGCTCCAAGGATTTCGCGTTGACGCTTGGTCAGTTCTGTCATGACTTTCTGTCCGTCTGGTAGAATCATAAGCCGAATCTTTTCGAGCTCCAAAAGGACGGCCTCGACAGAGTACTTCGACAGCAATTCGCTATCCTTCATCATACGCATCAACTTCATCCGCATGATCAGCGAGATAAAACACGCAAATAGATATCCGCGTAGGCTGCTATCAGTTCTGACGTTTACTGGCATCACATCTATATCGTTCTTCAAGACGTCAAATGCCTTCTCGACGAGATCTCTGCTCCGATAAAGCGAGAGGCAATCATCCCATGTCTGATTGCCACGATATAATAAAATGAACTTTCCCATCTTGTTAACTCTTTGAGATACGGCATTTTGTCTGATGCTGATCTCAAACTTATTGCCATTAAGGCTCCACTCAAAATATCTGGCATCCCTCTTTGCGATCTCCCTAAATACAACTGCTGGGTCAAACTGAGGCTTAATGACCACCGATTTTAGCCGTACTGATAGATCGTAAAGACGTTTGTAGAACGTTGTTCTTTCTTGCTGCTCTCGTTTCTGATCGTAATAAGCGTATCCCTGAAGGCTAATCTCCCCGACCTCGATTGTAATGGGCTTAACGAAGAGCGGCTCATTTTGATATAGCTTCAGGTTGTTAGGGTCGTTTATGCTGCTATGAATAACCGAAATCGCCTCTTTGACGCTCTTTAAAGTGCTTGTAGGTGGGATTATGAAAGAGAGATCGTTTTCTACAAGCTCATATATATTGGCAGTCGAAAATAATCCACGATCCATGATAAGGGTATAATCGCGAACACCCATAGAATTGATCTTCTTGGTAGTGTTCATCAAAGTGGAAACATCCACAATGCTTCCTGGATAGATATCGTACATCACCGGTATTCCCAGCTGCTTGTCAACGATAAGTGCAAGATTTAGCTGGGGAAGATCGAGGCCATCCCTATTGTATCCGTATTCAAGGAGGTTGATCGTCTCAGAGTATGATGAGATCGATGTGATGTCATAAAAGAGGGTGCTCGATGTTGAAACCTGATGTATCAGACGATTTGAGAAGCCAAGATGGATGGCGCTATTTCCGATCGAGCTCAAGAGGTTCGATAGCGACTGGGATGAAAGTGAGAGGTTCGGATGTTCGTCATTCAGAACCGTACCTTCGTACCAGCTCTGGATGTGGTAGAGGGCGCGCGGTCGGATCGCATAATTCATTGCAAGGGTCAAAAGAGGCCATATATGATGCTCTGGGAGAACTTCTGAGAGGATTGTATCGAGCTTGAGGTCAGCAATGATCTTATTGAACGGGAGAAATTCGCCATACGAAAGCACCGTCTTGGGAGGCTGACCTTGAGACCTAACCTTTACAGGAACGCCATTCACGTTCTTGCCGAGGTATTTGGTCTTCTGGCGGACCTTGCCTGTCTCCGGATCTTTATAAGGCGTAACCTCGTAAAGGTATTCGATCCCGCTGATCTTCTTGATTCGGACGAATGGCTTCATTGTGCCTAAATATGGACACTACATTTATTTATACTTTGCGCCTATAGATACTGAAATTGATAATCTTATGCCTAACTGATTGGGAAGTCAGGATCGCTATGCTTCGGTCCTATGTGCCTAAATGAGTGGGAGGACAGGTTCCTCCCAAGTTTAGGCGTGCCAAAGTTGACAATAAGTCCAAGTGGGGAGATTGGTGGCCTTCAAGTAATTGAGCAGTTGCGATTAGATCCACCGGCCAAAATGTCATTCGGCGCAACCACGCAACAATCTGCCGAAGTTCACGCTCCAAGATGAAATGACGGGGACGAGCCCTGCTTTCCTCCTGGATGGAGATGCTTCACCTCCTCCTTCGATAGAACTCCCGCATCATCTCGCGATGCATGGTTGCGACCATATCTCCCTGGATTCCAAGGAGGAAGAGCTGGAAGCCGACGATTATCAGTATGGCAGTAAGGATCGTGAGTGGGATGTGCTCCGTCCTGTCGGCCATCCACTCACAGACCACGTAGATACCCGTCAGGAATCCGGCAGCCCCGAAGAGCGACCCCATCAGCCCAAAGTAGAACAGGGGGTTTAGGGTCTTTGCCATCCTGTAGATGGTGAGGATGATCCTCGGGCCATCCCGGAATGGGCTGAGCTTGGTCTCGGTCCCATGGGCCCGAGGCTGATAGGTTATGGGCACCTCCTCAATGCGTTGCCCCTTCTTTATGCTCTCTATGGTCATCTCCGACTCGATCTCAAAGCCGGACATGGAGAGATCGAGCGAGCGCATACCATATCTCGTGAAAGCCCGGTATCCCGAGAGGATGTCGCGAAGCTGCACGCCGTAGATGATTCCGAAGAGGAGGTTCACCATTCGATTGCCCAGCATGTTGATTCTCTTGAGCGCTCCCCCCCTCAGATTGCCCAGGCGGTTGCCCACCACCTGCTCAGCTCTTCCCTCCTTCAACGGGCGAAGCAGCTTATGGACCTCGGAGGGCAGATACGTGCCGTCCCCATCTATCAGGACGATGTAATCCTCCTCGATTGCCCCGAAGGCCTCCTTCAAGGCCTGACCCTTACCCGTGCCGCTCTGAACCATCACCCTCGCCCCAGCCCGGCTCGCGAGCGCGACGGTCTCATCGGTGCTATGGCCGTCTATCACGAGGACATTGGAGAAGCCGAGGGAGATGAACTCCTCTACAACAGCCCCTATGGACCCTGACTCGTTGAGGGTTGGTATCAGTATGCAGACGTCATCGTTGCTCAAGCCAATTCATCTCGGGATAGTGAGGATGAATGAAGGCGTTATATAGGTTTTGAGGACGGCATCCGCCCTATCCAACTCATGAGATGAGGTATATTCCCGGGACCATCAGCAAGACCGCGCAGACCTTCATCCCCATAGCAGCTCCTTTAACCTCCTCATCCATTGCAGAGGGGCGGAGCCTGGAGAGGGAGGCGACCATAAAGAGGACCATGAGCGGCTGGAGGGCGTAGATAGAGGTTACGAGCGCAATCGAGCCCATGTTAGTTGCGAATATGGATGAAGCCCTCCCGATGAAGTCGAGCATCTCCTCAAGGAGCACCGCCAGCTTGACCGCGCGACCCTGTTCGAATATCTTGCGGACCTCACATCTCCTGCAAGAATCGATCAGAAGGAATGGCACGATTGAAATCCCCCCAATCGAGGTCCATATCACCATCTGCCACTCATCCATGAAGAGAAGGAGGTACTTGGAGGAGAGAGAGCAGATCGTGGCCGTTGCCCAGAAGGCCAATAAATAGGGGAACGCCGGCGAGCGGAAAATCCGGCCCCCCTTGGAAGGGCGGTACGATGCTAAAGCTGCGCTTGCAATCAAGAGCAATCCGCCCGCACAACTCGCCACGGTCAGCCTCTCACCGAATAATGCTGCAGCCGCCGGAAAGACGAATAAGGGGTAGACGAAGATCTGAGCCGTCACCCGAGAGACCTCCTCGACCTCCAATGCCATCACATAGGAGATCACCATCAATCCCTCCAGAGATCCGACGATCAAAGCGAGGAAGGTCCATGGATATTCGACAATGCAACCCTTCCAGAGGACAACAAAGATGCTGAAGAGCTGTTGCACGAGCATTATCGCCACGAGATAGGCGAGCGAGTCCTCGATATGCCTGCTAATTAATACCTTGTCCAGTATGCCTGTGGCCGCAAATGAGGCGCATCCGGCCAGAGAAAGGATGATCCAGCTCATAATAGGCCTGCCATTTGATTATTCCCACCATATTCAAATGGAGCCCACAGCTTATATTATTTCTTGTTGTAGGCCTTGCTAGAAGATACGTGCATGATGCCAACAGATACTGATATGCCTGTGGTAGGCCTATGGGTCCACATTTCGCATTAACTGGATAACTTGCGATCACAGCAGTGAATAATATAATTTAATTATAAGTATTATGAAGACTTTGAATGACGTTCTAGCGGCTTTCTAGGAGACGGAGTCTGTTCCAACGAAAAATGTTCCGCCAGATCGTCCCACAGCTATAAGGTGAGTGAGGGGAGGATATAGGGGCTCGCCCCACGCGCTGCATCCACTTCTATGGATCCGATGAATAGATCTCATAATATGACGTGCCTTTGGGCCCCCTTCGATGAGCTGGAGAGGAGGGTGCTTAATTGTTGCTTCGTCACTTCAAACGCTTCACTCTCTCAAAGATCTGTCTAAGAGTATGCTCATTGCTCTCAGTAAAATCGAATGGCGAGTTTGTAAAGGGTTTGAAATAAATGGGAACATCGTCCAGGCGATAGAACGTTCCATCGCACTCCATGGCATCGATTACTCCCGGGAGGACTACATCCGAGACCATAGTCATCGGGCACGGCGCGATATCGATGCAGGCCACCGGAATCTCTGCTAGATACTCTGCGCAGCTAGCAGGAAAATGCGAGACCAGATCAGCTGAGACCACAAGCAGAGCATCCACATCTCTTTCTCGCAAAAGGTCTACGGCGGTGAACTCGCCCGGGTTGTACCGGGGATAACCTCTGGCAAAGTCCAGGCCGAAGGGATAGCCGTAAAGGTACGAGGCGATCTGGTTGAAGCCTGCCACGTTGCAGTGACCGCGCAGAGCCCCTATCACGAACTTCGTATGAGAGTTCAATTCCTTTACAAGATTGAAGGCCAGCTCAGCGTTGCGATGTTTGCCATACGACGAGGCAATTCCTAGGCCAACATAAATTGCACCATAATTGCAGCCCAACATCGTCTCCAGCATCTCTTCCATCAAAGAGATGGAAACGCCCGTTACCTCTTCGACAGAAGGATGTGGCTGCATTCCATGGAGCATTGTAAGTAATGCGGACAGAAGCTCATAATCGGTGTTGGGCCGAAGCTGAATATGGAGATCGGAATTCTCGGCCGTGATCGTCTTTCTAGGATCTACGGTTATTATCGTCCTATCGAACCGCCCTCTCCTTGTCCAGTAACCGCGCGGATAAACGGCATACCTGGACATGTGTCTGGGCATGGATTCCATGGGATTGGAGCCCCAGTAGATAACTAGGTCGGACCTGGACTTGCCCTGGCCTGCTGTTGCTCCCACGCGCCCAGCCTCCTGAATGCCCATGGCTGTCGGACCGTGGCAGACCGTTGAGTTCGAGTCGACAACCGCCCCCAGGTACTCGCCCATATGGAGACCAACCTCCATGGCCTCGCAGGAGGTCTCGCTACCTATGAAGAGAAGAGGCCTCTTGGCATCTGTCAGGATCTCTGCGGCCCGCGTGATCGCCTCATCCCAAGAGCATTTCCTTGTGCTGCGGCCATCCCTCAAAAAAGGCTCCCTAATCCTATGCTTGCTTGCGACCTCCTGGAACTTCGCATTCCCCATCTTGCAAGCGTTTTTTACTGTGAGCACGTCTCCAGATAAGTCCACTTGAATATCGTCGCAAGAGGCTCCACAGACCGGACAGATCAAATTCTTGAAGGTCATTTTCCGCTCCGCACATAGAGCCTGAGGACCAGCTCTTCGGCGCTAACGACGCGATCCTCTGTGGGCTCTATTATCACCGGAACTCCTTTGTAGAGGGGTGAGCCTGTGGAAAACGTCTCCGGCTCCACGACCACGTTCGCCCAGATGGCTCTAGGCATGAATACATGGCCAGACATGACGGAATCCGACGCTTGGGAGTACACGACTACGCTGTATCTTCCATTCCTAGTAGCCACGCTAACCTTCTCGGGCGAGCCAAGCTTTGCATGGTCACCCGAGTTCATCTCGCAGACGGCGCACTCATCCATGTAAGCCTCGGTCAGCTTGCTCCCGCCTTTGGCAAGCCTTCCCTCCTCGATGGTGCTCCCCGTGTTGAGCAGAAACTCATTCATCATCTTCTCACAATCCCAAATCGACCCCATAGACACAAATACATTGAGCACGGCCTCCATTTGCTACGCCACCCCGTCCCCTGATACGTAAAGAACTCCTTTGGGATTCTGGGCTATTGCATAATCTCCTAACAACTTATTGAAGATCCCCACAAGCTGGTTTTCGCCCAGTTTAGGGTCTTCTTCCTGGCCTGCATCTACAAATCCGGGAGGAAACTGCTTTATGCCACCACAGACGGCGATCGTCCCTCCATTCATCAGAGCTCCCACCCCGCGGACGGCTGTGCCATGAGCGAGGATCAAGCCTCCCGCCTGACGTATGCCGCAGAAGTTCTCAACGTCTCCGCCTACGACTATCTCTCCCCCGGAAAGCCCGCCCCCAAGCTGGCTTCTCGCATCTCCCTCAATCAATATACTGCCGCCTGACATGCCTCGCCAGCTTCCCCTGTAAGCAGAGCCCACATGGTCCCCGGCGTCGCCCTCTATCTGCAGCAGGCCGCCTTTCATCTCCATCCCAGCCCAGGAACCTGCATTGCCCTTCACGAGGATGCTTCCGCCTGACATCTCTGAACCTACGTGCATTCCGACAGATCCCCGAATCTCGATTCTTCCGGCATTCATGGCGTGGCCGATCCGCTTCACTCGAGGGACATCACCATCGATCAGGATCGCGGTCTCCTCTGCAGGACCGTCTCCGCTGAGAGCGACCTCGAAGAACTCCGAGAGCGGGTGATTTGTTGGCCCCTGCCAAACGACGAGCCCTTCGATCTCCTCCTTCGTTCTGCCTGCAAAGATATCGGGGCTGATGACCTCGGCCTCGACCATGATCCCGATCTCGCCCTTGGGCCGGAGAAGAACTTCCATTATCCTCAGCTCCTCCTTGCAGCGTCAATGGGCCGGTTAACCGATATTGGTACGGGATTTTTCAGGCACTTCGCTGGTACAGGGTAGTTAGCGAAGCCCACGGTATAGTACTTGAACCACTCCAATACATCGAGGAGCATCTCCTTCTCCAGGTCCTCATCCACATGAGGAGAAGAATAGAATCTGTTCCCATCTGGAACGCTCACGATCTCGCCCTTGTGAGCTATGACCTCGCCATCTTTTACCGTGTACTCCGGCCGGGAGAAGGCGCGCTTGATAGCCGCATAGTCGTTCGAATCAAGCTTCGTTGGATTGAGATCGTAGACCGTTACATCTCCGTCCGCACCTGCACTCAGGTGTCCTTTTCTGTTGGCAATGCCAATGGTCCGCGCCTGGTTGGCCCTCGTAACTATAGCGATCTCGTAAAGGCTCATCTCTCGATCCACTGCAGGCAGGCTGGACCGATCCTGAGCCCACTTATGACATTCCTTGAAGGTATCCTCCCGCGCCTTGCGGGACATGAGCCAGGCGATGACCTCCGGATACTGGGTAAAGACGCCGCCATTAGGGTGATCGGTGGTCATAATGGTCTTCCAAGGATCTTTTATCAGGAGCATAAGCTCGAGGCCCATAGCCCACTGAACGCTGTTGATGGGGCTGCTTTTCAGGTAAGTATAGGGGATGACTCCAGATCCACATTCCATCTCGATATCGCTGTTTGACCATTTCTGGCCGGAGAGCATGTACAAGTCGTGGATGGCCGGGCCGTCGCCTGTCATGGCCGTGCCTGGGCCAAAGGGAACGGCCCCGTTGTCGATCACCACATGGTCCACCTGGTTAATGTAGCGCACCAGATCCTCCACTCCGGAGCAGAAGTCACGCCAAGAGGTTCCACCGAAGGAGTTGAATTGAGCATGGGCGAGGTAAATGGTCTGCCTGCGACTCGCATCCATCTTCGTTTCAGCCCAGCGAAGATCGGTCTTAGTTCGAGGCTCCAGTCCTTCCATGATCTGGAGCGAGTCTCGGGTGATCTCCCAATTCCCTGGATGTCCCAGGTTGTTGGCATGCAGGTGCAGGGAGACGGGCAGGCCCAAGAGCTCGTTTACCTCTGCTAGACCTCGGATCACCTCTCGCGGGGTAACCTCGAAGTGGATATTTGGCTCATCGAGGCCATGCACATTCTGAGCCCACCCCCAGTTCTCGACGCCTGCCGGATTGACGCACTTGATGCCATAGCCCTTGTGTGTGCGAAGCATCCAGGCAACGTATGCAGCAGCCTTCTCGATCTCCCCGTCCCGCAAGTAGCGCATGATGAACCAGTTGTTGCCAAGGACCATGTAAGCGCCCATATCCAAGATGGGCGTAGCCCTCATCTCCTCGTGAGTGTGACGGGCCTCCAGAGGCGGCATTGCGGCCTCGAATACGGTGGTGTAGCCCATGGCAGCGTAGTCGTAGCCCTGCTTGTAGACGGAAGGGATGGTATATCCGCTGCCCGAGTGGGTCAAGGCCGTCTTCTGCCGGACGAACTTGTAGTGATCCTCGGGGCGCATTAGCCTTCCCGCGTTCACCTTGGTGCCTGCTACGTGGGCGTGGGAGTCCACGCCACCAGGCATGACGGTCTTGCCGGAGGCATCGATTACCCTCGCGTCCCTCTTCTCGCCGCGATTGAGATCGGCGACGACCTTCCCATCCTTTATGAAAATGTCCTTAATCTCCCCGTCGATCTCGTTTAATGGATCGAAGACGTAGCCGTTTCTGATAATGGCGGTTTCAGCCATTCATTCAACCTCCCTTCTTTCGAGCCATATTGCCTCTACGGGGCAGATCATGGCGCAGGTGGCGCAGGAGCCGCAAACTTCCTGATCCACTACCTTAACAGAGCCGTTCAAGACCTCTAGCAGTGGCAATTCATCCAGCTCGTTGAGATGACCGGAAGCGAGATAAGGATCAAAGAGAGCATTTACTGGACAGGCGATGACGCAGTTTCCGCAGCCAAGGCATGCATCCTCGTCCGTCCGGAGGACGGAAGTGCGAGATGGTCGGAAAGCAGGATCGGAGAGCTTCTTCTCGAACGCCTTCTTGCCCAACATCTCGGGGATTATGGAGATCTTGCGAACGGTGATTGCCCCTACCGGACAGGCCTGAGCACACGCTCCGCAGTAGATGCAGGCATCCTTTCGATGGGATACCTTCTCCACGATCTCGCCCGGCCCCCATTCCTTGTTGAAGAGGGCGTTTGCGGGGCATGTGTGCACGCAGGTCAGGCAGGCCTGGCAGATGTCTTCGTCCCTGAAAAATTCGCCTGCGAAGGGCTTTTGGAAGGAGATGGCGTCGACTGGGCAGATCGCTTTGCACCAGCCGCAGTGAACGCACGCATTGAGGTCTATCGAGATCTTGCCGCTCATCTTCAGGCTGCCGTCCGCGACGAGCCCCCGGTCCTTTATCTCGATGCAGCCTTGAGGACAGACCTCGACGCACAGGCCACAGTTGACGCATAGCTCATTAACCGATGTCGGCAAGAGGGCAACGCTCAGGTAGGAGCCATCCTTCTTCGCCTCTCCGGCCTTTCGGACCTCCAGCGCCCCTGTTGGGCATGCTCGGGCGCACAGAGCGCAGAAGACGCATGCTCCAGTCATTCGTTTCTCGATGAAGTCCTTATCGATGAGCCCGCGGGCCACAGCGCCGACAGCGCCTATGACGAGCTCGCCCTTGGGGCAGATCTGGACGCAGGTCCCGCAGCCGATGCACTTCTCCGGCAGATAGACCTGCTGCCTGTCCTCCCTGGATTCCAGCAAAACCTCTCTCATCCTCTCCCTGCCTATTGGCTTCGATTATACGTCGGGATGGGTTAAAGATGTTTTGCACAAAGGCTTATTAAAAAAATGGATGCAACCAAATTAGCTAACCAGAAGTGCCAGTGCATAGAAAAAATTTATAAATTTTAGATTATTTATCTCCAAATCGGATCAGGGAAGCGCCTCAATTTTGCAGGCTGCAACCTTGTACTCGGGGATCTTGGAGATGGGATCGAGGGCGTCGGATGTGATGATATTGGTCCCCTGCCAGTGAAATGGCATGAAAGCCATGCCGGGCTTCACCTTATCCGTTATCCTGGCCTTGCAATCGGTCTTGCCGTTTCGCGTCTCTACATTGACCGTCTCCCCCTCGAAGATCGACATTCGGGATGCATCTTCCGGGCTGATCTCAATATAGAGGTCCGGGTCTCTCTCGAGCAGAGAGGGGCTCCGCCGCGTCATAGAGCCGCTGTTGTAGTGAACAACTATCCTGCCGGTCATAAGCAGAATTGGAAACTCGGGGCTGGTCACCAAAGCAGGAGGCTTATTCTCCACCGTGGCGATCCTGGCCCTTCCATCGGGGGTTGAGAACCTCTCCTGGTGAAGGATCGGCGTTCCTGGATGCATTTCGTCCGGGGACGGCCATCTCAGGCCGCCAATGACCGAGATTCTCCCTTTGGTCATGCCTTTGTAGAACGGAACAAGGCGATTTATCTCTTGTAGCACTTCGGAAGCGTTGGCATAATCGAAGCCAAGGCCGAGCCGCCTGGCGATCTGGTTGATAATCCAGAGCCCCTCCTTCGCGTCTCCTATTGCTGGGACTGCCTGGTCGATCCACTGGACCCTGCGCTCCATCGAGGTATAGCTCCCGTCCTTCTCCGCCCAGGCTGCCGCGGGCAAGACTACGTCCGCCATCTGTGCTGTGGCAGTCATGAAGATCTCTTGAACCACCAGGAAGTCCAGATTCTCAAATGCCCTTTTGGTCTTTTTTAAATTGGCATCGCAAATGATAGGATCCTCGCCGATGATATACATGGCCTTCAAAGAGCCCTCTAGGGCAGCTTCCGTCATCTCCGTGGAGGTCAGGCCCGGTCCATCTGGCAGATTCGATGCATTCCATGTCCCCTCGAAGAACTCAACGGATTTGGGATCCGTTACTTTTCTGTAACCCGGATAGAACTCAGCCATCGCTCCCATGTCGCACGTTCCCTGGACGTTGTTCTGGCCTCGCATGGGCCAGACGCCGGCGCCATGGCGTCCGATCTGGCCGCAGATCAAGGAGAGAGTTGCGCAGGCCTTCACGTTGTCAGTGCCGCAGACATGCTGTGTGATTCCCATGGAGTAGAGAAGCGCAGAGGCGGGAGACCTGGCATAGGCCCTGGCCGCCCTGATTATATCGCCTGCGGGAATGCCTGTATGCTCCGCTGCCTCTTTCAGAGAGCAGTCCTGCAGGCTCTTTTTGAGATCCTCGAAGCCAACCGTCCTCGCTGCAATGAAATCCCTGTCTTCCAGTCCTTCATCGATTATCACCTTCATCATTCCACGCAAGAGATCGATGTCGCTTGCGGGATTCAGTCTGAGATGAATGTCGGACATCCAGGACGTAGATGTGATCCTGGGATCTGCGACGATTACAAACGCGCCCTTATCCTTGGCCTTCTGGACCCAGCGGGATACCACGGGGTGCGCTTCAGTGAAGTTCGTGCCTATCGCAAAGATGCAGCGGGAGTTCTCGAGGTCTGCCAAATTATTGGTCATCGCGCCCGTTCCAAGGACAGCCCCCAGGCCTAAGACCGTAGGGGAGTGGCATAGCCGGGCGCAGTTATCCACATTGGGGGAGCCCAAGAGCCGCGCCATCTTCTGGAAGGCGTAGTTCTCCTCGTTGTTGCACCTCGACGATGCCAGAAAGCCGACGCTTCCGGGTCCATGAACATCGATCGCCCGCTTCAGCCCTTGAGCTACCAGGTCCAAGGCCTCGTCCCAGGATATCCGCCTCCATTCGTCGCCCACCCTCTTTTGAGGATACCGGAGCCTCTCTTCATGGTTGAGAAACTCAAGAACGGCATTTCCCTTAGGGCAGAGGGCGCCTTCGTTAGCTGGATGATCCAGCATATACTCGATTCCTGTCGCCTTATCCCCCTCGACTTCGAGGGATAAACCACAGCCTACGGCACAATAGGGACATACAGATGCACTTAGCTTCTTTACCATTGATAGATCACCGATTAAGCAGGTTTTCGGAGGCTACGAACGAGGCGACCCATTCATACAGCTGAAGCAGAAGGTCTCGTCATCTTTTTGGATGAAGCTCTCTTTGCAGCAATCACAGATCGCGATCTCCTTTCTCGGCTTCTCAGGAACATCGAGATCCACGATCTCCCATGTGTACAGGCTCTCGCCTGCTGAAAGGAGGATTGGGACCACCTCGGAATGCGGGACCTTCTCGGTCTTCATGAACCAGGCATGGAGCCTGGAATAGCGAGCAGTCTTTAATGGATCGAGCATTATTCGCACTCCCTTGACCTTTGTCCCCACAGGCGCGCGCTTGCTTACGGTAACCGCCATCTTGCCATGGTCCATGATCTTCAGCCCCTTGTTGCCTATAGTTGCTCCCGCAAGCACCTGAAACGGATCGGGGAGACAGTTATAGGTCTCGCAGGTGACGAAGAGCCTATCCCCCTCTGATGCCTCGATAACCCTTCGAGCGATGTTCAGCATCTGGATGCCTACCAAGGCTCCTGTGCTAAGATAACCGTGAAATGGCACTACCTTCTCTACCTGAGAAAGCATCTTTGGATCGGCGATCTTCTTTAGGATCTCCTCCATACAGAATCCTCTCGGGCGGTCTATGCCGGTCCAAGGCTTAAGAAGTTTTGCATAATCGCTAACTTCAGATCAAGATGTAATCGCATGTGTTGATGCGAGGGACGCTCGATCACGTAGCATAACCGCTGGAGAGGTAATGGATCTGGGGAGCCTTCCATAGTTGAGCTGATGCGACCTTTTCGCAAAAAGGATGACTCGAAACGCCTTAAGCGATAGCGCGCTGATTCTGCTACAAAATAGCAGAAATCCATCCAGGAGAGTCATATCATATGCTTTCTTTGTACTCCCTGAAGCCATCGACCAGCTGCTTAAAGGAGGTGGGCCTGTATTTCTCAAAGCCTTCCAGGTCAACGTAGACAAAATCATATTCTCTTTTAAGCTGTTCCCGGTTGACATCCTCACACCATTGCTTCAACCTATGCATCTTGAGGGGGACGTCCAGGTCTTCCTGTCCTTTTGTCTCAACAACGAAGACCTTCTTATTCGTCACCTTGACGAGGAAGTCAGGATAATAGATTGAAATGTCTCCGTCCGCGTTCACATAGTCCAGCTTGAAATTGACAGCGAGATAATTCTTGGAGTAGGAGATCACATCCTCGCACTCTTCCAGAAAAGCCGCAAACAGCAGCTCAAAATGGCTGTCACCGATGATGCGGTTGAAGGGGCTCTTTTTCGGAATGAGGTATTCTTGATTCTTGGCCACGAAGGGGCGCGTCTGCTGCAGCTTGAATGTGTCGCGTATCTCAGCGTCGCCCCTCTCCTGCACTGTGAGGGCGTTGATCGCCTTCTCGAACGTCTCGATCACGGTCTTAGCAGCTGCCAATTCTGAGAGGTTTCGTAACGTATTGGGGCTTTCCAGATCTACCGGCCGGTCGAAGAGCTCATCACGCACAAAGGCTTTGACCTTGCTGTAGAGCACGTCATAGCCGCTGAATAGCCGCAAATCCTTCATAATGGTCTGGGCGAAGTAGCCGATGACGTTGCGATAGTCGGCTATTCCCGCAGCATCGAGGATCGTAGTATGCACGACTTCGCCGGTGGTAATATCTCTGAAGACGATCTCTCGAAGTTCTTCTTCTGCAAACGATTTATAGTCGAGTTCGGCATGATCCAGTGCCGCCACATTCAGATTAACCAAGTTTTTATATTCCCGGTAGATGCGCGGAGTCAGAACTGGGATCTCGATATCCAACGCCTCAATGTCCTTTTTAACGTTCTCCCAGTCGATCTCCACCACCAGAGGGGTCTTCGCCTCGGTGCCTTCCCCCATCGGCCTTCTTTCCAGCACCACGCCTTCCGCCTGGATGGATTCCACGAAGTCCATAAAGGCGTTAGTGCCAACGACGCTGACGTACTCCTCCAAGCCGCCTTGGTACATCTTACGCAGGCCGCGCCCCAGGGTCTGTTCAGGAAGGATGTTGCTCTTGGCCGAGTAGGCACGGAGCCCGGCGATGGTGGTGACGTTTCGCACATCCCACCCTTCGGTGAGCATCATCACAGAGACTATGGCCTTATAGGGGCTATCCCAGCCGTCGATCTCGTTCGCCTGCCTGCGCAGTTTATCCAGCTCCTCTTTGGCTTTGCCGGTCCGAGCTTCGGAGATCTCGCCGTTGTTCTTGGTATGAATAACCAGCACTGCGCCCTGCAACTCAGGGTAGCTGTCCTCCAAATGTTCGGCGACGTCGTCGCAGTTTCGGGTGTCGTCGGTCATCACGAAGAGTATGGCCTTCTTGTTCATCTTCTCGTGTTCTTCGTAGGCTTTGCGCCACTCGATCACCCCCAGATGAAGGTAGTCGGCATACTTCTCGGTGAACTTGGCGCTCTGACGCTCCACAAGTTTGGCCCGGCTGGCGGCATCAGGAAGGACGGGATGTTTTACGACGTTCTGAGAGATGGCCTCAACCAGAGGGTAATCTGCCACCGTCTGAACGAAGATCGCGCCGTTGTTGTGTCTTGGCGTGGCGGTCGTGTCTATCTGCAGTGAGAGGGCCGACCCTTTTTGTTTCAGGCGGTTGTGTATGTCCTCGATTGACTTGAACCAGGCCATGCGGGGGTCGTGGATGTGGTGGGCCTCGTCATCGAGGATCATCAGCTCGTCGATATCGCGGACGATCATGGAGAGGTCGACCTTCGAGTCTGTGGTGGCGCCGGTGGGCCTTTTGCCGAGGAAGTAGTCCATAGTGTTCTCGTCGTCAGGAGATGCGAAGGTCTCATCGCCAGCATAGACGCGATGGATGTTGGTCAGGAAGATGTTTCCTGTGGGGCGGACGATACGCACTTCGTCCTGGATGTGGACCGTAAGCTGGAAGTCGTCGTGCCAGTTGCGGCCGTCAAAGCCGTTATCAGGGATGATCGGGTCATCAAAGAAGATCCTTAAGCCCTCGAAGTCCTTTCGGATCCTGTCGAGGACGATGATATTGGGGGTGATCACGAGGAAGTTACGAGAAAGCTCTGAATCAGGCTCGTAGAGCTTGTGATAGAAGCTCCAGGCAAGGACGAGGCTCAAGACCTTTGTCTTTCCTGACCCTGTCGCCATCTTCACGACGAAGCGCCGCCATGTCTCGTCGAACATGCCGGAGGTGACAAGGCCTGAGCTGTCGTAACGCATCATGTCGTACTTGTCATGCACCTCTGCAACGTCGTAGAGGTAGACGATGGTCTCCACAGCCTCGCGTTGGGCGAAGTAGTACTGGAACTCTACATCCGTGCCGTCGGCCTTGGGCAGGAGGTGTGGGGTTTTGAACCACCAGTTCAGCAGGCTCTTGCTCGTCTCGGCTGCGCCATCGTAGCCGCGGTCGCGCCACTCCTTCACCTTCTTTCGAAGCTCTGAGACCAAGGGCGGCATGAGCTTTTCCATGCCGGTCTCGCGCAATGCCTCGTCGGCCGGGAACCAGCGGACGGCCGGGTCGATGATCTCGTGGGGGGATTGGGGGAAGTCTGGATGCAAGGCCATTAATTATCTCTCCTTATTTATATCAACCGCGAGTGAACACTAATTTGCTCCTTCTTGTTGCGGGATGTAGCCCTTCTTTCAGGCATTTTTATAGCGATCCAATGGGAGTTCATCTATTATATTTAACCACGAATGAACACTAATTTATTCATTCTTGTTGCGGGATGTAGCCCTTCTTTCAGGCATTTTTATAGCGATCCAATGGGAGTTCATCTATTTTATTTAACCACGAATGAACACTAATTTGCTCCTTCTTGTTGCGGGATGTAGCCCTTCCTTCAGGCATTTTTATAGCGATCCAATGGGAGTTCATCTATTATATTTAACCACGAATGAACACTAATTTGCTCCTTCTTGTTGCGGGATGTAGCCCTTCTTTCAGGCATTTTTATAGCGATCCAATGGGAGTTCATCTATTTTATTTAACCACGAATGAACACTAATTTATTCATTCTTGTTGCGGGATGTAGCCCTTCCTTCAGGCATTTTTATAGCGACCCAATGGGAGTTCATCTATTATATTTAACCACGAATGAACACGAATGAACACTAATTTATTCATTCTTGTTGCGGGATGTAGCCCTTCCTTCAGGCATTTTTATCATATCATCAATTGTTACAATTCTCGTATTAGAATATGTTGCGGGATGTAGCCTTTCCTTCAGGCATTTTTATAGCGACCCAATGGGAGTTCATCTATTATATTTAACCACGAATGAACACGAATGAACACTAATTTATTCATTCTTGTTGCCCGCAGTAGCCACTAATTTGAACATTTATATAACGCTTCCAATCTAGTCTAGGTGTACCGAAATTGACAATAAGTCCAAGTGGGAGATTGGTGGCCCTTAAGTAATTGAGCAGTTGCGCTTCTTCGATCCCGCTAATCGCCTTGATGGCCTTTATCTCGACCACGATCAGGTCATAACATAAAAAGTCCGCGACGTAGTCCTTTTTCAACACTCTTCCTTTGTAGGATATCGCGATCTTCTTTTGGGGGACGTGGGGAATCCGTCGTTCGGAAAGCTCAATCTCTAAGGCTTCCTGATAAACGGCCTCCAGAAAACCGCTTCCCAGTTGGTTGGATACTTCCATCGCGGCACCCACAATTTGATAAACCTCATCCTTCAGGATCAATTCGTGTTCATTCGTGTTCATTAGCGGTTATTCACCCCGTTATTGCGAATACATCGCTAGAACCTATAAATTCGTGTTCATTCGTGTTCATTAGCGGTTATTCACCCCGTTATTGCGAATACA
>CAZWDT010000018.1:43784-43988 GCA_964632755.1 uncultured Methanotrichaceae archaeon
TCGCTAGAACCTATAAATTCGTGTTCATTCGTGTTCATTAGCGGTTATTCCCTTCGACATTCACGTCCACGATCGTCATGGTGTCGTTTCCGAAGATGTCCACCACCTTGACGGCCAGCTTGCGCCTCCCGGGCTTGCATTCGTGAAACACGCTCGAAAGCTCCAGGGAGCGGTCTTTCTTGGTCCTAAAGGACTGCCACTCGT
>CAZWDT010000019.1:0-43807 GCA_964632755.1 uncultured Methanotrichaceae archaeon
GGGCAACATGGGCCTTGCCTACGCCGATCTCGGCGAGACACGGCGGGCGATCGAGCTCTACGAGCAGGCACTCGCAATCGCCCGCGAGATAGGGGACAGAAGGGGAGAAGGAAATGCCCTGGGCAACATGGGCCTTGCCTATGCCGCTCTCGGCGATCCCCGGCGGGCGATCGAGCTTTACGAGCAGGCACTCGCCATCGATCGCGAGATTGGAAACAGGATGGGAGAAGGCGCCGGTTTGGGCAACATGGGCGCGGCCTACGCCGCTCTCGGCGAGACCCGGCGCGCGATCGAGCACTACGAGCAGTATCTCGCAATCGCCCGCGAGATAGGGGACAGAAGGGGAGAAGGAAATGCCCTGGGCAACATGGGCCTTGCCTACGCCGCTCTCGGCGATCCCCGGCGGGCGATCGAGCTTTACGAGCAGGCACTCGCCATCGATCGCGAGATTGGAAACAGGATGGGAGAAGGCGCCGGTTTGGGCAACATGGGCGCGGCCTACGCCGCTCTCGGCGAGACCCGGCGCGCGATCGAGCACTACGAGCAGTATCTCGCAATCGCCCGCGAGATAGGGGACAGAAGGGGAGAAGGAAATGCCCTGGGCAACATGGGCCTTGCCTACGCCGATCTCGGCGAGACCCGGCGCGCGATCGAGCACCATGAGCAGTATCTCGCAATCGCCCGCGAGATAGGGGACAGAAGGGGAGAAGGAAACGCATTGGGCAACATGGGCGCGGCCTACGCCGCTCTCGGCGAGACCCGGAGGGCGATCGAGCACTACGAGCAGGCTCTCGCCATCGCCCGCGAGATAGGGGACAGAAGGGGAGAAGGCGCCGCATTGGGCAACATGGGCCTTGCCTACGCCGCTCTCGGCAAGACCCGGCGGGCGATCGAACATTACGATCAGCATCTCGCCATTGCCCGCGAGATAGGGGACAGAAGGGGAGAAGGAAACGCCCTGTTTAACAAAAGCCTTGCTTTCGCCGCCCTAGGCAACCGGCCCCGTGCGGTCGAATGTGCCGAAGCAGCCCTTGCGATCTACGAAGCGATCGAGAGCCCCCAGGCCGAGCGCGCGCGCCAGCAGCTGGCAGAATTGAGGGCGAAGGAGCCATGACTCAGATGCAATTCACAGCCGGCAGGGCGCTTCTGATCGGCGTCGGCGGCGCTGACCTCCCCAACACCATCGACGATGCCACAGGCCTGGCCGATATCCTGAAAGATCCGAGCCGCTCTGCCTATCCAGCAGAACAGGTGGCCCACCTCACCGGCCCGGCTGCCAATAGGCCGGGAATCCTGGCTGCACTGGATGAGCTGAGAGAGGTCTCTGACCAGGAGACAACGGCAGTCATCTATTTCTCCGGCCATGGTTTCTGGGTCACAGGCGAAGACGGCGAAGCCTATTACCTGATGCCCCACGGCTCCGACATCAACCGGCTGAGCGAGACTGCCATCAGCGGAGCCGAGTTCGTGGAGAGGCTCAAGTCGATCCAGGCCCGAAAGCTGCTCCTCCTGCTCGACTGCTGCCATGCGGGCGGATTGGCCGAACTGAAGGCGCCTGGGCTCCAGTTCACCAAAGCACCCATGCCGCCTGAATCGCTCTCGCTTCTCGCGGAGGGGCGCGGCCGTGTGGTGATCGTATTCAATAAGATGAAACAGAGCTTCTTTGATTCTATCTCGCTATTGTAGCCTTCGCACATATCTTTGCCTAAAAGAATGACAGGATGGAAGGCCCGAATCTCCCGGCTGCAAGCCGAAAGAATAAAATGGCATGAATACAGCGAAGAGATTGGTACTCTTATGAGCGATCAGATCCAGGCAGTGCGGGATGTCGTAGCTGCCATCCTTCGAGAGAATGGCGTCAAGCGGGCGGCCTTCTTCGGCTCCATCGTGCGGGGTGAAATGGAGGAAGAAAGCGATATTGACATCCTGATCGAGTTCGAGGGAAGGCGGAGCCTTCTCGATCTTGCCCATCTCAAGAATGAGCTGGAGGATGCCGTAAACAGGCGCGTAGATCTATTAACATACAAATCACTTCATCCGCGGCTGAAAGACCGAATTCTTGCCGAACAGGTCCCAATACTATGAGAAAAGATCCTCGTGTCTTTCTTGAGCATATCTTGGAGTGCATAGATCTCATTCGAGACTATTCTGAAGGTGTTGATGAGGCCACGTTCATAAGGTCAGCGCGCCTTCAGGACATGATCGTCAGACGAATAGAGATCATTGGCGAAGCAGTCAAGAACCTTCCGCATGACCTCAAAAAAGAACATCCTGAGATTCCATGGAGGGATATAGCTGGGTTAAGGGATATTGTGGTCCATCAGTACTTTGGATTGGATCTGGAACTCATATGGGATGTGGTCAAGAAGGACATGCCGGAGCTGAAGCCCAAGATCTTGAAGATAACGGAGGAGCTTGACGAATAGGCAGCCGATATTCATAAGCTCTTTATATCCACGATACAAATATTACTTTTTGAGATAACCATGAGAAGATCCGAGATCCTCCAGTTGCTGGCAGACCGGAGAGAGGACCTGGCCAGGATGGGAGTCAAGAGCATGGCTATCTTCGGATCCTTCGCCAGAGACGAGGCCCGGCCGGAGAGCGATGTGGATATTCTGGTCGAGTTTCAGGGGCCGGCCACCTTCAACGGGTACATGGACCTCAAGTTCTTCCTGGAGGACCTCCTGGATCGGCCCGTGGATCTGGTCACCCGCAAATCGATCCGGCCGCGGCTCAAGGCGCGAATCGAGGGCGAGGCCCAGTATGTCAAGGGACTATCTGCTGTATCTTGAGGATATGCGGGATGCCTGCAGGAAGCTCTTAAGCTACACTGAGGGTCTCAGCTTTGATGAGTTTGCCACAGACGAGAGGACATACGACGCGGTCATATATAACCTTGTGATTTTAGGCAAAGCTTGCAAGCATGTCCCTCCTCTGGTCAGAAAGAGTTACCCTCAGGTCCAGTGGCGGAAGGTTGCAGGCCTGCGGGATATCGCCATCCACAGGTACTTCGGCCTGGATGAGGAGGTGCTATGGGATATTATTCAGAGGGAGATCCATCCTCTTCTCGCAAGGATCGATCAGATCATCGCCGAAGAGAGCTAAACTGAAAATGCTTGGCCGGATCGCCGGAGGATAATTGATTGGCATTGCCTGCTAAGGTCTTGCTGGGAGATAACTTGATCAGATTTACGAGGAAAGCGGTTTCTATATGGCGGTAGGCGTGCCTCTTTGGAGAACCAAGTATTTAAAACCTCAACGCAAAACATTCAAGAGATGAAGTCCAAGTTTTCCGTCCTCGTCGAGCGGGACGAAGACGGATGGTATGTCGCGACCGTCCCCTCCCTCCCTGAGTGTCATACTCAGGCAAAGGGCATAGACGAGCTCATAGAACGGGTCAAAGAAGCGATAGAGCTCTACCTCGAAGTGGAGAAAGACATCGCGCCTTGCGAGTTTGTAGGGGTGCAAGTTGTCGAAGCTGAGATCGGTTAAGGCGGAGCCTTCTTGATCTCGTTCATCTCAAAAATGAGCTTGAGGATGCCGTAAACAGGCGCGTAGACCTCTTGACATACAACTCGCTTCATCCCCGGCTGAAAGACAGAATACTGGCCGAACAGGTCCCAATACTATGAGGAAAGATCCTTGCGTCTTTCTAGAGCCAATGCCGCCCTTTCGATATTCGAGGAGATCGAGAGCCCCTATGCCGAAGCCGCGCGCCGGGCGCTTTCGAAGTGGAAGGGATGAGGGCGGCGGATCTCCATCCACGCCTGCGGCCCTGCCTGGGGTCCAGCCCCCCCAATCGAGCACGAAAGGGCGAAGCCCTCCAGTTCGCCTCCGATCACTTTTCCGTCGCACTGGCAGAGGTTAAATATGGTGCCGGAAAGACCGCTAGTATATTGACCGATGTATTCACAGTGGGCCAGCTCTCTTCGAGGATCAAGGAGCGCCTTGCCGGAGATGCCCGCCTCCGCGACCTCTGGGCGCGCGGGGAGCTCTCGAACGTCACCAACCATCGCTCCGGCCACAGCTACTTCACCCTGAAGGACAACGAGGCGGGGATATCATGCGTCCTCTTCAGGTCGCACGCCGCCCGCCTGGAGTTTACCCTAAAAGACGGGCTTAACGTCCTCGTCTACGGGGACGTTGAGATCTACAGACCGAGGGGAAGCCTCCAGCTGGTCGCAAGGGGGATGCGCCTCGACTCAGGCGTGGGCCAAAAGCTGCTCGAGCTCGAGAGGATGAAGAAGCTCCTCTCTGAGGAAGGCCTATTCGATCCCGAAAGGAAGAGGAAGCCTCCACGCTATCCAGAGAGCATTGGGATCGTGACCTCCCCGGACGGGGCAGCTCTAAGGGACGTCTTGAGGACGATTGGCAGCTATCCTGCTGGAATCGTCCTCTCGCCTGCAATGGTGCAGGGTGAGGGCGCTGCAGAGAGCGTGGCCCAGGGTGTGAGGGCTCTTAAAGGCCTTGTGGACCTTGTGATAGTCTGCAGGGGCGGCGGATCGGCAGAGGATCTATGGCCCTTTAACTCGGAGGCTGTGGCAAGGGCGATCTACAACTGCGACGTTCCAGTGATTGCTGGAATCGGCCATGAGACCGATGTGACCATAGCCGATCTCGTGGCGGACATTAGGGCTGCAACCCCCACAGCTGCCGCAAAGGCGGCCGTCCCCGATCTCGCCGACCTTCGCTATGAGATGGGGCAACTGAAGACGCGGATGGAGAGGGCAATAGGTGCGCTTTCCGACCGGCAGAGGACCCGGCTCGATTACCTGGGGCGGAGCCTCTCTGCTCGCAGGATGTACTCGCTTGCCGGAGAGAGGCGACAGAGGCTCGACTACCTATCCGAGCGTCTCTCCGCAGCAGAGCTTCGCGAGATGGAGGAGATGAGCCATCGCCTCGGCCTTCTCGCCGGAAGGCTTCAATCGGCAAGCCCCCTCGCCACCCTCTCGCGCGGCTATGCCATAGCCCGCACTCCAGAGGGAAGGCTGGTCCAAAGGGCAGAGGAGGCCTCTCTTGGGGAGGAGATCGAGCTGACCTTTTCCGATGGAGCGATCTCTTGTCGTGTGGAGGGAAGGCTCGAAGGAAACGGCCTGAAAGGCGGTGATCGATATTTCCAAAGATGAGGATATGAGCCTCGAAGGGGCTCTCGAGGAGCTGGAGCGGATTGTGGGATCGCTTGAAGGAGGAAGGCTCTCCTTGGAGGATAGCCTCGATCTCTTCGAGCGCGGGATGCGGCTAATTAGTCTCTCCAACGCCCGATTGGACAAGGCCGAGAGGCGCATAGAGAGCCTCTCCGGAGAGCTTCCACAGGATATCATCGATGGTGGGGGCTAGGTATCGATCTCTACTCCTGGTCCACTATGAAGCGAACCTGATTGCTCGTAGCGCCCGTCCCGTAGGAGCTTGCGGTCTGATCCCCTGAGCGAATCTTCTCCATGTTGATTATCGCCTCGTTCAGGTTGCAGGTAGTCCTCTGGCTCTTCTTCACCTCGACCGAGTTTGTGGCGCTTGGCGGGTCAATACCTGAGGAGTGCGCGCTCTGGTTTCCAGTCTGCAGTTCGTCGTAGTTCATGCTCAATCGGATCACCCCAACGGAGACCGGCGGGCTTTTGTCCTCCACCTTCGTGCCGTTTGGATCCCTTCCCTCAACGCGGACTATGTTTACCGCTGGCAGATCCAGAACAATGCTCTTTTCGAAGCGCTTTGTCTCACCGGGAAGGAGCGTAAACCCGCTTGCGATCTCCCCTAGTGGATAGTCGACTATGAGCAACTCGGTTATGTTATACTCGTAATAGTTCGTGACCAGATAGACGTACATTATTGTGTCGCCAGGCTTTATCCAGATCTTGTCGACCATCTTCTCGATCGAGATCCCTCCATAAGTCATCTTATGGAGCTCCTTGTAGCCGCTGAGAAGCTCAGCCTCCCTTCGAAGGAGGTCCTCGAAGCTGGTAGCCAGCAGCAGGCGGTTATCTGGGGTGAGGAGGTCCCATCTCTCGTTCGTCAGGTTCTGGAAGCTCTCTAGGAGCGCGCCTTGTCTATCGAGCAGATCGTTGTAGCTTGCCAAGAAGGCCTCCATCTGCGTCCGGTTCATCTTTCTCCAGCCGGACTTCAAGATCTCATCGAAGCTTGAGAGGAGGATGGCCTGCCTTCGAAGCAGGTCCTCGAAGCTCGTTAGAAAGACAGCAGTGCTCTTGGAGCTTGTTGGAGTCTCCCTCAGCAGATGGTCGAAGCTGTCCAGGAGCGTGGACTGGTTTCTCAGCAGCCCTTCCAAGCTGTCCACAGGATCGTACCCGACGGACGGGCAGGCCAAAACACCATCCGAGCCGGATGCAAGGCCGTTGAGGGGAAGACTGAGCAACAAAATAACGGAGATAATTCCTGCCGATCTCTTATATAAATCACTGAACATGTATATAGGCCCTCCTGCCAATGCCCTTCTTGATCATACTATCATAGTGGTAATCATCATCACTTTTAAAAGTTTCGCCTAGAAGTTATCCAGAGAATGCGACGACCTTTCGCCGACGAGCGTACGATCGCTCAATGGGGCAGATAGACCATCGTAAATCCAACGGATGGCGCTATATCGCGGAGAATTGAGCGATCATCCTTCCCAAAATACTAGGCAAAACTCATTTGTATATTAATATACTTCACGTGAGGTGATTCGGGTAGTTCTATATGTTATTATTTATGGTGAATGCCGAATCTGCCTTTGCGCCTCTGTCGATAAATACAGTTAATATAAAATATAATTAGTTATCTATGATATATCTATATGGGATATTCTAGGCTCGACTTATCTCCTCAAATAAGTTCAACAAAAAATATGACTTCAATGGATTTATTTTTCATAAAGAACACTAGAAAAATTTAAATACAAGCAAATCAACTAACTTAGTTGGGGAAAACTCTTCCCCAAGCTGCAAAGAGATGGCCCATGCCACGAAAGGGAGTAGCAGAGAAGGGCCAGCCTGTTCGGCAACGATGCTATGAGGGGGATGTTCGATGAGGAAGTGCCTATTAGTCATACTGATGGCCCTATTTCTATCGGCGCAAGGGGGCGCCTTGGGCCAGAGCTGCGGAGTTTCGTGCAACGACCACGTCAATATGGCATTTGCCAATGCATCGGACCTCTACAGCCGAGAGACCGCGCTTGCGAGCTTTACGAAGACGGTTGCTTCCTCTCCCTCTTGCGGTTGCCAAGACCTGGTCAACGTGGCAGTCCTCAACTCAACAGACCTGTACGGCCAAATTTATGGGCCTAGCACGAGCTCCCGCACGGTGAAGTTCACCTATGTGGCATCCCTCGACCTCTCCAAGGATGCCGAGCTCGTCTACAACATGACCGATCTAGGAAGCAAGCTTGCCATTATCGAGTATACGATAGAGGTCACCAACACCGGTGAGGTGAACATAACAGGGATAGAGGTCAACGATACCCTCCTTCATATCTACAGCCTGGGAGATCTGTCGCCCGGTGAGAGCGAGGCGATCATCCCCAAGCCGCGCTACACCGTGACCACAAGCGATGTCATGCACTGCTGGATCAACAACACCGCAAACGCGACTGGCCAGGATCGATGCTGCGAGCAGGTCAGCGGGGAAGGGGGCGAGAGCTACCTCATGAACATCGAGGAGCTCGAGACGGTGCTGAAGAGATACTCTGTCTTGATAAGGGAATATGGGCAGGATATCAGGGTCTCGGGCGGCAATGCCTCCGATTTGGAGATATACGAAGGGATAATTAAGAACCAGTCCTATAGATTGCAGACCTTCGAGGACCTCTTGCACCAGGCCTGGCCCGATCTGCCCGACTAGCTTCGATAATAGAGACCTGCCGCCGGAGAGATGCTCTGGCGGCGCCAAATTCCAGCTATTTCTCGAACCTCTCTTCCCTCGTCCTACCTCCTTTCGTCTGGCCATCCCTTCTATCGAATATCTCTAGCAGTTGATCTTCAAGATGGTCTCGAATCCGGAGAGCCTGTTGGACTGCTCCTTCAGCAAAGTCTCCAAGGTGGACAGGAGGTCCTGTCTGTCTGCCGAGTCGACAGCGCTATCCATGTTGTCGAGCAGGTAGACGTAGTCTTTGAGCAGATTGACCTGTCTCTTGAGCAGATCCTCGTAGCTGTACTTGAACTCCCACCGAGCATTATATCCACATGGTCCCGTCTCATTCTTGAAGTCCGCATCGCACCATGTATCGATGAGGAGGCCCTCGAAGCTCTCGAAGAGGGAGGTCTCGTTCATCAGAAGCTCGCCGAAGCTCGTGAGGAACATGACCTGGTCATCGGGATCGCTGAAGTCCCACTGGGTCTCGTTTCCGAGGAGGTCGGAGAAGCTCTCGTGCAGAGTGGTCTGGTTCCTCAAGAGTTCCTCGAAGCTCGCCAGGAACGTAACGTTCTCGGTTCCCGTGAAGTTGAAGCGAGAGTCCTTGAGGAAGTCCTCGAAGTCCTGGAGTAAAACCGTCTGGTTCTTGAGCAAGTCCTCGAAGCTCTCTGTCGCGTTTACCTTATCGTACGTGGCGAGGCCGGCGGGGCAGTAGCTGGCGCTCGCCCCCATCATGCCCATGGTCGCTATTACGGCCAGGATCAACCCAGCCCTTGGCAGAATCGACGTACTCATTTATTATCACCCGAAGGATTATTTTCCAGTTATGGAAGAACTCCATACTATATAAAATTTTCTATTGATCGATATATGAGTCAATTACTCCTATTATTAGCGTGCAACGTCCTATATTTGTAGAATATTTAAGAATATATATCTTCTAACTGCTAGTATAGCTAGCAACACTTATTTGAAGAACATACGAAATATTTAAATAGAAAATAGTATACTCTCTACGTATCAACCCTTGGATGGATGGGATCGTTGTGGAAGGTTCACCTGGTCAAATCGATATGGACGCGGATGGAGGATATCTTGGAGGAGGCTTTCGGCCGCAAACGCCCGCGCGCCAAGTCTTCGGATTGCTGGCAATCCTCCTCTCGGTAGGCTCTGCCTGCGGCGCACTGACCGTCGGGGTCACAGCTCCGGAATATGTGAATATTTGCGATGAGTACTCCTACTCAGTCGCGATCAGCAACGGCGGAACACTGGCTGAGAGAGATATACTGGCAAACGTGACGGTCCCCATACTCTTCAACTACCAGGCCGGCTCTACAAGGATCGTCCATCCAGGCGGCACATCCGCCCAGGAGCCGGTCTCGATCGGAGGCATTCTCCAGTGGAACCTGTCCGATATCATGGGATCTGCCCTCCAGCCGGGCCAGGGAATCAACCTCACTTTCAACCTGACCGCTGCGTGCGGCGCCAAGAGCGGCCAGTACCTAAAGGCCGATATCACGAGCAATCGCTCGTCGGTTGCAGCCTACACCAGGGCCAGCATCACCGTCTATCGGGGCCTTCTGAAGGTCACAAAGCAGCCAAACGTGATCGAAGCCCCAAAGGGCGACTACGCCAACTGGACGATAGCCATCGAGAACCTGGGCACAGGCCCCGCCTATAACGTCAGGGTGAACGACACCCTGGAATCCGGGCTGGAGCTGATCGCGATAGACTCCCCTGGCGGGGGCATGAACTGGAGCTACGATGAGATACCTGCCAGCGAGTCGCGAACTGTGAACATCAGCACGAGGATAATCGCCTGCAACGACCTCTATAACATAGTCAATGCCTCCTGGGGATGCGACGGCACGCCCTGCCAGAAGACCTACACCAAGGCGAGCGTCAAGCTCATGGAACGACACCCCTACATGAGCTACTCGTTCGATCCCGATCCGATGCTTGCCCCCTACTGCGACTCCCTCCGGGTGACCTGCCATATCGTCAACACTGGGGACGGAAACGCCCTCGACTTGAAGCTGGTCCTAGACGGCTTTCCTGCCGAGTATACCATAACCAACACAACCGGCGGCACCTATCATCCCGGCAATACTACCTTCTATGTGGGGACCATACCCCCCTCAAGCTCCCAGGACCTGGCCTTCGACTTCTCCCTCCAGGCCGGCCTCTGCAGAGGACCCTCTGGGATCCTCGCGACGAAGCCCTACTTCTACGATGACTGCTTGTTTCAGTGGACGCCGCCAACAAAGCTCCTCGGCTATGGATTCAACAGCTCTGGAAAGCCCTCCCTCTCCGCTAGCAAGAGCGGCCCGGGTAGCCT
Organism: uncultured Methanotrichaceae archaeon; assembly: GCA_964632755.1. Taxonomy (GTDB): domain Archaea; phylum Halobacteriota; class Methanosarcinia; order Methanotrichales; family Methanotrichaceae; genus JAFGMR01. The sequence goes on from CAZWDT010000019.1 coordinate 10,178, forward strand.
CTACCTGGGCGAGCGGGCACGCTACAACCTCTCGGCCATCTACGAGAAGGGCCTATGTCCGCAGGAGAACGTCACTGTGAACATCACCGACTCTTATCCTGCAAATTTCATCATAGTCGATGCAGGAAACGGCACGGTCAGCGGGAGCAACATCACCTGGGCCGACCAGGTGCTCGATGATGACGTTTCCTGGACCGATATCATAACCTTGGAGGCATCATCTGATCCCTGCGACTGCGGCACATCGCAGACCAACGCCCTCTCCGTGGAGAACTTGACGGATTGCTGCGGCTGCGAACTGGGAGGCAGCTCTTCTACGACGATCCTCGTGAAGTGCTACAACGGGACGGTATTCAACTCCTCTAAATCTTACTCCCCAGCGCCTCAGCAGAACTGCGAGAACCTGACCTACACCACCACCTACCGCTTCAATGAGACTGGAACCTTGACCTGGGCGGATATCGACTTCAAAGAGGCTGGAAACAACAGCCAGACATTTCCCGGAGGCTTGCTTCAGGGGGAAGCCGCGTTCACGGTGAACGATACCTGCTCCGCAAACGAGACCCTCACCCTGGGGGTTGCCCTGAACTTGGGATTCTTGGAGGCTGGCTGCGGCCCGTTGAGCGACGGCGATATCCTGAACGTGAGCTACACCCTCTACCAGAACGATCCAGGCTCCTTCGAGGACTGGTCCTACCTCTGCATAAGCGGGTCGCCTGCCGAGTGCAGCGGAAAGCCCTGCTACCAGGAGGCTGCAGCGGTCAGCGTGGGCCGCTCCGATTGGAGCCTGGACATGACCCTCTCCAACAAGATGGAGTCATGCGGCGTCTACAACTTTACACTGGAGCTATCGAAGAACGGCCCCTGGAACGGCTCGCGGATGAACATCACCTACGACGAGGCCGACTTCAAGTACATAGGTCCCGCCATCATCTCGGGGATCGTCAACAGCACAGGCCCGGTCGCCTCCTTTGAGCCGGAGCCCGACGGTGACAACATGACCTGGTCCCTGGGCGACGACGTGAGCAGCGGAGGGACGATCGCCTTCCCTGTCGAGAAGAGCTGCATCCAGGATAAGCAGGTGAACGCATGGCTCGAGTACGTGGACAACTGCGACAACCCGCTCGATGACGAATACCATGGCGCTCCCCTGCTACTGGATCAAGCGCTCATAACAATTAGCAAGAATCCAGAGGTGATCTTCGCCCTCACGAAGAACGCAAGCTGGAAGATATACATCTACAACTCAGGCTCGGGCACGGCCTACAACACTATCGTGGACGACCTCCTGGACGACGACCTCCTCTATCACGATTCCAAGATCCGGGGCGTGGACGACCCGGCCAACACAACCGTCTCGGGCCAGAACGTCACATGGACCCTTGGTGACTTGGCCCCCCAGGAGGTTGTATTTATCGAGCTCAACGCCACCCTGGACGGCTGCTACAACCTCAACAACTACGTAAACGCGAGCTGGGGATGCGGCGGAAAGCCCTGCGATACAGTAAATGACAGCTCCCGAGTGGAGCTATTGAACTCGGAGCTGCAGGTTGTGCGCCACGAGGCAGAGCTCGTGGACGAGTGCGACATTGCGAGCAACTTCTCCCTTGAGGTATGGAATGTCGGGCCCACATGCGTTTACAACGTCACCATCTCCGAGCTTCTGCCGGCAGGGCTCCAATATATACCGGGCTCATCTGTCGTGACAGGGGTCACGCCTACAGGCGTAGATTTGGGCGGAAACCCTCTTATCTGGTACTTCAATAATTCAGAGGGATGCGCCAAGGATGCCAGGGTCAGGATAGACTTCAAGGCCAACATGTCAGGGCCCTGCAGCTTCATAAACGGCACCTCTCTGGCAAGGGTCAACTACACCACTCCGTGCGGAGCCTACGGACTGGAGTCCCAAAGGGGTGCGGTCACCTTGCTGGGTGAATCCAATATATCCCTTATCAAATCCCCCAACTTCGAAAGGCCCCGTAAGGACAGCATAATCAACTGGACGATCACCCTTTACAACGATGGTGATTCCACTGCCAGGAACATAACCCTGGAGGATCTGCTGCCCACCAACACCAATTACTACCCCACAGAGACCTCTCCCCTTCCATCGAGCGGTGACGGCAATGCCAGTAACCCGCTTCACTGGGATATTGCGGATATGTCTGTGGGCACCACAATCAACATAACCGTTGCCGCCAAGGTCACTCTTAGCACATACGTCGACACTTACAACAATGCAACCGTCTACTGGGGCTGCTGCCCTTGGCAGTTAGCATTTGTATCCACAGCTATGCGCACCCGCCCAGAGGTTACACTAGCCAAGTCCTCTGGCTATATCGATACATGCGGCGGCAGCTACACGATAACTATGAGCAATATCGGAAGCAGGGCCTTCACCCAAGAGATCAAGGACGTCTTGCCACAGGGCTTCATCTACGAGACCGGCTCAGCCGTGATTGCCACGAACAACGCCACCCACGAGCCCTTCCTGGTCGACGAGCCCGTCTTCGACGCGGCAAACAGGTCCCTCATCTGGAACTCGACCAACATAGACATACTATGGCGAGATGAGACGATCACCTTAGCATTCAACACGACGAACTGCCAGGACTGCTGCAATCAGACCATCATCCCCAACTCCAACGAGGTATTCTACAACTTCACCGACCGATCGCACAACACATACAATCTGAGCGACACGCTCGCTGTAAGCCCGAAGATCGCAATCCTCAACGTGACAAAGGAGCCATTCACGCAGACGGTGACGAATCCCGCAAGATGGACGATTGCGCTTACTAATCCCGGAAGCGGAACCGGCTATAACGTATCTGTGATGGATGTCCTCGACGAGGGCTTTACTTCCATCACGACCGACGGCGCAGTACACAACGACTACCCCCTGTCCGGCTGGACCACTATCAACTGGACGGGCATAACGCTGAACGCGGGAGCCACCTGGTCGAGGGATCTGGAGGCCTATGCCAACTCGACTGGAAACCTCACAAACAACGTCTACGCATGGGGAACTTGCGACGATGGATGCATCTACAGCCAGGACAGCGATGCTGCCTACACAGCTCGCCTCTACGTGACGAAAGAGGACGACTCCACATTGACGATAGGCGAGTGGGCGAACTTCACCCTCACCGCGGAGTTCTGGGGAATCGGGGAGAGCTACAACCTGACGGAGATGAACGACCCCCTGCCAACGGGCCTCAGATACGAGAGCTGGCAGTGCTTCCAGGATACGGCCGGGACCTGCGGAACGTTCACCGAGGTATCGAACGACCTCACATGGGATCTAGGCAACTTCACCGGCCCTCGGGTGATCGTGATCAACCTATCCACGATCGTTGAGGACGTCATAACCAACCAGGACGGCGTCGTTCTGGAGAACAGGGTTGATGTCACCCATCAGGACCGGGATGGCCATCCCTTCCTGGCCTCGGATCAGGCGAACGTCTCCATGGTGGAGCCTGACCTAAGGATCGAGAAGGCGGTCAACGCAAGCGGAGTCGAGGTGGGCGACACGTTGCGATACAACGTCACAGTTGACCACACCGCAGACAGCGGCTCTACAGCCTACGACCTAAACGTGACCGACATCGCCCCTGCCGGCCTGACATTGACATCGGCCGGATCGAATCCACCTGCTGACGCAACCCAGATAGACGGCCGACGGGTGACCTGGCTCTATGAGAACCTATCCCTGGCCGACGCTCTTCAGCTCTCATATAACGCGACAGTCGACCCAGGCGCCCTGGCGAACCTGACGATCCTGAACAACGCGACGGTGCTCTGGAACAGCACTGCAGAGCCCAATTCGGAGACCAGATACGGGGGATGGACGAGCCTCGACGATTACAACCGCGATATCCAGGTTGCATCAAACTACTCCGACAATGCGACGATCTCAAAGCTGCCGGACCAGCCGAGGAACAGCTCTATCGGATATCCGGTGAACTACTCAATCATCGTGGACATGGCTAGGGTTACCTTCTTCGATATCTGGGTGAACGACACACTGCCCCAGGGCCTGATCTACGAGAACGCTACGTTGAACGTGAGCGGAGCTGTTTCATCGATCCTTGGAATCGAGGTCAGCTCGCCCAACGATGGAACCGTTCCTGTGAACGTCAACTGGCACATTGGTGACGTCAACAACTCGGCAAACGAGGACCTGGTCATAGAGTTCAATGCAACGGTTGCCGGTACGGCGATCAATCGGCTCGGGATCATACTCGATCCAAACGACGCTCTGCTGCGCTACAAGGACGCATACGGCAATCCCTATAGCATAAGCGATTCATCAAGCGTGATGCACCTGCCCGCAATAGACGTGAACAAGACTGTCAGCTATCCTCCCGAGTATCCAAACGAGAACTTGACCTTCTCGATCAACGTGACCAACACCGGCAACGTCTCGCTCGACCCGATAGTCGTCTGGGACCTCCTTCCCTTAGGATTGGAGTACGTAAGCTCGAATCCATCGGGCGTGCATTACAACCGCTACGTGAACTGGACGGTAGCTGGCCCCCTCCTGCCTGGGGAGACGACGACCCTGGAGCTCGTAGCCAGGCTCGACGGGACGGACTACGGCGCGCTCGTCAACTATGTGAATGCAACGGGCGTTCCCTACGACGTCGAGAACGTGACCGACGACGACTATGCGACCGTTAGAGCAGTCAACTCGTCGATCGAGATACAGAAGGACGCGGACGTCGCAGAGGCTCACCCGAACCAGCTTGTCAACTTCACAATAAGGGTGACGAACACAGGCGACGTCGTTCAGCGGACAGTGAGGGTCGTCGACATCCTGCCCGCAGGGATGGATTACGTCTCCCACAATGGGACTGCCACGATTTCAGGGAACATGATTACGTGGGAGAACGCAGGCCCCCTGGGGCCTGGGAACTCCACGTATCTCAGGGTGACGGGCCGGGCGAAGTAAGGGGCGGACGAGGTAGAGAATCCCCCTTCGAAGGGGATCTCACCTTTTCTATCTCTTCTAACTTCAACCGCGAATGAACGCTAATGAACGCGAATACTTTTATATACCTCTCATTGGGGCCTGGGAATGACGAATAAGGTTGTAATCCAACCATTCTTGCCTCTACAAATTCGCTGAAGGACGCGATATATATTTATATGAAGCATAACAAACAATGAACGTGCTCAATATATCAACAATTCAATTCAGGTAGACCACCTGCACGATTTGGGGATCGTTACCCTTAAATACAATGTATCATCAAGGACATTGATGTATGAATTAGTACATTAAGGTGATAAGTTGATAACCTCTTACAAGATGGGCGATCAGGGCTCCCGTTTCGGAGCTTATGGCGGCCTCTATGTTCCCGAGACCCTGGTCCAGCCGTTGTCAGAGCTGGCCCGGGCCTACATGGAGCTTAAAGGCGATGCCTCCTTCGTAGCGGAGCTGCAGCAGCTCTCCTCCCGTTTCGCAGGAAGGCCGACTCCCCTCTACCTCGCAAAGAACCTCTCCAGGGAGCTTGGCCGCAGGATTTACCTGAAGAGGGAGGACCTGGTTCACGGCGGAGCACACAAGCTGAACAACACCCTGGGGCAGGCCCTTGTGGCAAAGAGGATGGGAAAGACTAGGCTGATTGCCGAGACGGGTGCTGGCCAGCACGGCGTTGCAACCGCAATCGTCGGCGCAAACCTGGGGTTCGAGACCCAGGTCTACATGGGGGAGGTGGACATCGAGCGCCAGAAGATGAACGTCTTCAGAATGGAGCTCTTGGGCGCAGAGGTAATCCCTGTGCGCTCGGGCTCCAGAACGCTCAAAGACGCCATCAACGAGGCGATGCGGGACTGGGCGGCAAGTTACGAGGAGACACACTACCTGCTCGGCACCGTGGCCGGGCCCCACCCCTTCCCGTCGATGGTGAGGGAGTTCCAGAGCGTGATAGGACGGGAGGCAAGGGCCCAGGTGCTCGATGCCGAAGGCCGCCTTCCAGACTCGATTGTGGCATGCGTCGGAGGAGGGAGCAATGCGATGGGCATCTTTGCCTCGTTCATCGGGGACGATGTTATGCTTCTAGCGGTTGAGGCCGGAGGCCGCGGCCTGACGGCAGGACCCAAGATCGCCGATCACGGGGCCTGCCTCGGATACGGCGAGGCTGGAGTTCTCCATGGGGCGATGACCAAGATCCTTCAGGATCCCTACGGCCAGATACTCGAGTCCTACTCGATTGCAGCTGGCCTTGACTATCCAGGCGTCGGGCCCGAGCTCGCATTCCTGGCCGAGAAGGGCCGCGTGATCCCGAAGACCGCCGACGACAGGACAGCTATTGCAGGATTCAAGCATCTCTCAAGGACCGAGGGGATAATCCCTGCGCTTGAGTCGGCGCACGCCATCGGCTATGCGGTCGAGAATCCTGAGACGCTTGGCGATCTTTGCATAATCAACGTCTCAGGTCGTGGCGACAAGGACCTGCAAGCGGTGATGGAGTTCGAGGAGGGGGTCAATTGAGGATCTCCGAGGCTTTTCAAAACCGTCCGCTTTTGATCGCCTACATCTGCGCAGGCGATCCAACTGCCGAAGCCACGGTCGAGATCGCGCGCCGGCTTGAAAAGGCAGGCGCAGACATAATCGAGCTTGGGCTTCCCTTCTCCGACCCAATAGCCGATGGCCCTGTGATCCAGGCAGCATCTCAGCGGGCGCTAGCTTGCGGGATGAACACCGACCTCTACTTTGAGACCGTGGGCAATCTTGGAGTGAAGGTGCCAAAGGTCTTCATGGGCTATTACAATATGATACTACGCCGGGGCCTCGATCGCTTCGCTCGCGACTGCTCGAATAGCGGGATCTCCGGCTTGATCGTCCCCGACCTTCCTATGGAGGAGGCTGAGCCGCTTCGGTCGTCCTGTCTCGCCGAGGATGTCGACCTGATCTACCTGATAGCTCCGAACACCCCGAAGGAGCGGATATCTTCGATCGTCGAGAGGAGCTCGGGCTTCATCTACCTGGTTGCAAGATCAGGCGTTACAGGCGCAAGGTCTGACCTTCTCGACTCAACCGCTGAGCTCATCGGGCGGGTGCCGGCGTCCCTCCCTCGCGCTGTCGGCTTTGGGATATCGACTCCGGAGCAGGCAGCTTCCGTTGTGCGGGCGGGAGCGGATGCGGCGATAGTGGGATCCGCCTGCGTCGATCTCGTCGCCCGGGGGGAGTACGATCGCCTGGAGGCGCTCATTCGGGAGATGAAGGATGCGGTTCTGAAGGCGAAGTGACTCTTGCATTATAGCACAGGCTTGCTTTAGTCAAGGCCGATCTCCTCGATTTGTCGGAAGGTACGTATGGAATGCAGGCTGGATGTAAAGGGGTGCAGAGATCCCCGCGCAGGTCAAGCGGGGGGTCTTTCACTTTGCATCATGATATGGGAAAATTCGGCTAAATAGATATGCTGAAAGTAAATACTGTACAAATATGTTATTTCTGTTAAGTCATGTGACTGCGAAAAACATATATACCTTGATGGGGTATGAGAAACTGTCTATTAATATAGGCATAAATTGATATGGAGGATGGTTTCGATGCGCAGATTCTCGCCAGAACTGGATGAGCTTGATGGCCAAATAGTCAAGGAATTAGAGGACCTGGGCGAGAGTCTTAGGAGCATCGATCCGAAGATCATATCTGCGATTAACCGAGATGCAAAATTCAGCGGATCTCTCAGGTATGAGGATTTGCATACTCGGTTTACTCTGTAAGGCTATTCATGTGCCAGTATGTAATGCCTATGGAAGAGGCAAAGCCGATTCTTGGCTCCTCCCCTCAGGCAATCTATATTTTGGATTACTTGGATAATTTGGGTGCGCAAACAGCAATTATTGAGCACAATTATACGGATAGAGATTATATAATTGATTACTCAAAATTTTTCTCACGAGCTCATGAAACCTTCGATCGGTTCACACAGAGAATTCATTTCTTCACGATGTGCTTCACTCAATCGGAATTTGAATTGTGGATTCTCAAAAATAATATGCTTTGTTCGGATTCGGATTCCGTTCAATGGATCTCGAAGTTGAATGATAATTATGCGGGTTTTTGTATTATAAAACCCTTAAAAGATGAATATGGGTCGATAATCTTTGGGCGTACCTTGCTGACACCCCCAAAACATCAAAGCGATATTTATGAAGGGACTTTTTATATCCAAAAAAAATACACCATCAACCTTTTTGGAATACCTCTCTCGATCAATGCATTGCCTTTTCAAGTTCAGGATACTGCTGTTGCAGCCTGTGCGACCACAGCATTATGGGTAGCAAATAACAAATTGCAGGAGCTTTATGGGACGCCCCAGCTTTCTCCAGTTGAAATAACGGAAATTGCAATTAACTTTATGGAAAAAAGTCGTAATTTCCCTTCACAAGGTCTTACCATCGTCGAGATGCTAAACTTTTTTAGAAAAATTAATCTTGATTGCGATGTTATTAATATAAATTACATGAAATCCCTAATTGATAACAATGAAATCTCTAATTTAATAAAAGATAAGCAAGAAGTGTATTTAAAGACGATAGTCCCAGATGCAATAAAGGCCTTTTTATGCGCCGGAAATCCAATAATAGCCGGCATCAAGCTATTAAAACACGATAGGGGATTAATTGAAGATGAGGATTTCCATTCGGTTGTCATCTGTGGTTATCATCAAGATGATCATGGTGTTATAGATACACTCTACGTGCATGATGATCAGATCGGTCCGTATAGCCCAGTAAAATGTGCATCGAAGGACGGATCTTTCTTAGTTTGGAATTGTAAATGGCAAGACTATTATGATATCGATAAAGTCGAATTAGACCTATTAATAATCCCACTTTATTCAAAGATACGGTATAGTTTTAATAGAATGCATTTAGTCATTAGCGATTTGCGGGAGGAGTATTCGGTCTTTAAGCTTGATTTTTATTTATATAAGCTACAGGACTATAAAAAATATATATTGGACATACCTTTGAAGGAAAAGATTGAATTCTTAAAATGTCCGTTGCCTCGTTTCTTATGGGTTATTAGATCATACGCGAGAGATTATCATTTGCGCGATACAATAATTGATGCTACATCTCATTATCGCAGACCGATTTATGAGATAAATTATTTCAAATCCGTATGCACGCCTATAAAACTCCAAATTAAAAAAGAAGCTGAACCTCCTCCCAGTTAGATTTGAACTACAGATTCTTTCGAGGAGTCGTAATATGGCTTAATTGCAATCCATTTAATTCGGTTGGATAGCATCTTACTTTACACTTAGCTTTGGACGGGCTATACACTAGGAGAATATACCCATGATCAATAATTTGATCACATATATCAGGTCAGGTCACAGGTGGCAGCTATGACCGACATCTCTCTCTGCTTCGAGGTCCACCAGCCCTTGAGGCTGAGAAAGGACCTCTTCTGGGGAGGATCCCTGCACAAGAGGGTAGCCTCCGGGGACCTGCTGGACCTATACTTCGATTGCGAGGAGAACAGGCGCATCTTCCAGCGGGTGGCTGCGAAGTGCTACCTGCCCGCAAACGCTGTGATCGGGGAGGAGATCAGGCGTTTTGCCGAGTCGGAGCGTCCATTCAAGGTGGCCTACAGCTTCTCTGGAACCTTCCTCGACCAGTGCAGCAAGTTCCAGCCGGAAGTCCTCGCCTCCTTCCAGGACCTCGTTGGAACTGGCATGGTCGAGATCTTGGAGCAGACGTACTACCATTCCCTCTCAAGCCTCTACAAGGAAAAGGGGGAGTTCGAGGAACAGGTCAAGATGCATCGAGAGCTCGTCTGGGACCTATTTGGGCAGCGGCCGACATTCTTCGAGAATACCGAGCTTCTCTACGACGACCGGATAGCCTCTATGGTTGCCTCCATGGGCTACAAGGGGATCTTCACCGAAGGGGTTGTGGCCGACCCCGGCTTCGTCTACAGGCCCAGGGGATCCGACCTCTCCCTTCTGCTTCGCAACTACCAGCTCACCGACGACGTAGGCTTTCGGTTCTCAGCTCGCTGGTGGAGCGAATATCCATTGACGGCTGACAAGTACTCTTCGTGGCTTGCCAGAACGCCCGGCCAATGCATCAACCTCTTCTGCGACTACGAGACATTCGGCGAACACCAATGGGAGGAGACGGGGATCTTCCACTTCCTTCGATACCTACCCCGCGAGATCAACAGGTGGCCACACCTCGCCTTTGCAACCCCTAGCGAGATCGTGGAGAAGCATCCGGCCCACAGGGATATCAGCGTACCTCGCACCGTCTCCTGGGCAGACCTCGAGAGGGATACGAGCTGCTGGCTCGGAAACGCCTTGCAGTGGGCGTGTTTCCTCTACCAGCAGAGGCTCGAAGGGCCTATAAAGGATAGCGGCGACGCTGAGCTCCTCTCCATCTGGAGGTCCCTATGCATGAGCGACCACCTCTACTACCTCTTCACAAGGGGCGGGGGTCCAGGGGAGGTGCACAGCTACTTCAGCCCGTATGAGAGCGCATACGACGCTGCGGTCACCTACTTCTCCGCTTTGTCCGACCTGGAGTTCAGGCTCAGGCAGAGGCTGACGCTCGCCGACCATCCCTTCCGCTTCTCGGAGGGACCGGACCAGTTCACCGGAGAGGTCGCATGGAGCCTGGAGTCGATGGTCCGCGCCATATCAAAGATTGATATCGAGATCCTGGAAGGCCACATGGTTCGCGGAGACCTCGCCCGATGGGCAAAGGACAGCCTAGGCGATGCCGATCTCGCCGCTGGAATCGCGGATCTCACAGGCCTCGAGGGCCAGAGGCTGAGAAAGGCCCTTTTGAGACGGATGGACGAACGGCTCGATAGGGGTGGTTGAGATGGCAATCGATGCCAGCGCAGTCGATCTCCGCTGGCGGGCGGAATCGCTCGATGAGGGGGAGAGGTTCCAGGAGGGCTTCGACCTCGAATGGCTGATTGCAAATGGGATCGGGGGCTACGCATCATCGACCGCGGTTGTCGTCAACACCAGAGCCTATCATGGCCTGCTCGTGGGAGCGAAAGAGCCGCCAGTTGAGCGAACGCTCCTCCTCTCATCCCTCGACGAGGAGGTGGTAGCAGGTAACGCGAGCTTCCACCTCTCGAACCATCAGTACCCGGGAGCGATTTATCCCGAAGGCTATCGAATGCTCGAGGAGTTCTCGATCGATCCCCTTCCTCGATGGCGGTATCGGGCAGGCGAGGTCGTGGTCGAGAAGACCGTCTCCATGATCCGGGGCGAGAACACGACAATCGTCCGCTACAGCGTGGAAGGCGATTGCCTCCTTCGGATCCGCCCGCTCATAACATGTCGAAGCTTCCATGCTCCAGCCGGCCGCCCCGAGCTTCGCACAAGGGAGATCCCAGGAGGGTTCTCGATCGAGTGCGACGTGGATCTTGCAGTCATCTCCGACTGGGGCCGTTTCGTCCTCGATCCACACTGGTACTACAACCTGGAGTACGAGATCGAGAGAAGGCGCGGCCTTGCCTGGCGAGAAGACCTGCTCTCTCCAGGCCAGTTCGAGGTGGAGGTGGAAGGGGAAGCCTCCTTCTCGATCATGGCCTCGATCGATAGGGCCAGATTCGTTGGAGCGGATACAAAGGCCGAGAGCTCGCGCCTGATCGATCTTATGGCAGCGCTCGATCCAGTGCTTAGACCTCTGGCGAAGGCTGCTGACTCGTTTATAGTGCGGCGCGGAGATGGCCTAAGCATCATCGCAGGGTATCACTGGTTCGATGATTGGGGGCGCGATGCCATGATCTCCCTGCCGGGGCTGCTGCTCGTCCCAGGCAGGTATGAGGAGGCTCGAGATGTCCTATTCACATTCGCGCGCGCTATATTGGATGGCGTGCTTCCTAATGACCTCGGCGCCCTCTCCTACAACACCGCCGACGCCTCCCTCCTCTTCATCCATGCGTTCAGTAGATACTACCGCTACTCCGGCGACTTGGACGCGGTGCGAACGCTGTGGCCCTCCCTCTCTGGAATCGTGGAGGCCTATCGCAGGGGAACAAACGTCGCCTGGATGGACTCGGACGGTCTGATCTTTTGCCGGGCAGGGATGACGTGGATGGACGCCAGAGTCGACGGCGCATGCGTCACGCCCAGGGAGGGGAAGCCCTGCGAGATCAACGCGCTCTGGTACGGGGCTCTGCGCATCATGGAGAGGCTCGCCCCCCTCGTGGGAGAGCCATGGGATGCAAGCCTTGCAAAGCAGGTGAAGAGGAGCTATCGCCGCTTCTGGAATCCGGGGAAGGATTGCCTATTCGATCTGATCGATCCGCTTGATGCCGCTATCAGGCCGAATCAGGTCGTTGCCGCATCGGTCTCGTTCGACCTCATCTCCAGGGATCGTCGAAAGGCAATCGTCGATAAGGCAGAGATCGATCTCTTGACGCCCTATGGGCTTCGCACGCTCTCGCCGGACGACCCAACGTATGCTGGCCGCTACGAGGGTGGTCCACGGGAGAGGGACTCTGCCTACCACCAGGGCACGGTCTGGCCCTGGCTGATCGGCCCGTTCATCGAAGCTCGCCTTGCAGCCAGCAGGCATAGCGCAAGGAGCAAGAAGGAGGCGAAGGAGATGCTCCGCCCCCTTCTTGCCGATGCAAAGGCAATGGGGAGCATAGCCGAGGTCTACGACGGAGACCTCCCGCACCGGCCGGGAGGCTGCTTCTCCCAGGCATGGTCGGTTGCCGAGGTGATGAGAGCCTGGCACGAGGGCGTGATGGAGCGGGGTCCATGAATTCCCGTTCATAATCTCCTTCAAAAGTCGTCGATAATTTACGTCACCACCATAATTGGACAGTTTTACACCGCCATCGACAGCCCTGAAGATGCGCATTGGCGACTTAATCCTCGATAAGCCTTAGCTTCGGGAAATCCCCCTTCGAGACAAAGGTCTTGGCTTGCAAAGGTTACAACGAGGACTATAATTCTTTATGCACAATGCTCGCCCTCTGCAATTCGATCATCACCGAAGATTATGCACCATCCCTTAAGTCGGTTTCCTGCCCATCCCAGCCGCAGCTTGCTGCGGGGTGCGCCGTCGCCGTTTTGACTCACTCACCGTAGACCGCGGGGGATCCCTCCTTTCCGCGTGGCTTAATATCCGATGACCTCCACCATATCTCGCAGGAGGGTTTCGTCTGGCGGTGCCTAAGGAGATCGTGGACCTGGTAGGGCGTTTCGAGGTCAACGAGGATATCTACAAGTCTTCAGAGTATAACGAGCAGGAGATCCGAGAGGAGTTCATAAACCCATTCTTCGAGGCGTTGGGGTGGGATGTGAACAATCGGGGTGGTCTTCCGGCTGATCAGAAGGACGTCAAGCCCGAGGACTCCATCGAGGTCTCCGGGCGAATCAAGAACCCTGACTACAGCTTCCGCGTGAACAAGAAGCGCGAGTTCCTAGTAGAGGCCAAGAGGCCTTCGGTTAATATCGAGGGGGGGACTTATCCAGCATTCCAAGTACGGAGCTACTCCTGGTCCGCCGGCCTTCCCATATCCATAGTAACCGACTTCGAGGAGTTCGCAGTCTACGACTGCCGCAGTGAACCCTCCAAGGCAGACAGGTCCACCAAAGACCGAATCATGCTTGTCAAATACTACCAGTACGAGAAGCGCTGGGACGAGATAGCTGCCCTCTTCTCCAAGGAGGCGGTGGTTTCCGGCTCTCTGAGACGCTTGTTCCAAGAAGTCTTTGTGAAAACTCTTCCCATCCGCACCATCGACTTCTCCGACCCCCAGGACGTAGCCCGCCACGACCGCATGGTCTCCCTGGTGGAGCGGATGCTCGCCCTCCACAAGCAGATGCCAGCAGCCAAGACGCCCCAGGAGCAGACCGCCCTCCAGCGCCAGATAAAGGCCACGGATAAGCAGATAGACGGCCTGGTCTACGAGCTGTACGGCCTGACTGAGGACGAGATAAGGATCGTGGAGGGGCAGTCAAGCTAGACCATAATCCGTTTCGTCGGGGACGTTCATCTTAGAACGTGGTATCCCGCAGCTTACTGCGGGGTGCGCCGCCGTTTGACTATTGGTTGCATCAAAACAGGCTGTAATTGATATGAAGGCAAGAATGGCACGGATAAATATGCGATGTATTTGCCGAGAGAGGAAATCAAATCGTGCATAATGATAGTCATTTATTACTTCTAAACATATGGGCGAACCAGCTTGAAGAGATACCTAGCTGGGTTTGGGGTATTTCCAGTATTATAGGTATTATCATAACGATAATTTTAGGATATGGGTACTCTAAAAAATTGAGCAACCAAACTGAGAAAAACATAGTAGAGAAACTCGAACATTGTATTAATGAAAAAGTAAGTAGCCAAGGTAAGCCAGCTAGTTCATTTTGCGATGAAATCGTAGAAGATGCTAAACGACTGCAAAACGCCACTTCTAATTATGATCGAGGGTTAAGTAAAGCAACATTAGGTGATCTTGGTGGTGCTGAAGCCGAATTTAATAAAGCCATTGAGCTGCAATTGCCCGTGCTTTCAAAATATTATTTCCAAAGAGGCAATATACGGTATCTTCAGAAAAAGTTCAAAGATGCATGCATAGATTATTCCGAAGCAATTAAAATCAATCCTGACTTTGCCGAGGCTTGGAACAACAAAGGCGTTGCTTACTATTCCCAGGGCAACTACGCTGAAGCCATCAGGTGCTGGGACGAGGCTATCAGTATAAATCCTGACGATGCCGGTGCTTGGAACAACAAAGGCAATGCTTACGATGACCAGGGCAACTATACTGAGGCTATCAGATGCTGGGACGAAGCCATCAGGATAAATCCTGACTATGCCGAGCCTTGGTACAACAAAGGCGTTGCTCTCGCCGACCATGGCAATTACGCCGAAGCCATTAGATGCTACGACGAAGCCATCAGGATAAATCCTGACCTTGCCGAGGCTTGGAACAACAAAGGCGTTGCTCTCGCCAACCAGGGCAACTACGCTGAAGCCATCAGATGCTACGACGAGGCTATCAGGCTCAATCCTGATTCTGCCATAGCTTGGAATGGCAAAGGCATTGCTCTTGGAAAGCAGGGCAACAACGACGAGGCCCACAGGTGCTTTGACGAGGCTATCAGGCTCAATCCTGACTATGCCGAGCCTTGGTACAACAAAGGCGTTGCTTACTATTCCCAGGGCAACTACGCTGAGGCCATCAGATGCTGGGACGAAGCCATCCGGATAAATCCTGACTATGCCGAGGCTTGGTGCAACAAAGGCGTTGCTCTTCAAAAGCAGGGCAACTACACCGAGGCCAATGCAGCCTTCGCCAGGGCACGGGAACTGGGGCTGGGGTTTCCGGTTCCTCCTCGCAAAATAATCTCGATCCTCGGGGATGGGGGGAAGCCATAAATTCATCAACCGATCTTTATAAGGAAGCCTTATAATAAACGATCTTTCGGAGGATGGGGGAATTTATGCCTCCGAGGGGTCGATCTCGCAGCCTCCGCCACATGGCAGGCGATTTCTGCCTATCCGGAGGCAAACGGCGAGATGCAAGCCTGCGGGTGGGACCAAATAAGAGAGTCCGCCCCGAGGGCGGACTCTCTTCTCAAAGAACCAGGCTCTTCTTTTGCCGAAGTGCGGTCTTTGCTTGATGAATCCGGCGAATCTTGCACTATCCAGGCGGCGGTCTATATGCGGCGGTGCCTATCGCTTCTTGGCGCCGTCCTTTTTCCTGCTGTCCCTTGGAGCCTGCGATCTCCTCCTATGACCAGGTTAGATATAGATAGATATATCTTCTTTAGAAATTACCTCCGAGCTATGAGGTTAGTTTGGGTTGTGTTCATCTTTTTGCTGTCGTTGGTGGCACCTGCGTATGGCCAGCAAACTGCAGCAGAATGGTTCTACCAAGGCGTTGCTTACTATTCCCAGGGCAACTACGCTGAGGCCATCAGATGCTTCGACGAGGCTACCAGGATAAACCTTGACCTAGCTGAGGCTTGGAACAACAAAGGCCTTGCTTACTATAACCAGGGCAACTACGTTGAGGCCATCAGATGCTGGGACGAAGTTACCAGGATTAAGCCGGATGATGCAGATGTTTGGTTCCTCAAAGGCTTTGCTTACTATAACCAGGGCAACTACGTTGAGGCCATCAGATGCTACGACGAGGCTACCAGCATAAATCCTGATTATGCCGATGCTTGGTTCAACAAAGGTAATGCTTACGATGACCAGGGCAACTACGCTGAGGCCATCAGATGCTATGACGAGGCCATCAGGATAGATCCTGACTATGTCGAGGGGCTTTGGAACAACAAAGGCGTTGCTTACGTTGATCAGAGCAACTACGCTGAGGCCATCAGATGCTACGACGAAGCCATCCGGATAAATCCTGATTATGCCGATGCTTGGTTCAACAAAGGTAATGCTTACGATGACCAGGGCAACTACGCTGAGGCCATCAGATGCTACGACGAAGCCATCCGGATAAATCCTGACTATGCCGATGCTTGGAGCAACAAAGGCTTTGCTTACGATGACCAGGGCAACTACGTTGAGGCTATCAGATGCTACGACGAGGCTATCAGGATAAACCCTGACTATGCCGTGGCTTGGAACAACAAAGGTGTTGCTTACGTTGACCAGGGCAACTACGTTGAGGCCATCAGATGCTTCGACGAGGCTACCAGGATAAACCCTGACTATGCCGATGCTTGGAGCAACAAAGGCCTTGCTTACGATGACCAGGGCAACCACACTGAGGCCATCAGATGCTACGACGAGGCTATCAGCATAAATCCTGACTATGCAGCGGCTTGGAACAACAAAGGCTTTGCTTACCGTGCAATCGGCGACGATACCAAGGCCAATTCAGCCTTCGCCAGGGCACGTGAACTGGGGCTGGGGTAGGGCAGCGGCATCATAGCCTCCCCGCTACTTTTTCCTGGCCTTAAACGAATTTTAAACGGCTCGTGAGTCAACAGCGGCGACGCACCCCGCAGCAAAGAGGCTTGCCACGCCCAAGCTAAGCCACTACGGATATCTTAATTCTCGGTCGTAGCGCCGCCCGTCATCTTCATCCCTTCCCTTCGATGATGGACGTTGCTTAACTCATTGTCTACTAGGAGGGGTTCACTCCAAGATCCAATAGTAGAGCGATCTGCAGAAGCGAGGCACAGGGGCGGAGGTTCCGTTTTATGCAGAAATCGGAACAATTGTGAGTCGGTCTAAGTCACTCAGGTGTGGGGGTGAATTCCCCCGCACTAACGATTACTGGTATCCACGATAAAACCCGTCTGCTGGTTACGAAGATGGCTCTATCGCAAGGGGATTGAGTAAAGGGTGACGGAGAATGGTGATGCTGAGGGTAGGTCGGGATAGTATTTTGTATTAGTACTAACAAGTGTTCAATAGATGGCTCTTACAGAGGTTCGCAAAGAGGGCGCCCGCTTGCATGCCTCCGACTCCTATGGAGAATTCAGCGAGGAGTTCATAGCGGAGGTGCTGGAGGCCGAGCGAGAGTGTGAGATGGGGCGATGCAAGCGATTTGATAACATAGACGACGCGCTGGCTTTTCTCGATGAATGAAGAAGCTTGGAGATGTCTATAAGCCCGAATTTGCCGAGACATTCATAGAAACATCTCAAAGCCTTACAAAAAAAGACAAAGTTTTAGCTGCCCGGATAAAACGTAAGATACGGGATGTATGCGAGTATCCCGAACGCGGAGAGCCACTATCGGGAAATTTGGCCGGCAAATGGAGTATTCACGTTGCTGCTCATTATGTCATACTATATGAAATAAAGAATAAAGATAAAGTTGTAAGATTTTTAAGTGTCAAGCACCACGATTATGCATATGGAAAAAAGCTATAATGAGCCACTAACGGGCGGGATGGTTTATATCTGCGCGCTAATTACCAGGCAGCGCCCTCCCATCGGATAAGCATATTTTCAGGCCATAACCCCATCGGTATACATGATGAGCGTGATGTATTCGTATGGTGGCCGGAATCGCCGAGTTGTCAAAGAGTACCCTCCATGAGGAGATCCATCCAAGGCCGTACCCATAAGTTGTGTTACTTAGTATTATTGATGGACAATACTAGAAGGGAGCGGCCATGTGTATGTGATTCGTACCGGATAATAGGCTGTGTCGCGAAATTGCTGTAATCGAGCCGATTCTTCGAAGAATATCGATAGGCTGCGGCGCTACTTGGCACGTCCGGTGGATCAAATTACAGCAACTTCGGCACGCTATCATAGTAAAATTGCGAGTGACAGAGATGTTGTAGCACGGGGATCCTTCGAGGATAGCTCTGGTTGGGGATTTGGCCGTCTGCGCCTACCGGATACGGTGGCAGCGTCCCTGGGCGGGCGCCCCCCCCTCACTCCCCCTCCACCTTCTCTTTGATCCTCGCCGCCTCCCGGGCCGCGTCCTCTTGACCCATCGCCCTTGCGACTGCAGCCGTCGCCTCCAGGTAGCGCACCATCTGATCCAGGTAGTTGATGAGGTCGCCCTGATATGCATAGAGCCCGTAGCGGTCGCTGAACTCCCCTATGATCCCTGCAGGAGATGCGCCATCCATGCGCATCTCCAAAATCCGTAGCGAGATCTTCCTCTCGATGCAGCCGCAGTAGGGGGACTCCTTGCATGTGCATCGCAGGAAGTCCTGGGCGAAGTTGAGGCAGTGCTGCTGGATCTTTCTGTCCAGGCTTCGAAACTCGCCGCTCGATATCAGGTCCAGGTACGATCCGTGGAGGGCGCGCTCCGAGATCGGCATTCGCAGAGCCGTCGAGATCCTAGCCGCGGCCTTGACGAAGATCGCCTTGAAATGTTCCAGGGACACCGCCACCTCAAGGGGGGGCGCTCCGCGAGCGATCTCCTGCACAATGACCTCCACCTGTGGCGGCGAGAGGAAGTGGGCTGCCGCCGCCCGGCCTAAAATGGTCGGCTCTATTCCCTTGATCAGGCCTGCCTTGCGCAGCTTCTTCAGGCTGTCGTCGAGGTCGTCGAGGCCTGGCGTGAGCGAATGCAGCCTCTCCAGATCCTCCCTGGACTTCGCAGCCACTGCATTTGCGAGCACCTCTTCGAGCTGCTGGTCCTCTTCATATCGGGGGGCTACGTCCTCCATCTGCCCTTTGAGGAGGCGCAAGGCGACCTCGTCCTCGGACTCGCCCGTCCCGCCGTAGGCGCGACCCGGCTCGGCCAGTATATAGACGAGGCCTCGGTCCTGGTAGCCGGGACGGCCGGCCCTTCCGAGCATCTGGTTGAACTCGTGGACGGAGAGCCATTCTATGCCCATTGCGAGCGACTCGAAGATCACCTGGGATGCTGGAAAGTCGACGCCTGCCGCAAGCGCGGCGGTTGTGACAACGGTCTCTATGGATCCCTTTGCGAAGAGATCCTCGACGCGCTTTCTCTCGTTATATTGTAGCCCTGCGTGATAGGCCGACGCCCCGGGCATCGACTCCGCGAGCGCAAAGCAGTTCTTTCGCGAGTTCGTAAAGACGATGGTCTGGCCTTTGTAGCCGGTCGTGGACGTAAGCGTTCCGGCCCTTCGCACGAGCTCCCTAAGGAGCCCGCGCTTCTCCGCCCCGTTTGTGAAGATCAGATGGCGCTCGATTGGAATAGGGCGCACATCGTACTCCACGAGGTCCACTCCGAGCCTCTGGGCAAGCGATGCCGGGTTTCCAACGGTAGCTGATAGGAATATGAACTGGGCCATTGGGGCTGCAAGCTTCATTCTGGCTATGAGGCCAGCGAGGCGGTGTCCTCGCTCGTCATCCTCGAGCATGTGAACCTCGTCGATCACAACCGTCCCGATCCTTCCAAGCGCCCCCTTCGTCCTTAGCACTTGGTCGATCCCCTCGTAGGTCCCGACGATGATGTCAGCATTCAGGCCCCTGCGCATGCGCTTTCCTCCTCCTCCTAGCTTGATCCTGCTCACGCCTACGCGCAAAGTGGTCGAGAGCCCAAGGCAGGAGTAGGAGGATAGCTGGTTGAACTTCTGGTTGGCGAGGGCGACTAAAGGAACCAGGAAGAGCAGCTTGCCCTTGTCCTCCATGAGGTTCTTCACTCCGGCAAGCTCCCCGATCAGGCTCTTTCCGGTGGCGGTCGCCGATACCACGAGCTGCCCCTTTCCATCGAGGAGGCCTGCCTCGACCGATAGGGCCTGGACAGGCATAAGTCGTTTTATCCTCTGCCGCAAGACCTCCTTGAATAGCGCCGGCAGATCCACGGCCTCAATATCCATCGTCCTGCCCTTGTCGGTTGCGGGCATCACGTCGAATCGGGTGAGCTCGGGATCGACTCGCTCCAGGGAGAGGAGGGCGAGTATATCGTCCAGGTTGCCGCTACGGCGAAGAAGCCTTGCTAGATGGCCGCGCGCAGCCCTTCCGAGCCCCCGAAAATCCGCCTCGCGTCGCAGCTCATCGAGGGCGCAGTTCTCGCAGATCTCGCCCCCCTTGTAGCGGATCGCCCTTTTATCCAGGAGGGTGATCCTGCGATTGCCCAGACAGTGGTTGCATACGCTTATCCGCCTGTACTTCAGCTGGTACGCCCCGAGGAGCTCTATGAAGCGTTCCTCCATCATGCGATCCCCGGGGGCCACGAATATGCCACGGGCGCGGCGGAGCATCCGCACGGCGTCGTCCGGGGGGAGGTATTTCTCAGAGTCCTTCTTGACAAGGAACTTGAAGGGACGCGGGCCCTTGGGGGTATCCTTGAGCCTCAGATATCCCTCGAATAGAGGCTTCTCGTCCTTCAAAGGTAGGAGGAGCACGCGTGAGCGATCGGCCTGGGCCAGGACGTGGAAGCGCGGCTGGCCCCCTCCCGATCGCCCCTGTGAATGATGGCCGATCTCGCCGGTCATCCCCCGTCCTGGGCAAGGTCGAGCAACTCGTACTTGAGCCCCTCCGCCTCCAGGCGGTTGAGCAAGCTTGCGATCTGCTCGTCGACGCAGACTATAAGCGAGGAGACCCCGTGATAGGCAGACTCCACGACCGACTCCTTTGCACCGAAGAAGATATCGGGCTCACGGCCCGCCTTGCGAAGCGCAACCAAAGCCTCCACTCCTAATGCCCCCACCATTCCATCTCGCCCCGCAAGCGAGACGAGGTGATCGAGGTCCACCTTCCTAGACCCTCCCAGCTGTACGCGGGGGACCTTGGCAACCGTTATCCTGCCCTCGTCGAGGCCGATTAGGCCATGCAGATCGGAGATCCCTACGTCCTCCCCAGCCCTCGCCGGAAATATGGTCACCCCTGTAGCCTCGACTCCCTCCTTGTGGTTTGCGTAGAGGAGACCATCCCTCATCTCGAGGGATACGCGCTCTCCCTCATCGAGGTCCTCGTCGGCGATAGCCGCCCAGACGGATACGTGGCTTATGATCTCCTCCATGACCATTCGCGAGTAGCGCTTGAGTTCAGCAGCCGCCTCCAGCAACCACTCCACCCCCTCTTTGGTAGTGCGGTACCTCATCCGCCCATCGGTCACGACCAGGCCGTCTGCCACGAGCTCCTTCACGTACTCCGATATCGCCTGCGGAGTGACCCCAAGGCTCTCTGCCACCTCTTTCTGGCGCAGGTTTGGCTGGTGAGCGGCGATCTCCACAAGGATCTGGAAGCGGGAGGAGTCCCTCTTCGACTGCAGTATGTTTACCATGGGTTAGCGCTCCTCATCGGATGCCTCTACGCGCTGGCCCCGGACATTGAGCCCCTCCGTCCTCTTAGCGACGCCGCGGATGAATACCTGGCTCAGGTTCAGCTCTCGGGAGAGGTTTGAGAGCGAGGTGTTCCCCTTGGAAACGAGGGCCTTGAGCCGCTCGATCACGTCACGCAGCTCTTCCTCGGACATGAATGTGATGCGTATCAGCTCGCAGAGGTCCTCCATCGGGCAGCCGAAGCTGGCCTGGACTCGAGAGTAGGTCGAATGATACTCCTTCTCCGGGCTTGCGCCTGGCTCCGGCATCCTCCACTTGGTCTCCACAAGGCCGCTCTTCCGGAGCAGATCGACCGATCGCTTAACGCCGCCATCGTCGCCTAGCATGGACAACAGCTCGCTCTCGGTATGCCATTCTACGCAGAGCTCATCGAAGACCCTTTTATGGATGTCAGATCCAAATGCCTGGAGCAGGGGCACCAGGTCGGATGGATCGTTTATTATGCGAGTTCTCTTTCCGGTCACGATGAACCTCTTACGTACTTATTGATCTCAAGATTTATTAAAGCTTCTAGGGCCTAGATCAGTCGAATGGTCTCCAGGTTCATGGGGGCCATGGTGGGAATCCTATGTCTCTTGTAGATGGAGCTTGCGAGGTCCAAGCAGTTGCTCTCGTCCCCATGGTTGATCAGGACCCTTCCAGGCTTCGGATATATCCGCCGAATGTACTCCATCAGCTGGTTTCTGTCGGAGTGGCCGGAGAAGCCGTCCACGGTCAGGACCTCCATCAAGATCTTTACCGTTTGGGTCTTGCCATCCACGGAGAGGGGGATCTCCTTCCATCCCTTCTGGATGCGCCTGCCTAGCGTCCCCTCCGCTTGATATCCCACGATGACCAGCGCATTTCTCTCGTCCGGCCCAAGCCCCTTGAGGTATTCCATGATAGGGCCACCATTGATCATGCCGCTTGTGGCAAGAATGACCGCCGGGGGCCCGTCCATGATCTCGGAGCGTTGCTTTGCGCTCGTCACCTGGACGAAGCACTCGGCGAGGAAGGGATTGATGCCCCTGTGGAATATGAGGTCCCTGAGCTCATTGTTCAGGTACTCGGGATAGGTGGTATGGATGGCTGTGGCCTCGTAGATCATGCCGTCGAGATATACCGGCACCTCTTCGATCGCTTTTCTGCGGAAGGCCTCCTCCAGGACAACCATCACCTCCTGGCTTCGACCAACGGCAAAGGCAGGGATGACGACCTTTCCGCCTCGTTTGATGGTATCTCTTACGATCCTCAGAAAGTGGGACTCGGCCTCCTTGCGGGAGGGCTGGATGCTGTTTGCCCCGCCGTATGTGGCCTCAATCACGAGGGTCTCGAGCCTTGGGAAGTTGTTGACAGCGGGATCGAAGAGCCTTGTGCGCTCGTATTTGAAGTCCCCGGTAAAGGCGACGTTGTAGAGGCCGTCTCCCACATGGAAATGGGCGATCGAGGAGCCAAGGATGTGGCCAGCGTTGTGCATGGTCAGCTTGGTGTCGGGGGCGATATCGGTCACGTCGCCGTAGTTCAGCGTGATCGTATGCTTCAGCGCCTCCCTGATCATGCTCGAGTCATAGGGAATCCGCTTTCCTTCCCTGCCTGCCACCTCGATGTAGTCCAGCTGCAAGAGGACTACGAGGTCTCTTGTGGGCGGCGTGCAGTATATGGGCCCCTCATAACCATACTTGTAAAGCATGGGAACGAGGCCGGAGTGGTCCAGGTGGGCATGGGTCAGCACCACGGCGTCTATCTGGTTTAGGGGATACACCTCGGGAACGTATAGGTAGGGCGTGGGGCTATCTTCTGATCCCACGTTGACCCCGCAATCTACGATGATCCTAGACTCTGGAGTCGACAGCAGCATGCAGCTTCGGCCTACCTCCCTACAGCCACCAAGCGTAGTTATCCTCACCCACTGATCCTTGGAGGCTATATCCCTGTGGATCTTCCTCCCCACGGTCTTCAATATGGCCTTGCGCTCGGACTGCACCGACCGTAGGTAATCCTTGATGTTGGCTATTGTGGACGAGCGAACAGGCGGGGTCCTCACAACCTTAGGGGTCCAGCCTATCAGCTTTGTGA
The DNA here is from genome assembly GCA_964632755.1 of uncultured Methanotrichaceae archaeon. GTDB lineage: Archaea > Halobacteriota > Methanosarcinia > Methanotrichales > Methanotrichaceae > JAFGMR01. The sequence continues at coordinate 33,936 of CAZWDT010000019.1, forward strand.
TCTCCCTCAACGTGGCCCCGTGCCTTCCTATAACCAGGCCCGGCTTCTCCGCCTCGATGACCACCTCGCCGGTCTCGCCGTCGAAGTAAAAATCGCTGAGGACGGCCTCCTTCGGTACCACGTCCTTGATCTTCTTCACCGCTCCCTCCGGGTCTGCTAGCACCTTCAGGTCTGGCCTGACAACTACGCGCTTGCGCAGGTCCTTTGCGAGCGAGCGGATTATCTCCGCATCATCTGCCAGTTTTCGAGGGTTATCGGTGTATATCACCAGCTCCGGTCCCTCGAACTCAAGCCCGGTAACGTTGACGTCCGGGGGCAGCTTGCTCTGTATTTTTTGCCTGAGCTCAAATAGAACATCCTCAACCGACAAAAGAACACATCCAAAAAAAGATTATAGGGAAGCTTTGATCTCCTCTATCTCTTTATCCGGGACCACCTCGTATCCATCCCTAGTGATCCTCACTAATTCTATAGTATCTCCAGAGGCGGAGTCTCGTTTCATAGCGTTGAATATGGCCTTGACCGCCAGTGCTGAACCATCCTGGATTCCGATGCCTGGGCGGTACTGCGACTCCAGCACGCCGTAGGCTATTGGAGAGCCCGATCCAGAGGAGACTATATCATGCTCCTCGATCTGGCCGCCCAGGGCGTCAAGCGAATAAACCTTAGCTCCGCTCTTGTCCACCCCACCGACCACCAGCTGGACCATGTAAGGGAAGTATCGTCTCGCACTGAGCACATTGGATAGCAAGGACGTTATGGCCTTCAAGGTGAGGGTCTCTCCCCTTTGCATCCTGTAGAGCCTGGCCTCAACCTCGATCATCCTGACCAGGGCTTGGGCATCACCTACCACCCCCGCAGTAGTGAGCCCCACGAGGTCGTCGATCTGATAGATCTTCTGTGCGGTCCTGCTGGCTATGAAACTACCCATGGTAGCGCGGCTCTCCGATGCTAGGGCAACACCACCATCGCAGACCACTGCAACCGTCGTTGTACCTTTGAACACGTCGACCATCTGGATACCTCGAGCTAAAATTAGAAAACGGCTGCCCTTTCTCTGCCGCCATCCATATTTAAGCCTTGCCCCTTTTACCGACCGATAGAAGCAACGACCGCAGAGGATAATTATCACTCCGCATAAGTAGGGGAGAGGGTGGTCTCTGGTTGAACTCCTGGATCTACAAGTATTACATAGAGCCCATAGTCATGGACTCCGGCTACAACCCGGTGAACACCATCACCTGGGCGGTCCTGCTCTGCCTCTCCATCCTCCTTCTCGTGCGGCTTCTTCGGAGGATGGCAATTGAGGTCAACGACGGCCTGGTCGTGGCAACGCTGCCCTACATCCTGGCCGGATCCACCCTCCGGGTGATCGAGGATGCCGAGATATTGGCCCCACCGGCGAAGTACCTGCTCATCACGCCCTTGATCTACATCCTCGTTGCGATGGTAGCAATGACTTCCCTCGTCTTGAGCTGGAGGGCGTACAGAAGCCTCAAGCCATACGCTGCCGCAGGCGTTATATGGACCGGGGCCAACCTGGCGCTGCTGCTCGGAGGGGGCGTGGCGCGTCCCTGGATCTTGGGTGTTGTGGCACTTTTGGGGACAGGCCTTACAGCCTCCATCTATTTCGCCCTTACCCGATTCGGCCAGTCGTTTCTGCAAAGCCGCTTCAACCAAATGATCCTATACAGCCATATGCTGGATGCAAGCTCCACTTATATCGGAGTGGACTGGCTCGGCTATCGGGAGAAGCACGTCGTGCCAAACCTAATGATCGATGCAGCGGGTACAGCCCTTGTGATGTTCCCCCTCAAGCTCGCAGTCATACTCCCGATCCTCGCAATAATCGATGGGAGCATGAGGGAAGAGGGGACGGCCAAGAGCCTGACCAAGCTTGTCCTCATCACTCTGGGCCTTGCTCCTGCCGTCCGAAACACGCTGCGAATGGCTTTGGGGATATGAGCCAGTGACCCCTCAATACTCTGTCCGTCGGGCCTCCAGCCGATCCCCCTTCTTGATGCGGCGGATGATCTGCTTTGCCGTGTCGGAGGACTTGGCCATCCTTATATCCCCGCGCCTGCCGACGGTTGCGGTCAGGACCTGATCTCCTCCCACATATACGTCCACGCTCTCCCCGGCCCCGTCGCCTATCCAGAGGACGAGGTGGCGGGCGGTCTCCTCGATGCGGGGGGTTATGGCTCCCTCCTCCTCCCGTGTGCGCACGTCGATGTGCATTCCAAGCGCCTTCTCAAGCTGATCTATGTTCCTCCCGGCCTTGCCTATCACCTTGGCGGCCTCGTCCTGGGGAACGCGAACGACCAGGCTATCGTCGGCTATCATCTCCACCTCAAAGGGACCCTTGACGTGATGAGATATCTCCTTCTCTATCTCACGGGTGGCAAGCTTCCAGACGGGCTTCTTTCCCTTCGCCTTTGTTACGGGCATGACAACGATCTGCTCTCCATATGTGTACATCTCGTACTCGGCAGCCCCGGTCTCGAAGTCCTTCACAACGATTACAGGACGGGCGAGGTCAACCTCTATCATCCCCGAGGGCACCTTGACTGTGAACTCCACGTCGAGGACCTTTGTTACCTCGCCGCGCTCGATGAAGACCACCGTGTCCACAACCTGGGGGATCATGCCTAGCTCCACACGGCCGAGGAGCCGCTGCAATGCGTCTATGGGCTTATTCGCGTGGACCACACCGATCATCCCGACCCCTGCGAGGCGCATATCCGCGAAGACGGTGAAGTCCTTGGTTTTACGCACCTCGTCGTAGATCGTGTAATCCGGTCGGACGAGGAGGAGGATCTCTGCGGACTGCTCCATGCTACCCTCTAAGGGGCCGTATTGGGTGATCTCGGGTGGCACTTGAAGTTCTCGGGGCGACTCCAGCGTCTTGACAATATAGTTGTTCTTATACAGATAATCAGCAACACCGGCTGCGAATGTGGACTTCCCAGATCCCGGTGGGCCGGCAATGAGGACTCCTCGTTGACCCTCCTTGATCCTCTCCTTCAGCTCTGCGTTGTGCTTGTAGGAGTCCAGGCTAACCTTGGCAACAGGGCGAACAGCGGTGATCTCAAGTCCGTCGGCGAAGGGGGGGCGCGCTATCGCTATCCTCATCGGTCCGAGCTGAATGATCGTTGCGCCGTTTTTCTCCATCTCTATGTGGCCATCGGGATCGACCTTCACCCGTTCGTATATCTCCCTCGCGATCTCCCTGATCTCCCTCTCGCTCTGGGGTTTCTCCGCGATCTTGACCAGGCCGAAGGATCCGATCTTGCCTCGCTTTGCCATCGGGAATGCCCCCTCTTTGAGGTGGACCGAGAGCGTATCCTCGGTGAAGTACCTCTCGAGGGAGATGGGTTTGATCTCGTCCCTTTGGGGTCGGACGTACTCGACCTCTATCCCCATGGCCTGGGCCACTCGGAATTGAATCATATCGCTTGTGAGGAAGGATGCGCCTAGATCCAGGGCCACATCGCGGATCATAGCATCTATCTCTCCACCCCCAGCAAGCTTGATCTGGTCGAGGTCTGGCCTCGTCCCCACGTACTCCAGCTCGATCTTTCCTGCCTTCGCCTGCTCGGAGAGCCGGCGTAGTTCCTCCAGACCCTTTATCCCTGTATCCCTGCCGTGGTTTGCCTGAGCCTCGAGCTCAGCCACCACTGCCTCTGGCACCACTATCCTCCTTCCGGCCAGGGCACCTGACTTAACCCGGGCAGATATCCTGCCATCTATTACCACGCTGGTATCGGGCACTAGAAATTGAACCATCTTCACAAACATCCTTATATGATTCTTGTTACTATAAAATAAAGCTATAGATATACTATATTCATCTTTCGCCTCTCCGCCATAAGGCCAAGGATGCGGTCCAGATCCAGAGCCCGTCTGGCCGCGTCGCTCGCCTCGGCCACCAGAGTCCTCTCACCTTTGGCCAGGGATCGTCCGATCTCAGAGGAGGAAGGGCCGAATCCCGGATCCAACCTTTCTAGGAGATGGAGGCGTATACCACTTCCCGAGAAGCAATCATCGCCGATATGCCCGAGCTCTATGAATACCCTTCGGCCGTGGGGAGAGGCTTGGAAGTCGATGGGAAAGCACGCAAACAACTGTCGGTCGTAGAGCCTCTTATCGGCCAGGAGCAAGCGGAGCTCCTCGACGAGATCCAAGGCCAGCCTTTCAAGGAGGATCTGACGCTCTTTGGAGTAGGCCGTGCACTTGGCGATGGTGAAGAGGCTGAGGTGGTGAAAAGGCATGGCCTTGACGTGGCAGTACTCATGGGAGTCCACAACGTCGTACTCGTCATTGAGCGGGAAGTAGGAGGATGCGTACTCGTCGCACTCTCGGCATTTCATCTTCATGATGGTCTCCTTGTCGAGGAAGAGCGCCATGCCCTCCAAGAAAGAGAGGATATCGCCTATGCGATGGTTCAGCCCTTCGGGTAATCCCTGCTGTGCCGCCCTTACTACGAACTGGAGCTCATCCTTGCCCTCTGCCGCCCTATCATCGGAGGTCATGATCGGTCACCTGTCCCAGGTCAGCGGAAGTTGCGCTTTAGACTGGCATTTGAACCATCTGGGATAAAAATCCTATGTTGACCCTGGAGATCTCCGAAAAGGCTATATCTTGTGCTATCCTCTCGCGATGGGTGAGGAGGTCAGGCTTGAAGGAGATTCGATTTCATGGTCGCGGCGGTCAAGGTGCCGTAACCGCAGCGGAGATGATTGCCGTCGCGGCCTTTGAGGACAGGAGGTTTTCCCAGGCGTTTCCAGCCTTCGGGGTGGAGAGAAGGGGCGCTCCTGTCATGGCTTTCGCAAGGATTGCGGACAAACCCATCCGCATGAGGAGCCAGATCTACCAGCCGGATTACGTCGTTGTGCAGGATGTCACGCTGCTGGAGGTGGTCGATGTTGCAAGCGGCCTGTTGCCCAGCGGGACGATCATCATCAACGCCGACCGATCTGGGGAAGATCTACCTCTCGATACGGCTGCGAAGGTGGTCACGATCGATGCCACAAAGATCGCAATCGAGGTCCTGGGAAGGCCGATAGTGAATACCACAATGCTTGGTGCCTTCTGCGGAGCAACCGGCGAGGTTAGCCTCGAAGGCATCAACAAGGCGATCCTTGAGAGGTTCCCAGGCGAGCTTGGAAAGAAGAACTTGGTGGCGGTCAAGGCCGCGTATGAGAGGGTCACATCATGAAGCTCAGTCTTGGAGCAATGGCGGAGCCGGGCAGCACCAGGGTGACCAAGACCGGCGCTTGGAGGACGTTTGTCCCTCAGTTAGATCATGCGGCATGCATCAAGTGCAGCCTCTGCGAGATCTACTGTCCTGAGGCCTGCATACACCAGGTAGACGGCCTCTTCGTCCCCGACCTGGATTACTGCAAGGGCTGTGGGGTCTGTGCGAACGAGTGTCCCAGGAAAGCGATTGAGATGATCTTGGAGGAGAAGTAGATGGCTGATAGTAGTGCGAATGCCGGACTGAAGCTGGAGAGCATGAAGGTTGTGGAAGGCTCATATGCCCTGGCCCATGCCGTGATGTGTTGCAGTCCAGACGTTGTATCTGCCTATCCCATAACCCCCCAGACGCATATCGTGGAGCATCTCTCCCAGTTCGTGGCCGATGGTTTGATGCCTTCGGAGTTCATCACAGTTGACTCGGAGTTCTCCGCCCTCTCGGCCCTGGTGGGATCGAGCGTTGCCGGAGCTCGCTGCTACTCTGCCACCACAAGCCAGGGGCTCGCCCTGATGTTCGAGGTTCTCTACAACGTATCAGGCATGCGTCTGCCGGTCGTTATGACTGTGGCCAACAGGGCGCTCAGCGCCCCCCTGAGCATCTGGAACGATCACCAGGACTCGATGGGAGTTCGCGACTCGGGATGGATTCAGTTATATGCAGAGAGCGTGCAGGAGGCGGTGGATCTAACACCCATTGCCTACAAGATCGCCGAGGACGAGGATATCCTCACGCCTGCGATGGTCTGCATGGATGGGTTCATTCTGACCCACGTCTACGAGCCGGTCCAGCTGCTCGATCTAGAGACGGTCAATGAATTTCTGCCACCTTATACACCCAAGATAGTCCTCGATCCCAAGAACCCAAAGACATTCGGAGCCTTCGTCGATCCAAGCATGTTCACGGAGTACCGCTACATGCAATGCCAGGCACAGAATAAGGCGCTTTCGGCAATTGAGCGAGCCGATCGCGAGTTCTCCGAGATATTCGGCAGATCCTATGGCGGGCTTCTGGAGGTCTACGGCGGAGACGACGCAGAGGTCATGCTCATCGCCATGGGATCGGTCTCTGGGACCATCAAGGATACGATCGATGAATTGCGGAGCGATGGCGTCAAGGTCGGTCTGACAAGGATCAGGAGCTTTAGGCCTTTTCCCGTCGAAGCTATTCGAAAGGCTGTAGCGGACGCTCATGTGATCGCAGTGATCGAGAAGGATGTGACGGTAGGGAACGATGGAGCCCTCGTCTCCGAGATCAAGGCCGCTCTCTACAACAGCAAGGTTGGAATTCCAGTAATCGGCTTTGCCGTAGGGCTTGGTGGCCGCGATGTGACGGTTGCCGACGTTAAGAGGGCTGTTGCCAAGGCATTGGCCGCAAAGGATGGCCGGATGGACCACGAGTTCGAGTTCTTGAGTTTGAGAGAGGAGTTACTATAGGAGGTGCACAAATGCAGAATCTATTTGCCCCCGGTCATCGGGCTTGCGCCGGCTGCGCAATGCCAACGGCAGTGAAGCTCATCCTCGATGCGGCTGGGCCAAACACCATAGTTGCCTCTCCAACCGGCTGCCTGGAGGTGATCTCCACGCCCTTCCCGGAGAGCGCCTGGGAGGTTCCTTGGGTCCATTCCCTATTCGAGAATGCCGCGGCAGTTGCATCAGGAATCGACGTCGTCATGAAGCGGCTTGGGAAGGAGGATACGAACATCCTCGTGATCGGCGGCGATGGCAGCACCTTCGATATCGGGATCGGATGTATCTCGGGGATGTTCGAGAGAGGCCACAACGTCAAGTACATCTGCTACGATAACGAGGCCTATATGAACACCGGCGTGCAGCGAAGCAGCTCCACGCCCTTCTGCACAAATACCACAACAACGCCTGCGGGCAAGGTTAGCTTCGGAAACCCGCTCCCCAAGAAAGATATGCCGGCAATCGCCGTTGCACATCGCGTGCCCTATGTGGCAACGGCATCCGTCGCCTATCCTGTGGACCTGCGAAAGAAGGTGAAGCGCGCCTGTGGGATAAAGGGCCCGGCCTATATTCAGATTAGCGCTCCGTGCATCACCGGCTGGAACTTCGAAGCTGGAAATACCATCGAGATCGCCCGGCTCGCTGTGGAGACATGTCTCTCGCCTCTCTACGAGTACGTGAACGGAGAGCTTGATGGTGTCAAGAAGGTCAGAAGCAAGAAGCCCGTCGAGGATTACCTGAAGACTCAGGGGCGCTATCGCCATCTCTTCCGCAAAGATGGTGGGGCCGAGGTGATAGGGAAGATCCAGGCAATGGCCGACGCCAATGCGTTGAAGTTCGGCCTCCTGGACTGATTGAGGCGGATCACATGTACGTGGGGCGGATAGTGATCATAGGCCGCTCCCAGGGTCGGTCCTGGGTGGCTTACAGGGTCTCATCCAGGAGCTTTCCAAACCGGAGGGCAGAGGTCAGGGGGGGCGCGGTCCTCGTCTCCCCCATCGATCCCGCCGACCTTCGCCGAAATCCCTACATCGCATACAACTGCATACAGCTCCTGGAGGATGCTGCAGTCGTTGCAAACGGAACTCATGCAGATATGATCGCAGAGAGGATGGCTCAAGGCTTTCCTCCCCTGGAGGCGGTTGGCCTGAGCCTGCTTGCCTACGGATATGAGAGGGATGAGCTGAAGACGCCCCGGATCGCAGGGGTCGTGTCGGAAGATCGTGGATATCTGGGCATAGCCCGCGACTCTGAGCTGCGGGTGAAGGAGTATCTCCTCCATGGGGATTGCGCCTTCCATGTGGCAACCTACGAGGCAGTCGATTTCCAGCCCATCGAGCTTGCCGCCGCCGATGCAGGAAGCCTCGCAAAGGCGGCCTTCCTCCTTCCCTACGAGAGGCCGGTATGCGCAGCAGCGGCCATGGGAGGGGACCTGGGGTTCCATTCGGATGTTTACAATCCTTAAGTGAGGTCTGATCATAATGGAGATCAACGGGGTGCAGATAGAGGATACTTATGCAGAGGGCTTTCCGATCAAGGTGGCCCGAGTACTGATAACGGCGATCAGCCAGCGTTGGGCAATGGAGGCGGCTCGAGAAGCGACCGGCTTTGGGACCTCGGTGATAATGTGCCCGGCAGAGGCTGGAATCGAGTGTACGGTCCCGGCGGACGAGACTCCGGACGGACGGCCTGGGGTTTACATCCAGATCTGCAATATGGGCTACTCGAAGCTCGAGGGGTCGCTTCTCGCCCGGATGGGGCAGTGCGTCCTAACAGCTCCGACGACTGCCATCTTCAACGGACTCCCCGAGGCCGAGAAGCAGTTCGATACGGGATTCAAGCTGGGCTTCTTCGGCGACGGATACCAGTGCGATATAGACTACTGCGGTCGAAAAGCATGCAGGATCCCATTGATGGAGGGGGACTTCATGGCAGAGCACACGATCGGGGCAGTTGATGGGATCGCCGGGGGGAACTTCTACATAGAGGCGCAGAACCAGGCGGCTTCCCTGACGGCGGCCGAGGTCGCTGTCGATGAAATTCGCCGGCAGAGGGGAACGATCACGCCATTTCCAGGCGGAGTCGTTGCAAGCGGCTCGAAGGTGGGAAGCGAGAAGTACAAGTTCATGAAGGCGACGAGCAACCTGAACTTCTGCCCGTCGCTCCGGGAAGACGGGACCTGCACGCTTCCCGTGGGGGTAACCTCGGTCTACGAGATAGTGATAAACGGAATCGATCGTGCATCGATTGAGAACTCCATGCGGGCGGGGATCAAGGCGGCCTGCACCGTCCCCGGGATCCTGCGGATCTCGGCAGGCAACTTCGGAGGCAAGCTCGGTCCGCACCACTTCCATCTCCATGAGCTCTTGGGGTAGCCCCCCCTTTCATGGATGTTTTGCAGCTGGGAGTCCAGGGCAGAGCCATGGCGCCTTGGCCCGGGGCTAGTCGCCCCAGGCATGGGATAAGATCCGGCAAGGGAAAATCATGAGCGGGCCAGGATCTCCCTTGCGAGCTCCTTCCTCTTCTCCACTCCAACGAAGACTTCCACGAGCTCGAGCGCAAACTCAAGGGCAGTTCCGACAGCTTTGCTGGTGATGATGTTTCCGTCGACGACAACTCTCTCGTCGACGTGCTGGTCGGCTGTCATCTGAGCCCTTCCAGCTGGATTGATGGTCGCTTTGCGTCCATCGAGGATGCCTGCTTTGATCAGGACCGATGGAGCGCCGCAGATGGCGGCAACATACCTTCCCTTCTCGTTCATCTCGCGCACCAAACGGAGGATTCGCTCGTCCTCCCCAAGGTTCACGAAGCCAGGAAAGCCGCCTGCAAGGACGACTGCCTCGAACTGATCGGCCTCGATATCGTCCAGCTCGGCATCTGGAACGATGCCGATCTTGTGAGATCCTTCTATTGGGCCTTCTTTCAGGCCGGCGGACACGACATCGAGCCCTCCTCGCCTCAGTATATCGACGATAGTTACGAACTCGATCTCCTCAAAGCCCTCGGCCATTGGGACAAGTACCAACATGTTCGATTCTCTCCTCCATTGATTACCCTCTCGCCGACTCTTATATCTTTTTGGCCCTCTTGAAAAGTTGGGTCGTGATTCTGAAATAGGTTGGAGTTTCTATAACCCGTCTATAGCTTGC
>CAZWDT010000020.1:0-9775 GCA_964632755.1 uncultured Methanotrichaceae archaeon
AGTTATCGCCCTCATCAATGCCAGAGAAATTCCAACCAATTCTGAGTTCACGACCCTAATTTGAAGCGGATACAAATACCCCTTAAATGGGATCGAAGATCTCAGGAAAAATAGGAAGCGATTGGGGGACAATCGCTTCTAGAAGCCAAGGCTGGGCTTGAACGGCAGGTAGAAGACCCACACGAAGTAGACAAGCATGGTTACCAGGCCCAGCGGTATGCCTAGACGGGCCCATTCCTTGGAGGTGATGCCCAGCTTGTTGGCGGCGATGATGTTCGGGATGTTTCCCGGAATGAGCATGCCACCTGCGACCAAGAGCCCCATCAAGGCGGCGCTGATCTGCGGCATAGACAGGCTGGGGGCGATCTCCGCTGCAGTAAGCGTGGCGTTGTCCAGGATGGCGGAAAGCATGTTCACCCAATAGAGCGCCTCAGAGGGGATGGCTATGAAGTATTTATCGATGATAATCTTCATGCCACCTCCGAGGAGGAGCAGGGCCATCACGAAGGCGTAAACCTTGGCCGCCCTTATGCCCACATCTCTGAGGCCTTCTGTAGCCGCCGTGGTCGTCACGCACTCCCCAGCCGTGGCCTTTCTCACGAAGAGAGTGCCAATCACTCCCATGGCCAGCACACCAGGTATTACGTACCCTGCCAGCTGGTCGAAGAGGAAGAAGAAGTTGGCGTGGTACGGCGGGCCCTGCAACTTCGAGACGGCGATTGTTGAAAGCGGCTCGCCGAGCGGCGTTAGGACTGCTCCTAGACCGATCGAGAAACAGGAGACGACCACGAGATTGATCTTGGCATTTCGGTCGAGCGGCAGGCAGTTCACCAGCTCAACGAGGAGCAGGGAGGCGATGATGGCCGTCATGATGCTCGATGCCAATCCGAGCACAACGATCATCACAAAGACTATCACCTTGAGGGGAACGGCCTTCTGGATGGCATCCATGGCTTCATGTACGTATGATCTGCCGTAGTGAAAGAGCACGCCTGCCGTCAGCACGGCCGGGACGATGCCCTTGACCACCGGCTCCATGACGGCCTCCTCGACAAGCCTCATCTCCCAGACGCCTGCAACTGTGACGGCGAGAACGCCCATCACAAACAGGAAAACTTCCAGGTTATGCTCGATCTTCTTCACGGTGAACGGCCCGATCAGCACGGCGAGAGCTATGAGGGCTAGGCCCAGGTCGACGGGAGTCAAGCCATATCCCAGGTCTGCAGAGGGCGTCTGTATCACCGAGATCTTGCTCGCAAGAGCTGCGGCAACAATTGCCACTGCAATGCTAGCTGCAACTGAGAGCGCCATATAGAAGCCATTGTCGTGGCCTGTGGCATGGGATCTCAAGTATTTATGTATCCCTGCGAAGGATATGCCCCATACCACGACTACTGCTATCGCTGTTACCACAAGGCTCATCTCAATGGGCGGCAACGCAGTCGGTTCTGTCAATAGCGTGCTTGCTACTGCCGCAGTTAGAATTCCCATTCCCACGCTTGCCAGGACTGAGAGGATCGTCGTAAAGCCATTGTCGTAATTGGCCGAATAGGGCTTTAAATATCGATATATCCCTATGAAGGATATGCCCCATACCACGACTGCGGCTGTTGCCGTTACGACCAAGCCCATCTCAATGGGCGGCAATGCCGCAGGTTCCGTCAATAGTCTGCCGGCCACTGCCGCAGTTAGAATTCCCATTCCCACGCTTACCAGGACCGATAGGATTGCGGTGAAGCCATTGTCGTAATTGGCCGAGTAGGGCTTTAAATATCGATATATCCCCACGAAGGATATGCCCCATATCACGACTGCGGCTGTTGCCGCAATGACCATGCCAATCTCCGGTGGCTGAAGCGCTGCCTTTATCGTCGAGATATTGCTTGCAGCAGTCGCTGCAAGAATTCCCGCTCCTACGCCCACCAATACGGATAAGATCATGGCAAAGCCATTATCGTAATGGGGGGCATGTGATCGTATATATCTATATATCCCCACGAATGATATGCCCCATATCACGACAACCGCTATTGCCGTCATGGCCAAACTCATATCGAGGGGCAAGAGTCCAGCTCTTCCAGTCAATAGCATGCTTGAAGCTGTAGCAGCAAGAATTCCTACGCCCACGCTCACCAAGACAGATAAGATCATGGGAAATCCATTGTCATAATGGTGAGCATAGGAGCGCATGTACCTGTGTACACCGATGAACGATAAACCCCAGCTTATCACCGTGGCTATGGAGGTTATGACGTTCGCGGTTTCCATTCCCGTGTACATTTGATCACCTATGTTTCCCTAGACGTTCAGTTGTTCAGAAATTGACACCGAATGCCCCTCCAACGAGGAGTAGGGCTCCCACGAACATGCATGCTCGCACACCCAGATTCGTCGCATTCTTGAATGTAACCGCACCTTCCTTCGCAGGCCTCTCCTTGAAGGTCGATCTTCCAGCGAATAAGGTGCTGATCAGGCCTAGCAATAGTAGATATGGAATCAGGCTGATGCTAAACAAGTTCGAAAGGGGGAGCAGTTGTTCTGGATGGGATAAGCCATCCATTTTAGTGGCCGCTATGGTGGAGAAAGGACCATCTCCAGGAGTCACAGCAGCCCCAAGCAGTACCGACAAACATGCCAACAACATTAGGCTCGCCCGCGCTCTACGCTCGATTGGCAGCAGGTTTACCACCTCCACGAGGACGAAGAATGGGATAATGGGCGTGACTATGCCTGCTAGCAATCCCAGTACGACCACAATTTCAAAGAAGATTACTTTAAGAGTTATTCCATCTATGAGAGAGTCATTCATGTCATCCGGATGCGGCCTCCGATAGCGTATTACGGCTCCAACTGCCAATACACACAATAATATGCCTACAATTACCGTAGACTGAAACGCCTCCTCGACGAGCCCGATGTGCCAGGTCCTAGAAAGGGCGACTGCACATGCGCTCATCAGAAACAGAAATGCTTCAAGGTTACGTTCCACTCTTTTAATGAAAAATGGCCCCACGAGTACGGCCACGACTATCCCTATCAAACCTATTTCCGCTGGGTTCATCTCCATCTTTAGATCCCCACCTTGGTGCTTGAATCTTTTTTATTCAATGTCAACTTAAATCAAGAATCGTTGTATTCCCATATTAAAGCTTATTGGAACTCTACAAAGAAATATTGATAACTATAAATCAGTTTACTATACGAATTGTCGGTTCAATTATCTCGTATTGCGTTAGAACGTCGATGGCAATGCTAATATACTGCATATTTGAAGAATATTTTACTATTAGATGGGCTTATGGGGTATTGTCTCGAAGGGTTTCGATGTTTATGCGAAATTAAAATTGATTATTAATCGTTAGGATTATCCTTGCGTGGAGTAAGGCGTTCGATAGGAGTCTTTTACCTTTAACCACGAAAAATAATCAAAAATTTCCCAAACAATTTTCTAGCCACAAATTCAATAAACGTCGCAAAAATTAATATAGATTAGATCTAAATTGTGGTTTGATTTATCCGCGATAACAATTAATTGGGAATTTTTTTGGAGAATTCTGGTCGGAGATGATGGCTTATATTTTATAAATATTTAAATAAGGCACAGGGTTTCGATCTTGATATATCGGCATCCCAACCCCTAATATGCGTATATGCTTTACAATTATTACTCTCGTACCTATCCTTAATGTGCCGCCATTACGCAGATGGTTCTGCCTGGATTCGCCAGGAGGAGAGAAATCGATGGCATGAGCCCCTTTCGTCCCTAGGCTTCAGGCCACGGGGCGAGCCCTTACAACCATTAGCGGAAGCTCTGCCGTCCTTGCCACATCGTAGGTGGTGCTCCCTATGGCGAGCTGCTTCAACCAGCCCATTCCGTGAGAGCTCATGGCGATCAGGGATACTTCCTCTTTGAGGGCGAGGTCGCATATCTCCTCCACTGGATTGCCTACGCTCACAAATGCTCTGAACTCAAGGCCTGACCGCCTTATCTCCACCCCTATGGCATCGAGCTTCTTTGCTGCATCCTCTCGACTTGCCTCTATCTCCTTCCAGGTCTCGCCCATGAATATGACGTGTTGAAGGATGACCTCCTTCACCCCCTCGATCCCTTCTATGAATCTCGCAGTCTGGGCGGCAGGCTCGGAGAAGTCGGTGGGGCAGAGCACCCTTGAGAAGGGCTCTGAGCAGAACTTGTCAAGGCTTGGGCCCTCGCGTCCTTCAAGAAGGGCATAGCGCATGAGCAGGAGGTTCGTATTTCCGTACCTTAGGAGGTTCCTTGCCACATTTCCCAGGAGGATGCCCTCTACGAGCCCCTTACCGCGTGCGCCCAGCGCGATCAGGGGGATGTGCTCTTCATCCGCCACCCTCTGTATGAGACCGGCTATCTGGCCCTCCGTCAATTTCTCGGTCCTGGCCTCGACATTGAGGCCAAAGCTTTCCAGGTACGTCTTCTCTTCGGCGAGCTTGGCTTTTGCCTCCTCATCTCGCGCCACTGGATCCAATATCTTGGATATGGAGTCGAATGGTCCGATCACGTGGAGGAGTAAAACATCCTCCAATCCGGGAAGCTCTTTTATACACTCAAGCACCTTCTGAGAGTACTTAGAAAAGTCTGTGGGAACAAGAATCCTTCTAAACATCTCTGAATCTCCTGGGATAGTTCATTAGACTCGTATTTGATACTAATTAATGATGGCGGTTGATCGGAAGCATGCCAGTCATCGCGGATCCTTGGCTTTCGCCGAGGACGAGTTGCTGAGTCTCATTCATAATCCAACTATATTCGAATGCTACATTTGTTTATAAGTTTTTTAATACTATTGATATGATCAATTTTTAAATCAATTTGCTCGTCGGGGGAAAAGATTAATATTAGGTCAACCTTACTGCAAACTGACCTGCAGTACTGCTAGCGGAGCCCTGCAAGGTTTAAATTGGCGGAGATTTATATATGAGATATTCGAGGCATGTCTACGAGGACATCCTACTTCAGAGGCATCTAGGATGGGATAGGCAATCCAACGCTAGCTCAAATGCCACGGCCCGCAGATTTAGTGGGCCCCGGGAAGGGGCTCCAATGGTCGGACCTCGTATTCATCCTTGCTCCAATGCCAATTCTCATAACATTATAATTTTCAATGGGGGGGTCTAAATTTCTCCTAAGGTCACATCCACAAAAATCACGGTCAGCCTGATCAAGGCCGACGTTGGCGGCTGGCCGGGCCACTCGATGGTCCACCCCGCTTTGAAGGAGGCGGCGGCATCGATCCTCGCGCAAGCCAAGTCCGCCCGCACCCTGATCGACTACGAGATCATGGCCTGCGGGGACGACCTCGAGCTGCTCATGACCCATAACCTCGGCGTGGACGATGGGGAGATCCACGGCCTTGCCTGGGAGGCCTTCGAGAAGGCAACCGCCAGCGCCAAGGAGCTGAAGCTCTACGGCGCCGGCCAGGACATGCTCAGCGATGCATTCTGCGGCAACGTTCGCGGTATGGGCCCAGGCGTTGCGGAGATGGAGTTCACAGAACGAGTGGCCGAGCCAATTATAGCATTCATGATGGATAAGACGGAGCCCGGCGCCTTCAACTTTCCCATCTTCAAGATGTTTGCCGACCCCTTCAACACGGCCGGCCTGATCATCGACCCCGGCCTCCATCAAGGATTCATCTTCGAGATCTGGGACATACGGGAGCACAAGAAGGTGCTGATGAACAGCCCTGAAGAGATGTACGATATCCTCGCCCTGGTCGGGGCAAAGAGCCGCTACGTGATAAAGCGGGTCTACCCAAAGCCAGGCAAGCTTCCAGTCGATGAGCCCGTTGCCGTGATCAGCACGGAGAAGCTCTTCCAGACCGCAGGCAAGTACGTGGGAAAGGACGATCCTGTCGCCCTCGTGCGCTGCCAGTCCGGCCTTCCGGCCTTGGGCGAGGTATTGGAGCCCTTTGCAATAGGCCATCTCGTAAGCGGCTGGATGAGGGGAAGCCACAACGGGCCGCTCATGCCCTGCAGCTTCGAGACCGCTCACCCAACCCGCTTCGATGGACCTCCGAGGGCGATTGCCGCCGGCTTCCAGCTCTGCAACGGAAACCTCGTGGGCCCGGTCGACCTATTCGCAGACGTTGCCTTTGACCTCACCCGGCAAAGAGTCCTCCAGATCACCGACTACATGAGGGCGCATGGGCCATTCGAGCCGCATCGCTTGCCCATGGAGGATATGGAATATACGACCCTTCCAGGCGTGATGGAGAGGCTCGCCGACCGCTTCGAGGATACCGAGGAATAGAGGCGGGCGCCCCTCCTTGGCATCTTTTTCTCTCTGTGACCCAGCAAGGCCACGTCTTCTCGCCGTTTTACATGGATGGAAACTGGAGAAATTGGGGATTTCCACCACTCGCAAGCTTTCCCTCGTCCATCCATTGTGGGGGGCGCATGATATTTATGCGTTGGATACATAGAAAGATCGTTTAGGGATTTGTGGAAAGGAGACCTTGCTTTGGGGAGCCGTTGCGCGTGACTTGGGGCGTGCATGGCCGCCATTCGCGATCTGTCGATGGATCTCTTAATGCGTGGTGGTTTTATGTGTTCATTATTCGAAGATGCTCAAGGGCTGGAGGGCACGGTTTCAGCGGGCCTTGGGGGTGGGGAAGGCAGCGCGATAGCGGAGAAGAAGCCGCGAAAAAGGAAAAGGCTCAAGGTAGTCCATCCCGAGCGCTGCATAGGTTGTCTCTGCTGCATGTTTGCTTGCAGCAGGATCAACACCGGCCGCGTCTCTCTCGAGCGCTCAGCGATCAGGATCCAGACGCAGGGCGGGATCGAGGGCGACTTCCAGGTGGTGGTCTGTCACGCCTGCAAGGATCCTTCCTGCGTGCGGGCATGCCCTACAGGCGCCCTATCCCGAAAGCCCGACGGTAAGGTAGTATTCGATAAATCGCTATGCAAGGGCTGCGGGAGCTGCGCTGACGCATGTCTTGTAAGGGCGATTCATCTAAGCGACGGGCTTGCCGTCAAGTGCAAGCATTGTGGGGCTTGCGTTGCATTCTGCCCCCACGGGGTCTTGGAGCTTGTAGAGGTCGAGCTGGATGCAAAGCCAGAGGTAAAGTCCGAAGCCGGGGGTGATCCGCATGCTTAGACGTGTCCTCTACATAGATCTCAGCAAGGGGGAGAGCTGGGTTGAGGTAGGGGATGACCTCTTCGAGGAGTGGCTGGGTGGCTGTGGCGTTGCAACCCAGCTCCTCTTGAAGGAGTGCCCCCTCGGAGTCGACCCTCTCTCGCCCGACTCGCCTATCGTACTCGCCATAGGACCCTTGTCCGCAATATTTCCGGTGATGACGAAGACCGTTGCCATGTTCAAGTCTCCTCTCACAGGAGAGCTTGGCGAGTCCTACGCCGGCGGAAGGCTTGCGATGGCGCTTCGATTCGCAGGCCACGAGGCAGTAGTCATCAGAGGCTGCGCGGAGAAGCCGTCTTACATATCCATCCGCGACGATGACGTCTCGATCAAGGATGCAAGCTCCATCTGGGGGATCAATGCTCTTAGAACTGGCGTAATACTCCGGGACGCCGAGGCGGGAGTAGGCCGCAGAAGCATCATCCGAATTGGCCCTGGCGGCGAAGCGCAGCTTCCCTTCGCCTGCGTGACCGTCGACACCTACCGCCACTTCGGCCGCCTGGGCCTCGGCGCCCTCTTCGGCTCCAAGAACCTGAAGGCTCTTGTTGTCTCGGGAACCGAGGACGTCTCCATCCCCGATCCCAGAAGATACAGGCAGGTGTACAACGTTCTCCACCGTCTGGTGGTAAAGACCGATGCCATGGAGAAGTACCACGATTTGGGGACGGCGATAAATATAAACGTCCTAAACCAGCTCAAGGGGCTTCCCACATGGAACTTCCAGTCCTCCACGTTTCCCCATGCGGAGGCGATCAGCGGGGAGAACCTGGCTGACAACTACCTAATTAGAAAGATCTCATGCGCTCACTGTCCAATCGGCTGCATCCACATTGCGATGCTCAAGACATCGTTTGCCCCCCACCATGAGTTCGAGGTGAGAAGGATCTCATACGACTTCGAGCTGATCTACTCCCTTGGAAGCAACCTTGGGGTGACGACGCCGGAAGGGCTTCTGGAGCTGATCGAGGCCTGCGAGAGGCTGGGCATCGACGCCATCAGCGCAGGCGTCGTCCTCGGCTGGGCAACAGAAGCCCTCAATAAGGGCCTCATAACCTCCGAGGAGACGCTCGGGTTGGATCTTGTATGGGACGACGTCCATTCTTACGTCGAGGCTTTGGAGAGGATGGTCGCGATGCCAAACGAGTTCTACTCGGCGATGGCAAAGGGCGTGGAGTACGCGTCGGGACGCTACGGCGGCCGTGAGTTCGCAATGGCGCTAGGAAAGAACGAGGTTCCAGGCTACCACACAGGGCCTGGATCGATCGTCGGCCTGACCGTAGGGGTGAGGCACTCCCATCTGGATAATGCCGGCTACAGCTTGGATCAGAAGGCTATAAAGGAGGGGTTGGATCCCGAGAAGATGGTCGATGCCTTGATCAAAGAGGATGACTCCCGCGGCGTCTTCAACTCCCTCGTGGGCTGCCTCTTTGCTAGAAGCGTTTACACTGAGGAGAGGATCGTCGATGCACTGCTATCCATCGGGATAGAGAAGAGCGCGGAGGATCTCGAGCTTTTGGGGACGAGGATCTTTATGGAGAAGTACCGCTTCAAGACCCGGGAAGGTTTCGATCTCTCGAATTGTCGGATACCTCATCGCTTCTATGAGACGGCAAGCCCACTAGGCTTGTTAGAGCCGGAGACGATCGAAGGGATGCTGCGCCTCTACCGACAGAAGAGGGGCATGTAGATATTATCTCTGAGATGGCCATCATCGCTTCGCAATCGAAGCTGCGCCTCTATGGGCAGCGCTAGGGCAATGTAGCCCCCATATCGGGGGGATCGGAGAATCCGGCCGACTCTATCGGGCCTCGTCCATTTCGGCGCGCTCTGCCGGACCTCCGCCTCCCTTCTGGCTCCGTTCCACCTCCTCGGGCGGCCTATCCTTGGCCTTATCCTTCTTTCCGCCCTTTCGCCTTGGGGCTGCGGCTATTCCCCGGCTGGCCAGTCGTTCGCTGATCATGGCCTTCACTTCGCCCTCGTCCACCCCGAAGACCTCTCCCAGGAGCTCGAAGGCTGCCTGGCGCTCCCTCTCTGCATGGGGATCGATGCTAGGATCTCCGGCAAGCCTGCAGAGGAGGTGGTCGAGCGGCCTCTCTATAAGCTGTGAGGTGAATCGATCCTCGTCGTTCTTCCTTCGGCTGACCTGGAGCATCGAGAAGATGTAAGGGGCTATCGGCGTTAGGTGGTTGAGCCGGCAGAATGTGTTGGCCTTCTGCTTCGCTTCGACCCGCGGCGAAGGAATGACCCTTCTATCGACCGATATCACCTCGAGGCGCTCCAGCTTATTCAGCTTGTTCATCATCGTAGTCTGGTTCCAGAAGGGGCCGCCGCTCGATGGGCCGAGGTCCTTCCAGATCTGGTTGAGCTGCACCCAACCCCCCTTTCTCTTCAGGTATATGAGGAGGGATGCGAGCGCTGACTGGTCGCGCTGGAGGGAGCAATAACGTCGGAACTCATCCAACATATATGTAGCTGCTATGTATAACGTTAAAGGCCTTTCGGAAGGGCATGGATGCACATCGCCATGATCTATATCCTTATCTCAACCGCGAATGAACGCGAATACCCAAATCTGATTCGGGTTCATTAGTGTGCATTAGTGGT
>CAZWDT010000020.1:9875-43542 GCA_964632755.1 uncultured Methanotrichaceae archaeon
TGTATAATTAACCACGAATGAACACGAATGAACGCGAATACCCAAATCTGATTCGGGTTCATTAGTGTGCATTAGTGGTTTGTATAATTAACCACGAATGAACACGAATGAACGCGAATACCCAAATCTGATTCGTGTTCATCAGTGTGCATTAGTGGTTTTATATACGCGACCTCGAATAAACGCGAATATCCTCCTAAACCGCATGGACCTTCTCAAAAAGTTCTTCTACAATGGCAGGAGATCTTCTAATCCGGGCGAATGCGAAAAGAGCAGATCCCATTTGGGATTTGGCATCGCTCGGTGGGGCGTGTGATCCAGTTGCAGGCAATAGTACTCGCAGCGGGGGAGGGCTCCCGCATGAGGCCGCTCACCTCGGCCAGGCCCAAGGTGATGCTTCCGGTTGCCGGAAGGCCGTTCCTTGAGGAGATATTGGCTCGTGCCAGTGCCGCAGGAGTTGCTAGAATCGTCCTGGTCGTGGGCTACCATCAGGAGGTTATTCGCGATCACTTCGGGAGTGGCGAGGAGCTTGGACTCGATATCGTATATGTGGTTCAGGATCGACAGCTTGGAACCGGCCACGCCCTCTCGATGGCGAGGGATCTCGCCGACGATAGGTTCCTCGTCCTAAACGGCGACGTCTTGCCCGAGACCTCCACCCTCAAGAGGATGATCTCGATTGGCCGGCCTGCTGCAGCGGCGTTCCGGGTGGCCGATCCGCGCCGTTTCGGCGTATTCCTAATGGAAGGGACCCGCATGGCCGAGGTCGTTGAGAAGAGCCCGAGTCCGCCATCGAATATTGCAAACGCGGGGATATACCTCTTGGATTATGATATCTTTCGGGCGTTGAAGGCTCTGACGCCCTCGGCGAGGGGCGAATTCGAGCTGACCGACGGCCTGAACCAACTCGCCCGCGAGGGGGCGAAGATCCAAATCGTTGAGATGGAGGAGTGGATCGAGATCGGCCGTCCCTGGGACATACTGGATGCGAGCAGGGCAGTTCTCTCCGGCCGGAAGTTGGCGATGGAGGGCGAGGTGGAAGCGGGGGCCACGCTGCTTGGAAGCGTTGCCGTCGGAAAGGGCACGAGGATCAGGTCCGGGTCCTACATCGACGGCAGAAAGGACCCCATATTCATAGGCCCCGGCTGCGATATAGGGCCAAACTGCTACATCAGGGAAGGGACCTGCATCGGACGAGACGTTCGAGTGGGAAACGCAGTCGAGGTGAAGAACTCCACTGTGATGGACGAAACCAAGATCGGACACCTCTCTTACGTCGGGGACAGCGTGATTGGCGAAAAGTGCAACTTCGGGGCGGGGACGATTCTGGCAAACCTGCGCCATGACGGGTCATCCATCAAGGCGATCGTCAAGGGCGAGCTTGTGGATAGCGGCCGCCGAAAGTTCGGCGCGATAATGGGCGATGGAGTAAAGACGGGGATCCATACGACCATATACCCGGGGACGGTCATCGAGGCTGGATATCGCTCGCTTCCCGGCGCGATCCTCAAGGGACATGTGGGGCTCTGATCGATCTATGGAAGTGAGATCTTTTGCAGGTGTATGGAGATGTGGTCGGAGGTCGAGATCATTATTAACGAAGTTCGCAAGATGAGGGGGGTCGAGGGGAAATGAGCTCGATTCCCATAGCAAGGCCCTCTATCGGCGAAGAGGAGATTCGGGCGGTGGAGGCTGTTCTGAGATCAGGCATGCTGGTACAGGGGGAGGCGGTCGCCCGGTTCGAGGATGAGTTCTCCGCATACATCGGGTCGGGGGCAGGCGTCGCTGTGAGCAATGGGACGGTCGCACTCGACCTGGCCCTGAAGGGTCTATCCTTGGAGCCGGGTTCAGAGGTGATAACCCCTGCCTTCACGTTCATCGCAACGGCCAACGTCGCCCTCTATCAGGGGCTTCGGCCGAGATTTGCCGACGTCGATCCTCGAACTTTCAACATAGATCCGGAGGATTTAGCAGAGAGGATCACGCCCAGAACAAAGGCTGTGATCGGAGTCCATCTATACGGACAGCCGTTTGACCTAGACGCCGTTTCCGAGATCTGCGAGGATCGCGGCCTTCACCTCATCGAAGACTGCGCCCAAGCCCATGGCGCCGAGCTCAATGGCAAAAAGGTGGGAAGCTATGCTACGGGTTGCTTCTCCTTCTATCCAACGAAGAACATGACGACGGGGGAGGGCGGGATGATCACAACCGATGATCCCGAGCTTGGCATCCGGCTGAGGCTTTTACGGAACCACGGGGACCTTGGCAAGTACAACCACGTAGTGCTCGGCTACAACTATCGCATGACGAACATACAAGGGGCGCTCGGCCTCGTGCAGCTGAAGCGCCTGGAGAAGTTCATCCGCCAGAGGGAGAAAAACGCCCAGGCGCTCGATCAAGGGCTGAAGGTGGAAGGGATAACGACGCCCTATAAAGCGCCCGGGGCAAGACATGTCTACAACCAGTACGTCGTCCGCGTGGAGGAAGAGTTCCCCTTCGGCCGAGAGGAGCTTATGGCCCGACTCCAGAAGGCGGGAATTGCAACGGCCGTCCACTACCCAAAGCCGGTCTACGAGCAGCCGCTCTATCGAGAGCTGGGCCTCGATAGGGGTGTCTCCTGTCCGGTGGCTGAGGAGGTATCCGCTCGCGTGATGAGCCTCCCGGTCTATCCCGATCTCGGCTCGGACGATCTATCCCGCATAATCCAGACGATGAACGAGATGGAGGCCTGAGATTGGACGTCGGCGTAATCGGCGTAGGCTCGATGGGCAAGAACCATGCGAGGGTATACTCGGAGCTGAAAAGCGTAGGCGATCTTTTTGTCTATGATCCACTGCCGTCCAATGCCGAGAGGGTCAAGGATTATGCGACCGTCTGCCGATCCTTGGACGAGCTGCTCGGTTGCGTGGAGGCGGCAAGCATCTGCGTTCCCACCAAGTACCACTTCCAGGTGGCAAAGGAGGTCGCAGAAAGGGGAATTCACTGCCTCATAGAAAAGCCAATCACCCTCGATCTCGATGAAGGGGAGCGGCTCGTCGAGCTCTTGCGCCGCGAGGACCTGGTCGCAGGTGTCGGACATATCGAGAGGTTCAACCCGGTTGTGGAGGAGGTGCGCCGCATCGCAGAATGCCCCGTCTATCTCGATATCAGAAGGCATAACCCAACGTCGGCCCGCATTACCGATGCATCGGTTGTAACCGACCTCATGATTCACGACATTGATATCGTCCTTCACGTCCTCTTTCAGGGCCGAAAGATGAATCGCATATTCAGCGCCGGAGACGAGAACGTCTGCCAGGCGATGCTGGTCTATCCGGGGTCGGTCGTCTCCCTCTCTGCGAGCAGATTGGCCTCGAAGAAGATTCGAACCATCTACCTTGAGGAGGATATGGCGACGACTGAGGGGGACTTCATGGCGCAAGAGGTCTTCATCTATCGAAAGCCCGAAGTCTACAGCTCAGAGAACGAGCGCTATACGCAGGAGAACATCATCGAGAAGGTCCTCGTAAACAAGGTCGAGCCCCTGAAGGTGGAGCTTAAGGCCTTCATGGATGCTGTTGCAGGTGGAAAGCCATTTCCTGTCACGCCGGAAGAGGGCCTCATGAACCTCAGGATCTGTCGCGAGATCGAGAAGGGATTGGCGTGACCTTTTGGGCACATCCAACGGCTGTAATCGAGAGCGCCGATATCGGGGAAGGAACCCGCATCTGGCACTATGCCCACATCAGGGAGGGGGCGCGGATCGGAGAGCGATGCAACATCGGCAAAGGGGTATACATCGATTCCGGGGTCGTTATCGGCGACGGCTCAAAGATCCAGAACTTCGTATCCGTCTACAAGGGCGTGGTCATCGAGGATCAGGTCTTCGTAGGACCCTCCGCCACCTTCACAAACGACCTTCACCCGAGGGCCTTCATCTGGGACGAGGATATGGTCGTGCCAACCCTCGTTAAGAGGGGGGCAAGCATCGGCGCCAACTCTACAGTCGTCTGCGGATGCACCATAGGCGAGTACGCCATGGTTGGGGCTGGAAGCGTTGTTGCGAAGGATGTCCCCCCATTTGCCCTAGTCATGGGGTGCCCTGCAGCTCAAAGGGGCTACGTCTGCTACTGCGGAAAGAGGCTGGAGAGGCCGACTGGCGTGGGGAAAAGCACCTTTCGCTGCGCTTATTGCGGAAGGGAAGTATCAATCGAATAGGGGGTAGTTCAGACGATATCGGTCATCGGACTTGGAAACGCGGGCCTCCCGCTCTCGGCGGTCATCGCCGAGAACGGGCACTCGGTCATCGGTGTGGACATAGACGAATCAAGATGCGCAATGATCAACCGCGGCGAGAACCCCTTGCCCCAGGAGGTCGGGCTCGATGAGCTGATCAGGAGGCATGGCGGGCAAAACCTCAAGGCCACATCGAGCTATGAGGATGCGAGGGGGTCCGAGCTCTTCATAGTGATCGTGCCCCTCTTCGTGGACCAGGCCAACAATCCCGATCTCTCCATACTGGAGGTGGCGCTGAGAAGCGTTGGCCGTGTGATCTCGCCTGGAAGCACGATCGTCCTCGAGACAACCGTCCCCCCCGGGACGACAGCAGGCCTTGTGAGGGGATGGCTGGAGGAGGAGAGCGGCCTTGCGCTCGGCGATTTCTACCTTGCGCACTCGCCTGAGAGGATAATGTCGGGTTACTGCCTCTCGCGGCTGAGGGAGTTTCCAAAGGTGATAGGAGGAGTCGATCCCTCATCCGGCCTGAAGGCCTATCAGCTCTACAGCCTTTTTATCCCCAACCTCAAGATGGTCTCATCGAGCGAGGTTGCCGAGCTGATCAAGGTGATGGAGGGCTGCTACAGGGACGTTAACATATCCCTTGCAAACGAGCTCTTCCGAATAGCAGATGAGCTTGGAATCGACTTCTACGAAGCCCGGGAGTATGCAAACCACGAGTTCTGCCATATTCACATGCCGTCGACAGGCGTTGGTGGCCACTGCATTCCGGTCTATCCATGGTTCTTGATCAAGGAGATGGAGCGTCGCGAGAGGTTCGACTCGATCCGCCTCCTGCGCACTGCGAGGGAGGAGAACGATGGCATGATCGACCTTTGGGCAGAGCGGATAGTGATGGCCTCTCTGAAGCTCGATCTGCCGCTATCAAGGGTGCGGATCTGCATAGAGGGGATAAGCTACCGTCCCGGCGCGAAAGGCCTCTATCACAGCCGAAACCTCGCGCTTGCCCGACTGCTGATGAGAAAGGGGCTTGCTGTCTCCGTATCCGATCCCCTCTACAGCCAGAAGGAGTTGGAGGGCCTCGGCCTTCGAGCAGGCGGGGCCGAAGGCTGCCACATCTCATTCGATCCATATGGATTGAAGATAAAATATAATCTATAATCTCTGCAGACCCTCCCCCACCTGGGGGGTTGGCTCCTCTTATCTCCTCTTTACATCGCAGAGGCATCGGAGCACTTGCCTGAAACGAACGCCGGGGTTGGCTTTTCTTAGCCCCTTTCCTCGTCTCGCGGATGCCGGTTGCATTCTGGAAAGGGCGACCTCAAGATCGACAGGAATAAATCGCATTCTCGATGTTAGGGTGGTTTGCTGGTTAAGGGATAATGCAGTAGATCTAGGAGGCCGAAGGATGCCAAAGAGAGAAGACATCAAAAAGATTATGATCATCGGATCGGGACCCATCGTCATCGGCCAGGCCTGCGAGTTCGATTACTCGGGAACCCAGGCATGCAAGGCGCTTGCAGGCCTCGGATACAAGATCGTGCTCGTGAACTCGAATCCGGCGACGATCATGACCGATCCCGGGATGGCGGACGTAACCTATATCGAGCCATTGAACTTGGAGAGGCTCACCCAGATAATCGAGAGGGAGAGGCCAGATGCCCTTCTGCCGAACTTGGGTGGACAGTCCGGCCTCAATCTGAGCTCCGAGCTTGCAAAGGCGGGCGTTCTCGAGAGGTTCGGCGTAAAGGTGATAGGAGTCGCGCTCGATGCGATCGAGCGTGGCGAGGATAGGATCGCATTCAAGGAGATGATGAACCGACTCGGGCTCGAGGTTCCAAAAAGCACGGCGGTCTACAGCGTCGAGGATGCGGAGAAGGTAGCATCGGATCTCGGATACCCTGTGGTCCTCCGTCCTGCGTACACGATGGGTGGAACAGGGGGCGGCCTCGTCTACAACGTAGAGGAGCTTCGAACGATTGCAAGCCGGGGGATCTCTGCAAGCCTCATAGGGCAGGTCCTGGTCGAGGAGTCGGTCCTGGGATGGGAGGAGCTCGAGCTTGAGGTCGTTCGCGACTCGAAGAACCAGATGATCACAGTATGCTTCATCGAGAACGTCGACGCAACCGGAATTCATACAGGCGACTCCTTCTGCACTGCTCCGATGCTCACGATCTCCCCTGACCTCCAGGAGATCCTCCAGGAGTACTCGTACAGGATCGTCGAGGCGATCGAGGTAATCGGGGGGACAAACGTCCAGTTCGCCCACGATCCCTTGACCGGCCGTCTCGTCGTAATTGAGATAAATCCGAGAACGTCGCGCTCTTCTGCCCTGGCCTCCAAGGCAACAGGCTTTCCAATCGCCCTCGTCTCGGCAAAATTGGCAAGCGGGATGACGCTCGACGAAATTCCCTACTGGCGAGATGGCACGCTCGATAGGTACACGCCTTCCGGGGAGTACGTCGTCGTGAAGTTCGCCCGATGGGCATTTGAGAAGTTCAAGGGCGCCGAGGATAAGCTCGGAACCCAGATGAAGGCCGTCGGCGAGGCCATGAGCATAGGCAAGACCTACAAGGAGGCATTCCAGAAGTCAATTCGATCGCTCGAGATAGGCAGGTTCGGCCTCGGCTTTGCGAAGGACTTCCACGAGAGGCCCTTGTCCGAGCTATTGGATATGCTGAAAGTGCCGACGAGCGAGCGGCAGTTCATAATGTACGAGGCCCTTCGAAAAGGCGCAGACGTCGACAGCCTCTACGAGCTCACCTACATCAAGCCCTGGTTCATCCAGCAGATGAAGGAGCTAGTTGAGCTTGAGGAGGAGATCCTGCGATACCGGGGCGAGATGCCTCCGGAGGATCTTCTCCGGCGGGCAAAGGAAGATGGCTTTGCTGACAGGTATCTCGCAAAGCTTCTCGATCTTTCGGAGTCGGAGATAAGAAGGACTCGAAAGGCTCTTGCAATCGTTCAGGGATGGGAGCCGGTCCCCGTAAGCGGCGTCGAGGATGCCGCATACTACTACTCGACGTACAACGCGCCCGACAGGACCGATGTGAGCGACCGGCGAAAGATCATGGTTCTAGGCGGCGGCCCAAACAGGATCGGGCAGGGGATAGAGTTCGATTACTGCTGCGTTCATGCGGCGTTTGCCCTTCGCAACCTCGGCTATGAGACGATCATGGTCAACTGCAATCCCGAGACCGTATCGACCGATTACGACACCTCCGACAAGCTCTACTTCGAGCCCCTGACGGTCGAGGACGTCCTCTCTATCTACGAGAAAGAGAGGCCTCTTGGGATGATCGTCCAGTTCGGAGGCCAGACGCCACTGAACATAGCTGGCGAGCTCGAGGAGGCGGGCGCAAGGATCATAGGGACGTCGGTAGACACTATCGACCTTGCTGAGGACCGAGACCGTTTCCGGATGATGATGGAGAAGATGGGGATCCCCATGCCCGAGTCGGGGATGGCGATCAACCTCGACGAGGCCTTCTCCGTTGCAAGGAGGATAGGCTATCCGTTGATGGTTCGGCCCTCCTATGTCTTAGGCGGTCGCGGCATGGAGGTTATCTACGATGACGAGATGCTGGAACGGTATCTTCTGGCTGCAGTGGATGTCACGCCGGAGCGCCCCATATTGATCGATCGATTTCTGGAGAATGCCATGGAGACGGAGGCGGATGCCCTCTCCGATGGACTTGATACGTTCGTCCCCGCGGTGATGGAGCATATCGAGCAGGCTGGCGTCCATTCGGGGGACTCAGCCTGCGTGATCCCGTCGGTGAACATCTCCGAGAAGCACCTCGCAACGATCAAGAGGTACACCGAGATGATCGCAAGGGAGCTTCATGTAGTAGGCCTCATGAATATGCAGTATGGAATCGCAAAGGATACGGTCTACGTGCTCGAGGCAAATCCGAGGGCTTCGCGAACCGTGCCGCTCGTGTCGAAGGTCTGCAACGTCTCCATGGCCCGCATCGCAACGGAGTTGATGATGGGAAGGAAGCTCCTAGATCTGGGCCTTGAAGAGAGGTGGATCCCCCACTTCGGCGTCAAGGAGTCGATATTTCCCTTCAACATGTTCCCCGAGGTAGATCCCCTGCTCGGACCGGAGATGCGATCCACTGGCGAGGTATTGGGCATGGCCGACTCGTTTGGAATGGCGTTCTACAAGGCCGAGGAAGCAGCCAAGCAGAAACTTCCAAACGAGGGAACCGTTCTGATCACGGTTGCGGCGAGGGACCAGCGAGGCGTGATCGAGGTTGCAAGGGATTTCTCGAACCTCGGATTCACGATAGTTGCAACCGCGGGCACCAAGGACTTCCTCGCGGCAAACGGCATCGATGCGGGATTGATCCTCAAGCTGAACGAGGGAAGGCCAAACATCGATGATGCGATCAAGAACGGTGATATCCATCTTGTGATCAACACGCCGATAGGAAAGGAGAGCCAGTACGACGACTCGTACATCAGGAAGGCTGCGATCAAGTACAAGGTGCCATACATAACCACAATCGCCGCTGCCTCGGCGGCAGCAAAGGGGATTGCCGCTTTTCGCAACGGAAGGTCTGGGGTCAAGTCCATTCAGGAATACCATGCAGACATAGAACGGTCGAGCGGGATGGTCCAACCAGCTGGCCGAAAGGCGAAGCGGAGATGATCAGATGGAGTATGTTCTATACCCAAAGTCGGAGGTTGAGGCGAGGATCGAGAAGCTTCAGAGCCGTATGGACGGAATCGCCGGTGCCATCCTATTCGGATCGGTCAACGTCTGCTACTTCTCGGGCACCGCGCAGGAGGGGCTCGTCTACATCCCCCGAGATTCAGAGCCCGTCGTGATGATGAGAAAGAGCCTGGAGAGGGCACGGGAGGAGTCCCCCCTGAACGTCTTGCCCCTCAAGAGCACAAGAACGCTCAAGGAGGACTTGGGGATCTCGAAGGGCTCGACAATAGGCCTTGAGCTCGACATCCTTCCCTACAGCTACTATTCCAGGGTAGCCAAGGCCTTGGGGGATGTGGAGATCGTCGATATCTCCGAGATGATCAGGCATATCCGCTCGGTTAAGTCGAACTTCGAGATCGATCTTTTGAGGGAGGCCGCTGGAATCGTAGATGCCGGGATCGCTTCAGTTGCAGAACACCTCACGCCTGGCATAAGGGAGATCGAGCTTGCAGCCAGGGTCGAGTCGGTCATGCGCTGCATGGGCCATCAGGGGATTATTCGCTTTCGCAGGTTCAATCACGAGGTCCCCCTGGGCCACCTCATGGCCGGGGGAAATGCGGCGATCCCAAGCTTCGTTGCCTCCCCAACGGGTGGACAGGGCCTCTCCTTGCTCAATCCCCAGGGTCCGGGCAAGAGAAGGATTCGGCGCGGCGAGCCTGTCCTGGTCGACTTCGGGGGTGTTTACAACGGCTACACCGCCGACGAGACGAGGATATTCTCGATCGGATCCCTGCCAGAAGTTCTCGAGGATGCCCATATCGCCGCTGTACAGGTTGAAGAGGCTGTGCTCAAGGCGCTTCGACCCGGCAGGACCGGCCGTGAGATCTTCGAGATCTCCGAGGAGATGGGCGAGAGCCTGGGCTACGGCGAGTGGCTTGGAGGGCCAACTGGTGCGAAGTGCGGATTCGTAGGCCATGGCGTAGGCCTCGAGCTCGACGAGTACCCGGTGATCGGCCCGCTCGACCATCGAATCGAGCCGAATATGACGGTCGCAGTCGAGCCTAAGATGATCTACCCAGGGCTCGGCGTCGTCGGCGTGGAGGATACGGTGCTCACGACTGAGAACGCTTGCGAGAGGCTGACCAGGCTTCCGCGAGAGATCTGGCGGGCCTGAATCGAGGCAGCTTCGAGAGAATGATCGCACAACCACCCTTCCTTCCCCTCTCCCTCGCCGAGGCGAGGGATTTAGGAGTCGACCAGCTGGACGTGATCCTCGTCTCCGGCGATGCCTATGTCGATCATCCATCGTTTGGAGCAGCCCTGATAGGCCGCGTCCTCTGGGATGCGGGATACACTGTGGGAATAATCGACCAGCCCGACTGGCGGGATAACTTAGACTTCCTCCGGCTGGGGGAGCCGCGCCTCCTCTTCGGCGTGACATCGGGAAACGTCGACTCGATGGTGAACAATTATACCGCGAGCCTGAGAAGGCGAGGGGCAGACGTCTACTCTCCTGGCGGCGCCCTCCGAAGGCCTGACAGGGCTGTAATCGTCTACGCAAACAAGATCCACGCCCTCTTTCCGAGCTCGCCCCTCGTCCTCGGGGGAATCGAGGCAAGCCTTCGGCGGTTCGCCCATTACGATTACTGGTCGGACTCTGTGCGCCGGTCGATCCTCGCCGACGCCCCCGCCGACATGGTCGTCTACGGCATGGGCGAGCTCGCCCTCTTGGAGGTTCTCCGAAGGCTCGATGGTGGGGAGGCAATCGAGGAGGTCAGGGACGTCGCCGGAACGACGGTGAAGCTCTCGGTAGGAGAGTGGCGATCCTTTGATAGAGAGGGGCTAGTCGTCCTTCCAGGGTTTCCCGAGGTCTCCGAAAAGAGGCTCTACGCCCGGGCCTTTGCCATGCATTACAATGAGCAAGATCCCTTCCAAGGCCGAGGAATAGTCCAGCCCCATCCTAAGACCGTGATACTGCAAAACCCTCCGGCAAGGCCTTTGACGGTCGAGGAGATCGACCGCATCTACGAGCAACCCTTCCGGAGGGATCAACATCCCTCCTATTCTGAGGCCGTCCCCGCTCTGGAGCCCGTGAGGTTCTCGCTCACCAGTCATCGGGGCTGCTTTGGATCTTGCTCCTTTTGCTCTCTCACCCATCACCAGGGCCGAATCATTCAGAGCCGCTCCATCGAGTCGCTGGTCCGGGAGGCCTCCAGTCTTAGGAGGATTCCCGGATTCAAGGGGATAATCCAGGACGTGGGAGGGCCTACAGCCAATATGTACGGCCTCGATTGTCCCCGCTGGAAGACGGGGGCTTGCCTTGACCGGTCCTGCATCGACTGTCCAAGCCTTGAAGCCGGCAACGATCGGCAGGTGGAGCTACTTCGCCGCCTCCGTGCGGTCCCAGGCGTGAGGAAGGTCTTCATAGGCTCGGGGATTCGCTACGACCTGGCCCTGAGGGACGACGGCTGCTATATCGAGGAGATCTGCCGCCATCACGTATCCGGCCACCTGAAGATCGCGCCAGAGCATATCTCCAGAAGGGTCACCGACTGCATGAGAAAACCACCCGTAGAGGTACTCTTGGCCTTCATGGATCGATTTCGAGAGGCAAGCCGGGCGGCGGGAAAGGAGCAGTACCTTGTACCCTATCTCATATCGGGCCATCCGGGTTGCGGCATCGAGGATATGATCGAGCTTGCATTGTGGCTCAAGGACCATGGCATTAGGCCCGAGCAGGTGCAGGACTTCACCCCGACCCCGTTGACCTTATCTTCAGCCATGTACTACACAGGGCTCGATCCGCTCACGATGGAGGAAGTCCACGTCTCAAAAGGCCACGAGAAAAGGATGCAACGGGCGCTTCTCCAGTTCTACAATCCAAGGAACTACGGCCTCGTCAGAGAGGCCCTGAAGGCAGCTGGAAGGGAGGACCTGATCGGCCCTGGCGGCCTCATCCCCGAAGGGCGACGGCGCCAGGGATGAGGGGCGTGGGAGGCCCTCGATCCTCATATCGTCCCAATCCCATGGAATGGCTCTTCCTTCACTTCCCGCCCAGGGGAACATACTCGACGCCAGGCCTTTTCCTGCCGACCTCCATCCTGAAGAGGGCCATGAGCTCGTAGACCTCCTCGGGAACGTCGGTCTTAACGCAGCTTCCGAGGAGCAACTGGGCGTCCTCGAAGATGAAGGGGTGGTCGTGCGTGTACTTGCCTGAGATGAACTCCTCGATGATTCCGTTCGTCATTTCCTCGTCGCACTTGGCCTCCACTATCCGCCGGATCAGTGCTTCCATCTGGGCCATCGCCTTCTTCGCCTCCTCGGCAAGGATCAGCGTCTTGTCGTCGATCTCGTCGATCTTCTTCTTCTCCACGAGCTTCAGGAGGGATGACGCAGAATAGACGCTCGTCTGGTCGCCGAGCTGGGGGTCGACTGGGCCGAGCGCGGCGTTTGGATCCATTATGATCTCGTCGGCGGCAAGGGCGATGAGTGTGCCTCCAGACATCGCATAGTGGGGGATGATCACGGTCTTCTTCGCCGGGTGCTGCTTGAGGGCGAGCGCTATCTGCGTTGCGGCGAGGGCGAGCCCTCCTGGCGTATGCAGTATGATGTCGATTGGAACATCCTTTGGCGTCATTCGAATCGCCCGTAGGACCACCTCGCTGTCCTCGATATCGATGTAACGGGCAAGCGGAATGCCAAGAAAGCTGATCACCTCTTGGCGATGGATCATGGTGATCACATTGCTCTTTCGCCTCTTTCCCAGGCGGACGAGCAGGCGCTTCCTCGCCATCTGCAGGGCGTTTCTCTGCGCCATGGGGACGAGGAAGAGGATCAGGAAGAATATGATCCATATGTTGCTGAATATCAATGTGAAGATGGCGTCTTGGTTCATCTATCCTCCGGAGGATTATATAGTATGTAATTCTATTTAGGGATTGTGAGGTCGAAGGAGGATCCGGCCGGCCAATCCCGGCAAAGGATCAAATAGGATCTTCGAGATACAGTGGGTGTCATGTCAAGCGGACTCGTTCCCATCCTCGCAGCTCTCCTCGCATTCATGGCCCTGCATAGCTTCGCCGCGAGCGCCCGGTTCAAGCGAAAGGTCCTCTCGGCAGCGGGCCCATCCATCAGCGAGCGCTATTTCCTCTTCTTCAGCCTCTTTGCCGGCCTTGCGATACTGCCCGTGACATATCTGATCGTAAGAGACCCAGGAGAGACCCTCTACATCGTCCCCAAACCCTGGCTCTATATGATGCTTGGAGGGCAGACGGTCGCAGCCATCCTCACGGTCAAGGCCTTTCGAGACGCTTGGCCTGAGAAGTTCACCCTCATCCCACAGCTATCAGAGCCAACGCCTGGCCAGGAGGAGGTGCTCTTTCGGGGGATATATGGATATGTGCGCGACCCATTCCTTGGAGGCGGCCTTGCGATAATGTGGCTTACTCCCTTCATGACAGCCCATCTGCTGGCAGTCTACATCGGGGGAAGCGTCTACGTCTACCTCGGATCACTCCACTGGGAGAGGAGGCTCATCGCCCAGTTCGGGCAGGCCTACCTAGATTACATGGACGAGGTCCCGAGGATCCTGCCCCGGCTCGGAAGGCTCGCGGGGGGGAGGTGAGGATCCTCATCCGATCATGTTCGGGGTTTCGATGCGCCATCCCGGCGGGCCCACTCTGCGATCTTCTTTGTGGCGGAGATCGTCTCACAGCACATCGTGGCCAAGAACTCCTCAGGCAGCAGCTCGTGCAATGGTATGGTCTCGCTCTGGGCCATTACCTTCGCTCCGTCGAAGTTGATGTAGGCCATTCGAGCGGTGAGCTCTCCTGGGGGACGGCCGAAGTCGACGCCCGGAAGGATCGCAACCCCAGTCTCCTGAAGGAGGGTTTCGCATAGCGACCTGCTCTCCTCGATCCCCCGAGCCTTCAGGCGATCGGCAAGGGGCGAGAAGTCGAGGAAGAGGTAGAAGGCCCCCTCCGGGGGATGGACCCGCAATTCGGCTTGTACGAGGATCCTCTGACACTCGCGTCCTAGCGCCGAGAGCGTTCTTCTCGCGTGCTGGAGGTAGCGCTCGATATCCATTCCCCCTCTAAAGGCGCGGACGGCCGCGAACTGGATGGGGGCGCTGACCGAGGTGTACGTCTCGCTCGCGACGCTTGCCATGGCCTCCATCAGCCAGTCCAGGTCGGGCGGAAAGGTGAACGTGCCAAGGCGCCATCCACCTGCCCCACACCACTTGGAGAGGCCGGAGCTTAGAATAGTTCCCTCGGGGTAGTAACGGGCCACTGAGATATGCTCCCCTTTGTGGTGGAGCTGGCCGTATATCTCGTCCGAGAGAAGCGTGAGCTCGTAATCCCTCGCAACCTTCGCGATATCCTTCAGCTCTCCTGCCGTGTATGTGAGGCCGTCGGGGTTGCCAGGATAGTTAAGAACCAGTATGCGTGGCCGGTAGACGTCATGCTCCCAGTCCAGGAACTCCGCCAACCTGTCGGCTGAAAGGTGCCACTTATCCTCGTATCTCGTGTGAATGAGCCTTACCTGCTTTCCCAGGATCTCCGCCTGGGGAACGTAGGAGACCCAGCACGGGGTCGGCACAACGATCTCACCGTAGAAGACGACTTGGAGGAGGAACATCAGCTCCTTTGAACCAGGTCCTACGAGGACGAACTCGGGATTTGCCTCAACCCCATCCTTCTTCTTGTGAAAGCTGGCCACGGCCTCCCTCAGCGAGGCGAGGCCCTTCACTGGAAGGTAGTCCTTCTCGTGGGCATAGAGCTTGAGCGCGTTTACAACCGATGTTGGAACTGGGAAGGGAGACTGGCCAAGCCCCAGGTTGAATACCATCTGGCCTTCCGCTTTAAGGCCCTTGCACCTCTCGTTGATGGCAAGCGTGGCCGACTGATTGATCCCTCTCACGTTGATGTTCAGGCTTACGTGTTTGCGCAGGTTCATCTCATCCTCGATCTTTCCGGATGGTGGATATAACGTTTCTGCTATCCACCCATGCCTCTCACCTCTTCATCCATGACCTCTTGCGGTCGATGTCGAGTGGCCGAATCCGAAGCTTAATTCGGCCTTGCGGGAATCATGGCCGGATTTGGCCTTTTTTATGGAGTATTTTGACTGTAATCTCCATTTGAATCCCCTATTCCGGAATATGGGATATGAATTGGGATATTAATTTTTATTAGTTTGGCCAGAAACTTTATATCTTGAGCCGAAGGGGGGGCATCATCCGATCCCAAGGCTTTGCGCCCTTGGATGGGATAAAGGACCTTTAATGACTAGATCTTGCGGATATAGGCACGAGAATGGTTTCCCCCTTCTTCTGCCATGGGCGTCCGCCTCTAGAACGGAGAGGAGGTGAAACTGAATGATCTCTCTCTTTACGCAGATGATCGACCTGGTGGTG
The DNA here is from genome assembly GCA_964632755.1 of uncultured Methanotrichaceae archaeon. GTDB lineage: Archaea > Halobacteriota > Methanosarcinia > Methanotrichales > Methanotrichaceae > JAFGMR01. Next base: position 25,166 of record CAZWDT010000020.1, read on the forward strand.
ATCGTTGCCGCCCTGTTGGTATTGTCGATTGGGCTTCCCGCCTGGTCTGATAAGAGGATTAAGTGAACCTCCGCAATTTTGGGCTAAAATCCAATCGAGATATTCGATCAGACCGCCTTTTATTGGTCTCTTCGCCTTTCCCATGGAAAAAAGCTCCGCAAGATCTCGTCTTCCATCCGTTGTATGTGAATCCAAGTGGTATCATATGCGTTTCTGTCGATGGATCGATCCCTTTCCTCTGGAGAAACTCTTACATACCATAGCCCCATCTGGCCTTTGTGCCAGGATCGATTCCAATGCCCGCAACCGTTGAGCGTCGCCGCATCGAAGACCTCAGGGAGGGGGATCACTCCTGCTTATTTTATCGATTCAAGGAGGATCGTCTCTCCTCCCTTGGCGCTTATGTGAAGTGTGGGCTCGATAGGGGAGAGCGGGTTCTCTGCCTCCTCGACCCTTCCATTTTTGGGGATCTGTCGAGAGCCGACCTGATCGGCGAAGCTCATATGGAGCATGGCGAGCTTGAGCTTCGCCCTTGCAGGGAGCTCTTGCTGACAGATGGGTCGTTTCTTCCGGAGGTGGCCCTTGCCCACCTTAAGGAGGAGGCGGATCTTGCGCTCTGTGATGGCTATGCCGCCTTGCGCCTCGCTATCGATCTAAATTGGCTAGTGGACGATCTCCCGCTGGGGGAGTTTGAGGACTTGCTGAACCTCTATCTTCCAGGGAGCCAATGCCTGGCCCTCTGTCTCTATGACATCGCCGGCTCAATGAGCCGCCCTCTTCTATCGCTGCTGGAGGCCCATCCCCTGGTCGTGATGGATGGCGCGGTTATGGAGAACTTCTATTTTCGCAGAGGCGATTCCTCCATCCAAGGCAGGCTTGGGAAGCTTGCGGATTTTTGGGGGGCAACCTCTCGGCTCGAAATATCTGAGGAGAGGTTTCGTGGAATTGCCGAGAGGAGCATAGATGGCATAATAACCGCCGACTCGCTAGGTCGGATAACTTATGCCTCCCCCGCAGTTGAGAGGTTGACTGGCTTAAATGTGAGATCTCTCCTCTCTAAGCCGATCAAGTCCATCCTCCAGGAGGCCGACCTCTCCGCTGCGAGGGAAGCCTTCCATCAGGCCTTGAGCGGCGAGAGGACGGAGGGCTTGAGGTTGAGGTTGCGCCGGCCGGATGGATCGAGCGTCCATCTGGAGGTCAACATATCTCCAATCATGCAAGGCGGAGAGGTGGCGGGGCTGCAGGGGATACTGAGAGACGTCACCGAGCGCTATCTCGACGAGCTTGCCCTCAGAGTGGAGCGAATGAAGTTCCAGACGCTCACCGAGAGCTCTCCCTTCGGCCTTGCCCTGATAGACGAGAAGGGTCGCTGGCAGCACGTCAACCCCAAGTTCGAGGAGATCTTCGGCTACGACCTTGAGGATATACCCGATGGAAAAAGCTGGTTTAAATTGGCATTTCCAGATCCGAAACGGCGCAGAGAGGCCATCTCCAACTGGGTCGACGACTTCAATGACACATCATCGGGAGAGCGGAAGGCAAGGCTCTTTTCCCTTCGATGTAGCGACGGCCAGGACAAGATGGTGAATGTGATATCTGTCCGGCTGGAGGCCGGGGATTTTCTTATCGCCTTCGAGGATGTGACCCAGAGATATCGGGCGGAGACTGCCCTTCGGGAGAGGGAGGAGCGGCTGAGGGGCATCTTCGAGGCGGCGAAGGACGTCGCCTTCGTCATCTCCGACATTGGAAGCCCCCCTCGGGTTGTGGAGTTTAGCCCCGGTGCGGAGACCATATTCGGATACAAGAGGGAGGAGGTTATAGGCAGGCCGGTAACTATCCTCGACGATCCCGAGGATGCCAACCGCGAACCCATCGTCCGCAAGTCCCTCGATGATCGGGGAATCTCCCAGGAGACGATCCTCGTTCGGAGTTCGGGGGAGCGATTTCCAGCGCTCCTGAACATCTATCCTCTCCTCGATGAGAACGGAGGTCTCTACGGGGGAATGGCTGTTGCAATCGACATCAGCGAGAGAAAGAAGATGGAGGCATCCCTGCGCAAAAGGGACATCCTGCTTAGCGGCGTTGCCATGGCGACGAAGATACTTCTCACGGGAAAGGACTTTGAGTCTGCGATTCATCGGTCGATGGAGATGATGGGGTCCGTCTCCAGCGTCGATCGGGTCTTGATCTTTCGAGACGACCTCTCCCATGAAGGAGATCTCCAGGCGCAGGTCGAGTTCGAGTGGACCGCAAAAGGGATCGCGTCGATCATGGAATCACCGAGTCTGCGCAAGCTCTCCTATGAGCCACGTCTATCTCGATGGCATGCAGCCTTCTCCTCTGGAAGGCCCATACAAGGGATTGTGAAGGACCTTCCGGTCGAGGAGGGGGATTATCTCCTCCAATCGAATGTGGTATCCACATTGATGCTTCCCATCATCACAGAGAGGGGACGTTGGGGATTTCTGGCGCTCCAGGATTGCAGCGTAGAAACGGCCTGGGAGGAGTATGAGACGTCGATCCTCCTCTCCGCCGCTTCAGCCATCGGCGGCGCCATCATCCGTTTCCAATCCGAGTCGGAGCTCCTTCGAGCTAAGGAGGCGGCCGAGGCGGCGACAGCGGCCAAGTCGGAGTTCCTGGCGAATATGAGCCATGAGATCCGCACACCGCTCAATGCCGTCATCGGCATGACCGATCTCCTGCTGGAGATGAAGATCGCACCTGAGCAGAAGGACTACGTCGAGACGATTCGAAAGAGCAGCGAAGCCCTCCTCTCAGTGATAAACGATATACTCGACTTCTCCAAGATGGAGAGCGGCAGGTTGCTCCTCCACGAGGCCCCCTTCTCTTTGCGGGAATGCCTGGATACCTCCATGGATCTCGTGGCGGCCTCAGCGTTGGAGAAGGGGCTACGGCTCCTATTAACGATTGCCGACGACGTCCCTAAGTACGTGATGGGCGACTTCGGCCGTCTGCGCCAGGTGCTGATAAACCTCCTCGGAAACGCCGTCAAGTTCACCGATGCAGGCTCGGTCGCGTTGACCGTCTCCTCCTCGCCCGCCCTGGGGAAGGCCCATTGCCTTCATTTTGCCGTGATGGATACGGGCATTGGCATACCGATGAGCCAATTGTCGGTTCTCTTTCAATCGTTCAGCCAGGTGGACTCCTCCGTCACCCGCCGATATGGGGGGACCGGCCTAGGCCTTGCCATAAGCAAAAGGCTGGTGAAAATGATGGGTGGAAGGATATGGGTCGAGAGCCTTCCTGGAACTGGGAGCACCTTCCACTTCACGATGGAGGCAGACTCGGCAGAGGCTCCTGTCTTCCGCCCGGCGCCCGACCTCAAAGGGGCTTTGAGCACGGCATCTCGCTTGCGCATCCTCCTCGTAGAGGACAACCTTGTGAACCAGAAGGTGGCGCTTATAATGCTCAAGCGAATGGGCTACGAGGCAGATGTTGCCGCAAACGGAGAAGAGGCGATCTCCGCCTTGGGGAAGCAGAGCTACCAGGTCATACTGATGGACATTCAGATGCCCAAGATGGACGGGCTCGAGGCCACCCGGAGGATAAGGGAGAGATGGGGAAGGGCTCACTGGATCATTGCCATGACCGCCCATGTGATGGAGGGGGACCGCGAGGAGTGTCTGCGTTCAGGAATGGACGATTTCATCAGCAAGCCCATCAGGATGGAGGCCTTATCGAGGACGCTTGCAAATTGCGGCCGCCAGCTCTAGCGTTGGGACCGCCATCCGACCTCGCCGACCAGCCTCATGATCGACCGAAGCGGGAGACCGGTCTCCATTGCAATGCGGCGACAGTCCTCGAACTCCGGCTTGATGTTGAGCAGCTCTTCGCCCAGTCGGCTGACCTTCACCTCCGCCTTGTAGAGGGCGCCGCCTATCTTCACCTCCACGCACTCGGAATCCCGTTTTGCCACAAGCCTGTGGACGGTTGGAATGGTCCTCACCCCCAATGAGCCGGTCTCGGTCATCATTCGCATTGTTAGGCGGTCTTGATCCTCTTCCCTGCAGACTACGCTTACGACGTTTCCGCTTCGCCCCTTCTTCATCAAGGCGGGGATGATGGTGACATCGAGCGCTCCATCTTCCATGAGGAGATCGATCAGGTTCCCCAGGACCTCTCCGGTTACGTCGTCCAGGTTCGTCTCGAGCAGCACAACCCGATCTCGGGCCGCGTGCGCATCGACGTCTGCGATAGATCCGCGCAGCACGTTTGGGATCTCCAGATCACGCGAGCCGGCGCCGTAGCCGACCGCTTGGGAGCGTTGTCGAGGAAGCAGATCGACGAATCGGTCGACGGCGATTGCGAGAATGGAAGCGCCCGTTGGCGTAAGCAGCTCTTGGTCCAGGGGACCCCCCTGCCAAGGCATATCCCGGATTCGGAGCACCTCAAGCGTTGCAGGAGCTGGAACTGGTATGAGCCCGTGGGCGGATCTGACAGTTCCCCCTCCCACGGATGGAGGCAGGGACAAGACGACCTCTGGGGCGAGGCTCTCCAGGGCAGCGCAGCAACCGGCAATATCTGCAAGCGCGTCCAAGGCCCCGATCTCGTGAAAGCGGGCCTGTGTTCTCGGGACTCCGTGCACGCGTCCCTCCGCCTCGGCTAGGATCTCCAAGGCTCCGAGCGCCTTCTCCAGGGCAGGCCCTGCGAGGGTCGAGGCTTCGAGGATGAACCGACCCTCATCAAGGGATTTGAAGCGGCCATCGGATGAGACAACTGCCCTTGTGGCCTCGATGTGCCCTTTTACATCGGTCCTTATATCCAGGCTGCAGTCCACCGACTCCACTGCCTCGACGACGACGCTGGCGTCGGCGCCTAGGTCGAGCAGCGTTGCCATGATCATATCCCCGGAGGCCCCGCAGAAGGGATCGAATATGAGCGCCCTCATATCTCCAAGGTCAGGCCCGCCTGGTTAAATACGAACTGGTCCTTGAATTGCTCGCGAAGAGCGCACGAGGCCTCAGGCCCTGTGCAGTGGCATGGCGCGAGGAGGGTCGGTCGCATGCCGCGCAAGGCTTCGATCGTCCTCTCCATGCGATCCTCATCTACCATCGCGAGATGCGTCCCCCCAATTACTCCGTAGAGCAGATCCTGCCCCGAAATCCTTCGCGCATGCTCGATCGTATTGATGAGGCCGCTATGAGCGCATCCGAGGACCACCAAAAGTCCATTGGAGGTCTCTAGTATGAGGGCCTGGTCGTCGAGGAGGGGGTCCCTAGCGATAGTTCCGTCATCGGATCTGGCCATCAGCTCTCCCATGGGTTCTTCGAAGCGCTCCTCGCGTGGTATCTCCCCGCTGAGCCATATCCCAGGGGCAAGCTCTCGAGGATCCTTTGAGAGGGCGAATCTCGCTCCTGCCGACTCGAGGTGCTCGCGAGTCCAGGGAATGCCGATGAAGCTCCCGTCTCCTCGATACTTGGATGCGAATATATCAGGATGGCCAAAGACTTCAACGGGGCCGGTCATCCTCAGCAGGGACGCAAGGCCTCCTGTATGGTCGTAGTGACCATGGCTCAGGGCGATCGGCGTCCCCTCGATGTTAAGCCCCAGGACAGAGGCGTTATGGGCGGCGGATTGGCCCTGGCCGGTGTCGAAAAGCAGCTTGAAGCCATCCCGCTCCATGTATATGGAGAGGCCGTGCTCGGCGAGAAGGCCTCTCTTGGGCACGACGGAGTTCTCGGAGATCGTCACCAGTCTGATCATATATCAGCTGGATCGACCGATGAGCAAAAAAGCCATCGCAATGTGGCGCTCACCTCTCCCAGAAATCGGGAATGAATATCAGGAGTGCTGTTATTATCTCCAGCCGTCCGATCCACATGCAGAGCAGGAGGATCATCTTGCCCAATGGGTGAAGCTCTGCGAAGCTCAGCGTTGGACCCACCATGCCAAAGCCAGGCCCGACGTTCCCCAATGTGGTTGCCACCGCCGAGGCGACGGTGACGAGATCCATCGATCCATCGAGCGAGGTGACGATTGCCAGCAGCAGCGAGGCTGCGGCGAAGATCAGCAGATAGAGTGCGAAGAAGACCAGGCTGGAGTGCAGTATCTCCTCCTTAACCGGGCTATCACCGAGCTTTATGGGGATGATCGCGGTTGGGTGGATGGCACGCAATAGTTCCCTGTGGGCGTACTTGACCGCGAGGAGTACCCTCACGACCTTTATCGCCCCGCCGGTCGAGCCGGCGCAGGCTCCTATGAACATGAGCAAGAGCAGCGTTGCCTTGGCCGCGGTCGACCAGCCGTCGAAGTCCGCGGTGGCAAAGCCGGTCGTGGTCATGATGGAGACCACCTGGAATATGGCGAACCTGAATCTCCCGCCCATCTCCCAGTAGGGGCTTCCCCTCTCTAGCCGGCCTCCGTGGAGCTCTCCTCCCACGATATCGCCCCCATGTATCCTATATCCAGTGAGGTTGACGCCTCGAAGGGAGACCATCGGGAGGCTGACGTCGCATGCGGTAAGGTTGCTCAGGTTGGCCTGGATCAGGCTCAGGTTCCCTATACTGCTTACGTTGTACTGCTTGAAGTAATCGCCGCCGCCAAGGTCGGTCAGGTCCGCACCCGATAGGTTGACGCAGACGAGGTTCACGTTGCTCGCATCCCTTCCGTCCCCCAGGTATATCGCACCCATGCCGCCTGCAACGATAAGGACGATCGTTGCAATCAGTATGATCATGGCATAGATCCGAAACTCCCGGTCCCGGATCAGGCTTCTGTGATCCGTGTGTATCGTGCGGTAGTGGAGGGCGAAGTTTGCGCCGGCTAGGAATATGAAGATAATTATTATCCAGTCGATCAGGGGGCTTTGGTAGTGGGCTATGCTCAATGCTCGCGGCGAGAATCCCCCTGTCGCCATGGAGGCAAACGAGTTGCATAGGGCATCATAGAGCCCAATCCCAGCAAGCCAGAGCAATACGACCTCGATCGCTGTAAGAACGACATAGACCCCCCAGAGGATCTTTGCAGTCCCCCTGATTCGAGGGGTGAGGGCGTCCTTCTCAGGCCCAGGCACCTCGGCCTTGAAGAGCTGCCGGCCTGCCACGCCCAACTTTGGCAGTATCGCGATGAAGAGGAGGATGATCCCCATTCCACCTAGCCACTGCGAGAGAGAACGCCAGAATAGAAGCCCCTTGATCGTCCCCTTGATCGTCAGATACGGCAGAATGGCGGGAAGCGTGCTGTTGTTTGCCCAGGCCAGGGGTCCTGTGGCATTGTAGGTCAAGTTCTGCGTCAGGTTCGATGCCATCGCAAGCGTGATGTTGCTGGAGAAGCCCGCCTGGGGAAGGATGTAATGGGGAAGCGATCGTGCGAGGCCGTAGGCAATGCTCCCTTCGGCCAGCGTCCGATTGATGATCCAGTAGCCGTCACAGGACTCCGTCATTATGGAGGCGCCGGTCGTTGTGAACCCGGACATGGACTCGAAGAGGGCATCGACAGGTGAAATTCCCAGGAATAGATAGGGGAGCGCGCCGAAGAGCGCTGCCCCCATCCAGCCAAGGGCCACCAGGGCGAACGCCTCTCTATTGCCCATTTCCTCATCGGGGCCAAGAGTCCTCAGGGCCGAGCCGACACCAAGGGTAATCAAGGCGGTTAGGCCAAAGGAGATAACCCCGCTGATCTCCCCATAATAGGCAGCCACGATTCCCGGGACCAGCATAAGCAGTCCGAGGATCCTCATGAGCGAGCCAAAAGCCCGCAGCAAGACCTCTATCTTCATCTTATCCGGAAGCCCAACCACCCCTGGGCCCTATGATATAAGGCTATCCCCATCTGAATCCTTTGCCATCGATTGTCCTATGAAGGGGTTTGGCAAGAGCTCTCCAGCCGTTGCCACGGCCGCCTTCCCCCCAAGGTTGGCCATTATCACCAGTATATCCTTGCCCATCTCGACCAGCATCTGCCTACAGATGCCGCAGGGGGTTATGGGGTCTGGGGTGTCGCCAACGACGGCGAGGGCCGATATCTCCCTCTCCCCGGCTGAGATGGCCTTGGCAAGCGCTGCCCGCTCTGCGCAGAGGCCTGCCCCGTGGGAGGCGTTCTCCACGTTTCCTGCCGAGTATACCCTGCCGCTTGCGGCAAGGATTGCAGCTCCCACCTTGAACCCGGAGTATGGAGCGTAGGCGTTAACGATCGCCTCCTTTGCAAGGGCGATCAACCAATCGTAGCCTCCTGCATATGGACGAAGGCCCCCCGTCAAGGCCCCGATGTACATGCAATCGTGTGGCGCGATCCTCGGCATGCTGAAGAGCGATTGGTCATCCCCATCGATCACCTCAACCGGGGAGTTGCGGATGATCACCGCTGGAATCCCCTCGTCTCCCTCCCCCATCACCACCTGGGCCGCTGAGACAAGATTGTCTGCGACGGCTTTTCGCGTGATCATAAGCTTTCTGCCGTAGAGGTCGTCTTGACCTCTGGCGTCCTCAACGGGGACGATCCCCTGGCAGGCGAGGGCCACGCCGACGCAGCCCAGGCGGAGGGGATGGGTGCGGCTATCGCCTACGATCACCCCTATTCGCCTTCCAGAGGAGAGCCTCTCCCTTAGGATCTTCGCCGAGATCGAAGAGTCCTTTGGAAAGAGGATGACATGGCCGGGCGGGGCGTTGGAGTGGTCTATCCCGGCGTTCGGATAGAGGAAACCGTCATTCAGCGTCAGCACAACGCCCGGGATCCCGCCTACAATGGAATCCGACTCCTTTATTATCAAGGCCATCTCGCGCGGATCCTTCCCATAGTGGTCGGCCAAGGCGTGCGCCCTCTCGTCTGGCTCAACCGTATCGAGGTCGATGACCCGGCCTTCCCATGTAGCAATCACGCTCTCAGAGACGACGAGGATATCGCCATCCCTGAAGCAGAGGCCCGCTCTTTGCATGCCATTTTGCAGTGCCTCAACGAGGTCCTCTCCTACCCCCACGAGGTCGGTCTTTATCCCGATGACTTCCAACTCTTCTCACCTGTAACGTTGCACATCCTCGTCCCCATCGAGGGCCTCCTCAAGGGCCTCGGCCACGACCGGAAGGTCGAAGGGCTGGAGCCTTAACTTCTTAGAGAGGCCCATGATCTGGGCAAGCGTCCCCATGATCAGCACGGTCTGTGGCAGCTTTGCACAGCGCAGCGCCTCTCGCGAGATGGCGGCATCGCCTCCTCGGGCGAGCATCTCCTGTTTTATGATCAGGGCCTCCATGGAGCTGATCCCCTTTAAGGAGATCAATCGAAATGCGCCCTTGACCCCCAGGTGGACTAGGGCGCCCTCTCCCGCGCCAACTCCCTTAAGCCTGCACTGCATATCATCCCTGTGGCCGGAGCGCTCTAGAACCTCCACCTCGATGCCCGGTCGCAACGCTTCCGCAGGCCTTCCCCGAACCGCCCTTGCAAGGGTTATGGCATCGAGGCTTCTTGCGACGTCGTGGGTTCGCAGTATATGGGCTCCGTTATAGACGGCTATGGCCGCTGCAGCGAGCGATCCAGCGAGGCGATCGGTGGGGCTTGGAAGGTCGAGCACCGTCCCTATGAAGGACTTTCGCGATAGGGCTGCGAGGACCGGCCTCTCCAGCACCCGCAGACGCTCCAGCCCGTCGAGGATGGCAAGGTCGTGCTCGAATCCCTTCTCGGGGATCCAGCGGCCAACTCCTGGGTCAACGATGATCCTCTCTCGAGATATGCCTGCCTCGCAGGCAATGTCGAGCCTCTCTGCGAGCAGGCGTATGATATCTTTCATCCGAAGAATGTCGCCGGGACGTCTTCGGGAGGCCATTATCACCAGGGATGCGTCGTGATCGGCAATGGTCGACGCCATGTCTGGGTCGAGCAGGCCCGAGACGTCGTTTACGCAGGATGCTCCTCTCGATAGGGCACAATCGGCCAGGTCTGAACGTTGGGTATCGACGGAGATCTCAACATCCATGTTATCCCGAAGGAGGGAGAGGGCCGGGATCAGCCTCTCTCGTTCCCGCTCCATTGTGATCGAGGGCGATCCAGGAGCCGTGGAGACAGCTCCGAGGTCGATCATATCAGCTCCCTCGTCGAGCAAAGCCCAGGCTCTCTCCAGCAGACCGTCGGGTGAGGCGACCGACCCCTTGTAGAACGACTCCTCTCCCAGGTTTATCACTGCCATAACCCTTACAGGGTATCGATCCCCTGCAGGGATCCGCCCGAGCAATCCCTCGATGGTCAAATCAAACGCCTCTAGGTCCAAGGCCGGTTAACTTTAAAACATTAATCCAGGGGGCGGATCTGGGGCTACTCCGAGAGACGAAGCAGTATGCCTGAACGGCGGGCTCTATGAATCGCCATCTCAAAGGCGATCAGGCCGAGGCCCACGTAGAAAAGGGCAAGCCCAAACCCTACGAGGATATGATGGGAGCCAAAGCCGTAGGCTGAACGATAGTACTCCAGGAAGTAGGTCAGGGGGATCATTCTCGCGACTATCTGGAGCGATGAAGGCAGGACATCTACTGGATAGTATATTCCGCAGAGGAGCATGACGAGGCCGCTCAGGGTCCACGCGGCAACGTCCGCCTTCTGGCCGAAGAGGAGGATGGATATGCAGACTACCATTCCAATGAACGCGGAGACGAGGTAGATCCCCACGAGGAAGAGGGCTACCATCAGCGTTCCGCCTGCCAGGAACTCGAATCCGAAGGCCATCTTGCTTGAGACAACAAGTATGGCGAATACGATCGTCCCCCTTACCATGCCGAATAGGAGGGCTCCAAGGACAAGGTGGTAGCCTCGAACAGGGGAGACGAATGTGTTCTTGATGCTCTTGGACCACATATCAAAGAGGAGGACGTATGCGATGTCGATCTGGCAGACCTGCATAATGGTCAGGCCGATCGCTCCCACCATGAGGAAGGATACCGTCTCTTGATCGGTCTCGAGGAACCTCGTGAGAAGGCCGATGGATAGAAGGCTCACGAGAGGCCAGAATATCAGCTCGAAGAGGGTGAAGGCGTTCCTCTTGGATATGGTCCAGTTCTTGTATGCGGTGGACAGGACCTTGTTCAGCTCACCTCGCAAGCTCAAGGAATACATCCTCCAGATCGGGCTCCTCCATCCTGATGTCCAGGATCTCTGCATGAGAAAAGAGCCTCATAAGCCTGCTTGTGCCCTCCTCAGAGCGCTCAAGCATGAGTTCTGCGCGGCCTTCCTCGATCGACGCGGAGATCATCCCCGGAACAGCGAAGAGCGCCTCCTCGTCGATGCTCCCCCTGAACCTGATCGTCACCCTCTCGCCCAGGCCAAGGTCCCTCTTGAGCTTGGAGGGCGTATCGAGGGCGATGATGCTTCCCTTGCGCAGGAATGCGATACGGAGGCAGAGCTCCTCTGCCTCGGGCATGTAGTGGGTTGTGAGAAGCACCGTGATCCCATGGTCTCTATGGATCTTCTTCACCATCGACCTCGTTTTAATCGCTATCTGTGGATCAAGCCCGGTCGTTGGCTCGTCGAGGAAGAGCAGCCTTGGGTGGTTGAGGAGGGCTTTTGCGAGGGAGAGGCGTTGCTTTATGCCGGAAGATAGGTTCTCGAACCGGACGTCCGCGTAAGGCCATAGATCCATCGTCTCCATGGCCTCGTCGATCGATCGGGCGAGGGAGGCGCCATGGATGCCGTAGAGCATGCCTGACTGGCGCAAGTTCTCCTTCACAGTCAGGCTCCAGGGGAAGTTCGAGGCACCAGAGCTGATGTTTATGATCTCCCGCAGGCGTGAGGCATCTCTCTTTGCATCGAGGCCCAGTATCATAAGATCGCCCTTGTCCGGGCGTAGCAGCGTGGAGAATATCGAGAGAAGCGTCGTCTTTCCCGATCCGTTCGGCCCAAGTATCCCGAAGATCTCCCCTTCGGCGATCTCCAGGTTGATGGATCGAAGGACCTCGGTCCGGCGAGATCTGCTGCCGAAGCCTTTGCAGATATCGCGAGCGATGATTGCGGCCATATTCAGCCCCTCAGGGATCGACGGGGCCGCCTGAGCATGCCCGATCTTGCGAGGAGGAGGGAGAGCAGGGCAATCAGGGGCAGAAAGAGGATCATCCAATAAGCGTTCGAAGATCTGCCTACCTCCAGGGGAATCGCAATCGTCGATCTGCCACCGTCGTGGCTGATGAGGCATGCGAGCTGAGAGCGTCCCGACGAGCCGTCATCGACTGCCACATGGAACTGGGCAAGGGAGACCCCACCGACCTCAATATCTCCGAGGGAGCATGTTTCCTCCTGTGGATGAAAGGGCGCTGCCTCGACGAGACTTGCAGAGCAGTTTAAGGCCGGCTTTGGCGAGGTGTTCCTCACAAGAAACAGAAGGACGCCGTCGGATCCCGCAAGGTCGAAGCGGACGCCCTCGGCCCTAAATGGGTTTCTTAAAGGCTCGACGGTGACCACCAGGTCCAGGCTTGTGTTGGCCGGGAGATAAAGCGGCGTTGCCCTTCCTCCCTTCATGCTCACGTCCACCTGTCGCTCGTAGTCCAAATCGAGCTTCAGGGCTTGAGGGCCTGATGCATCAGGGCCGATTCGCAAGGGGATCTCCAGTGGGATGGCAGATCCTCCCGGGAGGACCGAAATTCCCACAGAGCTTTTCGCGAAGACCTGGCCATCGGCGCGTAGCGTTGCAACGAGGTTGAATGCGTCTACAGAGAGGAGTTCCTCATCTCTCTCGCGCGCTGCCGCCGCCTCCTCGCCCATAACCGGGTTTACAGGGATCAGGCCATCCACCCGTCCGACGTTTGCGAGGATCACCTGCAACGTGGCGTTCTCCCCTGGTTGGAAGACGGCCTGCACCGGCGAGGCTTCGATTCGCGGGCCTCCGAGGACCTTGTAGTGATCGTCGGCGAAGAGCATGAGTTCCTGGCCACCGGCAGGGATCAGGAGGATCAGCAAGAGGGAAAGGACGTTATAACGCATCTCCATTATGCGTTTTCCCTCTTCGTATTTGATCGTTTTTCTGCCTCTTGCTCATCTGGAGAGGGCGGTGCTCAGAAAGAAGGCAGCTGAGGCCACGAGGATGATCGTTGCGCCTGAGGGCAGGTCGAATATGTAGGATATGGCAAGCCCCGAGGTGACGAAGGCCATGCCCAATATAACGGCAACGATCATGATGTTTATAAGGCTCGATAGGTGTTGTCTGGAAACGGCGGCCGGGATCGTCAAGAGGGCGATTACCATCACGATTCCGACGATCTTGATCAGCACGACGACGGAGAGCGCCACCATCGATAGCAGCAGGAGGCGGATACTTTCCACAGGCACGCCTAGGGCCTCTGCGTAGGCGGGATCGAAGGATGTTATGAGCAGCTCCTTGTATAGGAGGGCGACTGCTGCAATCATTATCGCGGTTAGGACGAAGACGAGATAGACGTCCTCCCTCGTCACCGCAAGGATGTTTCCGAAGAGGTAGTCGAAGAGGTCTCGGCCGTAGCCCTTCCCGAGGCTCATGCAGAGGACGCCGACCGCCATCCCCATGGCAAGGAAGACGCCGATTGCCGTGTCCTCGGCAACCTTCGCCCTCGAAACACGGCCTATTCCGAGCGCGCATGCAAGGGCGAAGATCACGCCTACGAGCAGGGGATCAATGCCTGCGAGGTATCCGATGCCAATTCCCCCGAAGGCGGCGTGGGCAACGCCATCGCCGATGAAGACTATCCGGTTGAGGATTACGTAGACCCCTATCACCCCGCAGAGGACCGAGGCTATGAGGCCAGCAGCAAGGGCGTTTCTCATGAACTCGTACTGGAGGATCTCAAACATGTTCCCTCAGAACCCTGTGGGGCACGCCATGGGCGATCATGTCCACGGGGCATCCGTAGGCATCGATCAGATCTTCCGCTGAGAGCTCCTTTGATCCGTGGTAGTAGAGGCGGCGGCTCAGGCAGGCGATCTTTTCCACATGGGTTGAGATCGCGCTCAGGTCGTGAGAGACCATGATGATCGCCATCTCCCTGTTGAGGCGGTGAAATAGGTCGTAGATCTCCCCCTGTTGGGATGCGTCGATGCCGGTGATCGGCTCGTCGAGCAGGAGCAGGCGAGGCCTGGAGACGAGGGCACGGGCGAGAAAGACCCTCTGCTGCTCCCCACCGGAGAGCGCGCCGATCTCTCGGGACGCTTTCTCTGCCATGTCAACCATCGTAAGGGCATCGTTTGCTGCCTCTCTGTCGGCAGGTCCTGCTCGCTTCATCAGGCCAAGGCCGCCGTAGCGGCCCATTAGCACCACATCCAGGGCAGTTGCTGGAAAGCCCGAGTCGAATAGGTTTCTCTGGGGAAGGTAGCCAACTGAGCGCCTGGAAGCCGCGGGCTTTCGCCCGAAGACCGTTATTTTGCCTTGCGTTGGCTGAATAAGCCCGAGCATTGCGCGAAGCAGCGTCGACTTGCCACCGCCGTTTGGGCCGATAAGGCCTATGAAGTCCCTCTCTTCGACCTCCAGGTTGATCGCTTCAAGGACGGTTCGGCGTCCTAGCTTGACCCAGAGGTCCTCGATGGATACTGCGATCAACTTAGGCCCCCAGGCTCTTGGCGATCATCTCCCCAGCATGGCGAAGGCCTGCTGTGTAGTTCTCGGGAAGGGGATCTATCTCCAGAATCCGGCAGCCGGTCTCATCGGCGATCACCTGGGCGCTCTTCGGGTTGAACTGTGGCTCGACGAAGATGGTGGAGACGTTCGAGGAGGAGACGAGATCCACCACCGTCGCCATGTGGCGCGGGCCTGGCTCCTTCTCGTCAACTGACAGGGGGACCTGGACGAGGCCGTAATCCCTCGCGAGGTAGCTGAAGGCGGGATGCTGTACTACGAAGACCCGCCTAGGAGCACTGCCAAGAAGCTCCCCGAGGTCAGAATCGAGATCCCGAAGTGCCTTGAGGTACGAATCCCTGTTTTGAGCATAGTATTCCTCATGGCCCGGGTCTGCGTCGGCAAGGCCTTTGTAGATGTTCTCAACCTGTATCATGCCGTTTCTGGGAGAGAGCCATATGTGTGGATCGGGCGCGCCGCTTTCAACGCCCCCCTCACCAAAAATCAGATCTACGCCCTTAGAGGAGTCGACGACCGAGATGTGACCCCTGCCGATCAACTCCTCCATCCAGGTCTCAAGGCCTGCCCCGTTCTTGACGTAGAGGTCTGCGCTCTCCATTATCCGCATCTGGGATGGCGTGGGCTCGAAGGTGTGGGGCTCGGCCCCAGGGGGGACGATCACCGTTACATCCACATACTCGCCTCCAACGTTATGCACCATATCCGCGAGGGGGGAAATGGTCGTCACAACCTGCAGCTGGTCCCCTTCGGGAGCCGGAGCGAGGCACCCTGCGGCAAGCAAGGCGAGCATGAGGGCCAGGATCTTCCAGGTGTCGTTCATACGGTCATTGCCTCCTCCGGCAAGCTCTTTCCAATGTAGCGGGACCTTGTTCGGCCCCCTTCCTTCCAGTAGCAGTACCAGTAGGGGCCGTGTGGACAGCCTCGGCAGCCCTTTCCGCAGTACACGAGCTCCAGACGGTACGTGCGCGAACCTGAGCGCCTCTCCTCGACGACCCCATCTCCCGATTCCCTATCGGTTATGAGGCGGTCGACGGTCTCCCTGATGCGATAGAGGTCGGATAGGCTCTTTTCGGCAAGTATGTGGGATAGGTCCCCTGGGGTCATAGCACGCTCTTATGTAACTGATGAATAGTTAAAGCCGACGGTTACATAAGAACAGGGGCGATATGCGAAGGGATCATCGAGAGACGATTTCGTTGTGATGCAGTGGAAAAATAGGAAAGAGGGGGCAGGGTAGCAGAGTTCATGGCCAATACAGGGTGACTGGTAAAGGAGGAAGCCAGCCCCGCCCGATTGGGCACGACGCATCGTAGCTATATATGCTTTTCGTAAGAAAATATATGGATAAAATAGAACAATTTGTGAGGAAAATAAGAAATGGGGTTTGGGGGCTCATGCCCCCTTGAACCTCTTGTATATGTACTCGTCCTTGGCGGTTGCATGAACCGTCTTCAGCGCCTCCTCGAAGTGCCTCATATCGATCTTCTGACCCTTGATCGACTCGATCTCCTGGGGCTTGCCGGACTGGACGTACTCCCTGATGGCGAGCATCACGGCCTCGTTGCAGACGGCGAAGATGTCCGCTCCTGTGTAGTTCTCGGTCCCCTTCGCGAGCTCCTCCAGTTTTACGTCATCTGAGAGGGGTCGCTCAGCTGTATGGATCTTGAAGATCGCGAGCCGCGATGCCTCGTCGGGAACTCCGATCTCGATCATGCGATCGAACCTGCCGGGCCGAAGCAGCGCTGAGTCTATGATGTCGGGCCGGTTCGTTGCAGCGATCACCACGACGTTATGCAGGGACTCGAGGCCGTCCATCTCCGACAATATCTGGCTGATCACCCTCTCGGTCACGTGGGAGTCGCCTAGGCCGCTTCCCCTCGTGGGCGCGATTGCGTCGATCTCGTCGAAGAAGACCACCGCAGGTGCTGCCTGCTTGGCCTTTCTGAATGTCTCTCTGACCGCCTTTTCGGACTCGCCCACCCACTTGGAGAGGAACTCTGGGCCCTTGACGCTGATGAAGTTCGCCTGGCTCTCGGTT
Source organism: uncultured Methanotrichaceae archaeon (assembly GCA_964632755.1). Lineage (GTDB taxonomy): Archaea > Halobacteriota > Methanosarcinia > Methanotrichales > Methanotrichaceae > JAFGMR01. The sequence continues at coordinate 41,737 of CAZWDT010000020.1, forward strand.
GCGACAGCCTTTGCAAGCAGCGTCTTTCCCGTACCGGGCGGCCCATAGAGGAGGATTCCCTTCGGCGGGGTTGCGTTCATGTGATCGAAGAGGCTCGTGTAGGTTAGAGGCCACTCAACAGCCTCCATGAGCTCCTGCTTGGCATTGTCAAGGCCTCCGATCTCCGTCCAGTGGATGTCCGGGGACTCGACCATCACCTCGCGCATGGCGCTTGGCTCCATCTCGCGCAGGGCATCGAGGAAGTCCTCGTTCGTCACCTCGATCTTGTTGAGGATCTCTGCTGGGATCGCCTCGACCTCCAGGTCAAGCTCGGGCATGATCCGGCGGAGCGATCGCATTCCAGCCTCCCTGGCAAGGGCTGCAAGGTCCGCACCCACAAATCCATGGGTGATCTCGGCAAGCCTCTCCACGTTCACGTTGGGCGCAAGGGGCATTCCCCTGGTGTGGATCTGCAAGACCTCCAATCGCGAGGCCCTGTTGGGAACGCCGATCTCGATCTCCCTATCGAACCTGCCCGGCCGCCGTAGCGCCGGATCAAGGGCATCAGGCCTGTTCGTAGCTCCTATCACGACCACCTTTCCGCGCGACTCCAGGCCGTCCATCAATGCGAGCAGCTGGGCAACGACCCTGCGCTCGACCTCTCCCGTGACCTCCTCCCTCTTCGGGGCGATGGAGTCGATCTCGTCGATCAGTATGATGCTTGGCCCCTCTTCCTCGGCGGTCTTGAAGAGCTGCCTGAGCTTCTCCTCCGACTCGCCGTAGTACTTGGACATGATCTCAGGGCCCGAGAGCGTCTCGAAGTGGGCGTTGGTCTCGGATGCAAGGGCTTTTGCGAGAAGCGTCTTTCCGGTTCCAGGAGGCCCGTGGAGGAGCACGCCCTTTGGCGCCTCAACGCCGAGGCGCTCGAAGAGCTCGGGGTGCTTCATCGGAAGCTCTATCATCTCCCGAACCTTCTTGATCTCGGCTCCAAGACCCCCTATGTCCTCATATGTTATGCGGGGAAGGGCTTTGACCTCCTTTGCAGGCTTCTCCGATAGCTCTATTCGGGTGCTTCCTCCGATGACGACCGAGTCCTTGGCTGGCGTTACGCGGACTGCGACGAGCTCGATCTTTCTTCCCATCACATTAAATTCGATGATATCGCCGCGGGTGAGCACCCGGCCCTCCATATAGCGGCGAAGGTACTCCTCGCCTCCGGTGATGCGCAAGGGAACTGTGGGGGCAAATGTGATCCCGGTTGCTGGATGCGCTTGGATGATCTTGACCGGCACCCTGTCGTCCATGCTGACGCCTGCGTTCCTGCGGATGCTTCCGTCCATGCGGATGATCCCTGTCCCTGTATCATCCGGGTAGCCGGGCCAGAGAAGGGCTGCTGTCTTCTTCTTTCCCTGGATGAATATAACGTCGCCTGCTTGCCAATTTCTCTCTCGAATCACCGCGGGATCGACCCTGGCAATTCCCCGGCCTACGTCGGAGGGGCGAGCTTCCCCCACCTTGAGCGTGATCTCTTCGGTCATTATGAACCTCCTGTTCTATTTCGATTTACAAGTTTAAGTATTTTTGACTCTCTTCCTCGGGAACCGACTTCCCCTGCGCGGGGCCCTCCCGGCCTGAAGCCTCGCGGATTACGTACATATCATTACTAACCTGTGGTTAGTATCTAAAGTTGTATAAAAGCGTTGTGGTAAGCTGCTCTACAGCAAGCTGCTGTATGCTATAGGATCCTGAATGGTCAAGCCCACGATAGCGGCCCCAATCCTTGGCCAGGGGATCCAAACCCAAAGGATGAAAAGTGCAATATAAATG
>CAZWDT010000021.1:0-14407 GCA_964632755.1 uncultured Methanotrichaceae archaeon
TCCTTTGTGGCTTTGTTCCTTTGTGGCTTTGTTCCTTTGTGGTTAGGTTTCTTGTAAAAAGAAATGGTTCCTCGCTATTCAATGTGGGTATGGGGTGGCAAGTGTCGGCGCCTTTCTGCCTTCATCTCACCATTCCTCCATGATTATCGAGATGTAGCGGCTCATCACATACACCTTGACATAACAAATGACTCATGCCGGAAATCTCCCATGATCCATACCCACTCAATTCAGCGAAGAACCAAAGAAATTTTACATGAGATCGCAAGCTATAGACGGGTTATAGAAACTCCAACCTATTTCAGAATCACGACCCGTTCTTCACTCATGCATTTAATTATATAATTTCCGCGTATATATATTTATGTCCAAGTTATTTTACCACAGATCCTTAAGGACAACAGCCTTAACCAAGGCAATTAAACGTTAGTCTGATTAAGGTGGCTGGCTACATGGACTTAAAGGGCAAATTTATTATAATAAAGGATATACTTCTCAGACATAAGCTATCGCATCTAAAAGAGATCCCGAAAAACATACCTTCTTTTACGAAGTATTTTTTATTAATTTCATTATTAATCTTATTGGATGTTATTATAACGAAGTATATATTATGCTTAACAACTACCACAGAAAGGACACCTGTACTTGCTGCATTATTTGCTTTCAATTCAGTAATCATTACTGGCCTTGGTATTATATATCAAGTTGAAGCAAACAATAAGCGTGAGATCAGGTTTAAGGTTCATCGCCAACGCAAGGTGAGATATGAGAGGCTACTTGAACAAATAAAGAATGATCTTTCAGATGTACATATCAAGAAAGCTATTGAGAACACGCGATTACTCAATGCATCTCAACCAATAACATACGACGAAAAATACAATATAACGAAATATTCAGATTTTATATTTGATTTAATGTTATATGGGTCTCCTGAACTTATCGAGAAACGTATAAAACAAAGGGAGATCCAAATAGAGAATGATCCAAATACAAGTCGTTTAAAGACAATTAATTCTATTGCGAATGATACTAATATGGGTAAAATACGCGAAAGGAACTCAATGTATAACCTTATCACTCTATATGGTTTAATCTTGCAGATGAGAAAAGAAATTGGGTTTGAAGATCGCTCTATATCCATCCGTAAACTGCTAGCTCTAATTTTCGACAATATATACGATCCTACATTTGATCAATATTTCATAGATATGAATGTGCCCCTTTACTAGCCGATTATATTTGGGGTTGACTAAAACGCAAGATAAGGACTTTAGAGTAGACTGAGGACGGGGTTGTCCCCTTATCTAGGAAGAGTGTATATCACAATGGACCCCCTAATTGGATTGGAGGAAATTAGGACAACCCCTAAAAAGCGCTATCTGCAGATGCCTAGTAATGCGGGGGACGGGAGTCGAACCCGTGAACACCTTCGTGACAGGGTCCTAAGCCCTGCGCCTTTGACCTCTTGGCAACCCCCGCTCGCAAAGCCGCCTGCGTGACTGCGCAAGGCGGGCATTCAGCCCTGGTAGTTGCGGAAGGATAAAAAGCTACCTCCCTCCCCCATTGGAAGGGAGGAGGCCCCCTTGAGGCGATAGCTCAGCTCTTCACAAGCTCTATCCATACGCCGGTCAGCTCAGTCCCGTTGACGACGGCGTAGATGTCGTAGGTGCCGCCGGGAAGCAGCAGCAGCGGTGGCTCGTCGCAGCTACCGTTCAGCGCACAGCTGTCGGCAATAGCAAGCTCGCCAACTACGAGCGTCTCCAGGAGCTTGCTCATCGTTGTCGTCGTCTCCTCGACTGCGGTCACATCGTCGGCGGCCTCAGCTTCGTCCGCGGGCAGAGGAATGGTCGATCCCGCAGGCCTCTCGGGCAACGCCATCGGCGAGTCCCATGGGCTTCCGCCCTGCCATGGGTTGGATCCGAAGCGGTCGAAGAGGGCTATTGCCCCGGCCTCTCCGGGCCGGTTTTCCACGTTGCCTCCGAGGTTTGCCATGTCCTCGGCGAAGGTCGCAAGGGCGATTCCCGGAAGCAGTGCAAAGAGCAGGATGGCTATCGCCAGCCGCCGGGCCGTATTGGTCGAGTCCGATCTGTAAAAGATCTTGGTCATGAGATACATCCCCATTGCTAAGTAGTTTGCCGAATATTTAATCCCGGCGAGGCCCCATCAGCCACTCGAGGATTGCCTTGCTCGTGTGCATCCTGTTCTCAGCCTCGTCAAAGACGGCCGACTGCGGCCCGTCCATCACCTCGTCGGTGATCTCCTGGCCCCTGTGCGCAGGCAGGCAGTGCATCACAATGGCATTAGGGGCAGCGCAATCGAGAAGCTCCTGGTTCACCTGGTAGCGGCCAAAGACCCTGAGGCGCTCTGCCTCCTCCCCCTCGTCGCCCATCGAGACCCATGTATCGGTTACGAGGACATGGGCGCCCCTCGCGGCATCGTTCGGATCCTCGACGATGCTGCATCCATCGCCGATGGCTTTTGCCCTCTCGACGATATCTGCGGCCGGGGCATACCCAGGGGGGGTGGCAACGGAGATATCCATCCCCATGAGAGCTGTTGCGAGTATGAGGGAGTTGCAGACGTTGTTTCCATCGCCAATCCAGGCAACCTTCAGGCCATCGAGCACGCCGAACCGCTCGCGAATCGTCATCAGGTCGGCCAGTATCTGGCAGGGATGCTCCCTGTTCGAGAGGGCGTTTACGACCGGTACGGAGGCGTTCTGGGCAAGGGCCTCGACCGTGCGATGATCGTAAACCCGGGCGGTTATGCCCTGCACGTAACGGCTGAGAACCCTCGCCGTATCGGCCACCGTCTCCCCGCGCCCGAGCTGAAGCTCTCCAGAGCTTAAGTAAAGCGCATGGCCTCCTAGCTCGACTGCGGCTGTCTCGAGCGATACCCGCGTGCGCGTCGAGGGCTTCTCGAAGATCATGGCAAGGCTCTTTCCCGCAAGCGGCCCTGCGAACTTGTTCGCGGATCTCTCCTTCTTCCAGGAATCAGCCCTGTCGAGGAGGTGTGTAATCTGGGTGCTCGTCAGATCTGCGATGGATATCAGGTTCATTGGCAATCCCTACTCCCTATTCCCTACTCCCTCATCCTCGCAATTATCTCGGAGAGGTCCGTTATCGCGGCATCCGTCGTGGAGACCTCGGCCTGGATGCTCTTGTACTCCGGAATCCTGCTCTCCCCCGTCTCCTCCGAGACGAGCTGGTTCGACCAGGGGCTGTTTGGCATGAAGGCAAGGCCCTTGTGGGGCTGATCGTCCACCTTTGCAGCAACTACGACCGACCCGGAAGAGCTCTCGACGATAAGCCTTCCCCCCTCAGTGATTCCCATGGACAACATATCCCCCTTGTCCAGTATGATTATGGCGCTCATCTTCTGGTACTCGGGAGAGAACCGTCCAACCTCCTGGACCTCGCTCTGGAATATATCCCTCACCGTCACTATGGAAAGCGCGAGACTCATTTAGACCGCCTCCGCGATCCTCTTCAAGATCTCGAGATCCGGCAGGAGATCGTTCTCCGGGACGATCGGCTCGAACTCGATCCTGACGCCATCCATCCGGAGGGCAGACCCTCCGGCCTCCATCCCGGAGAGGGCCGAGGGGATGGTCACCTGGGCCAGCTCCGAGGTCAGCGTGCGGTGCGGATCTATGACGATCGTTGGAATCTTGGCGAGGCTTCTTGCGAGGCCCCCGGGCAGCGCTGATATGGGGTCCGAGCCGATAACGAGCGCTGCATCACAGCTCTTCGAGGCATCGATTATGCTCTCTTCTGGCCCATGCTCGACACCGTCTGCGAAGCTCACCCTGTTGATGAAACCGGTCTTCTCGAAGAGCATCTGATTGAACCCCCTCATGTTGAAATGGCCCACCATCGGAATGACGCTGAACTTAGAGGTCTCGTTGAGGCCATCGACCAGCCTCTTGAGGATGTCCATCCGGCCCTTCATGGAGTAGGCTAGCCCGAGGCCCGGGAATATTGCGCCGAACTCCGCTCGCTTCATGGCGTTGACCATGGCGATCACCTTCTTCTTATCCTGAAGGCGCGGGATCTTGCCGCCGAGCGCGGCCAGCATCGACTCCATAAAGGAAGCGTCCCCTCCCGGGGCAACCTTGAAGAAGCCCTCCTTCATCATGGAGGCCGTGGGCGAGAGCCTCACATCTATTGCATAGGCCCTTCGATCCTCATCGTAACCCCTCTGCCGCTTCTCCCCGCGGGGATAGTAAGAGAAGCGAGACATGTGCCGGGGATGGCTATTCGACGGATCAGATCCCCAGTAAAATATCATGTCTGCGTAGTTTCTGACATCGTCGAGCGTGCAGCTGGGAAGCTCCCCTTTAAGCACCATCTCCAATAGCTCCCCTTGGCAGAAGGAGGACGTATCGTCTATTACAGCGCCGAGCTTCTGAGCGAGGTCGAGGCCTGCCGACTGAGCCTCAAGGGTGGAGTTGGACCACCCAAAGAGGAGGGGCCTTTTTGCCTCTTTTAGCAATCCTGCGGCGCGGCTTATCGCATCATCGAGCCCGGCCTCCCGGCCATCGATTCGCGGGATTGCCCTCTCGGTATACATCGATCGGTAGCGTCCAAGCCCCTTTCGGCAGAGGTTCTTGGTCGTCGAGATCTTTCCCTCATTGAAGTCCACCTCGATATCCTCACAGAGCAGAGAACAACCTGTACAGATCGCCATCATAATCACCTACACGAATTCTATTGCCTTGCTCGGACAAGTGGCTGTGCATGCGTTGCAGAGGATCTTGTTTGGGCCGAACCGCCGGCACTCCTCGACGTTTAGACACTTGACGATGCCGTCCTCCACAATCAGGATGGCCTTATCGTTCGTGGGCCCGAACCCCAGCGCCGATCCCTTGGGATCGTTTGCAACGTTTACAGGGCAGGCTACAACGCAGTTACCGCATCCGTAACACTTATCTTCATGTATTATCAGGCCGGTCTCAGACGCCCCCTCGATCGGGGCCATGGCTTCCATTAGCTTTTCCCGCTTGGCCTGGTACTTCGCCTCCTCCATGAGTGGAGGACAATCATTAACCTTCTTCTCTTTCCCCAGAAGGGCAACGGCGAAGGCCATACAAGTGGGAAGGCCACACTTTTTGCAGTTTGTCTTTGGAGTTAGCTGGTAGATCTCCATAACGCTGAGCATTGATGATACCTCCGCGGGACGGTCCTTTGAATGTCCCTTCAATTTTATCGGTATTAAGAATGTTGGCTTACCATTGGGCATGGTCGTAAGCCTTTTCTCGCCCCTGGACAGAGATGGTAGCAGATGCCCTTCAGAAACCCCCTGGCCCTGCTCGGGCTCTCTAGCCTCATACCATTGATAATCCTCTACCTCATCCGCCCCCGGCCACGGGAGGTTCCATTTCCCTCTACGCAGTTCCTCCTGGAAGGAGAAGCTCAGAGGTCGGCGGTGGTGAGCCGGCTGATCACCGACCCCCTCTTCTGGATACAGCTTCTCATACTGTCGACGCTATCGTTTGCCGCAGCCGGCCCTTATACGACCGCTCCTGGCGTTCCGACAGGCCACTTGGTGGTGGTGATGGACGCCTCTGCGAGCATGGAGGATAGCTTCATTGGCGCACTCGATATCGCATCGCGCTACATGGAGGGATACGATAGAATCAGCCTGGTGCTTTCCGAGAGCATCCCCGTTGTCTCCATGCGTGAGGGCACAGGGGCACAGGCAAACGACGTCCTCAAGGGGATCTATCCAAAGGCGGTATCCGCCGACCTCTCCGGCGCCATGCAGATGGCCGGGTCATTGCTTGGAGCCGAAGGCGGCGATATCCTCGTCGTTTCCGACTTCATCTCCTGGACCGGCGAGGACCCGGCAGCCACAAGAAAGCTCCTGGAGGCAACAGGTGCGCAGGTGGTCTTCGAGAAGAGCGCAGGCGGGGGCGATAACCTCGCCATAGTTGGTGGCTGGCTCGTCGAGGCAGGAGATCTCCTGAACTACACCTGCCTCATACGCAACTATGGCCTGGGACGGACGGCCTCGCTCTCCCTCCAGGCGGGAAGCGCAGGATCCGTCAAGGAGGAGGCCTGGATCCCAGGGGACGGCGACTACTACGTATCCTTCCAGGCGCCGCCTGGCACAAGCACCATCTCCCTTGAGCTCGACGACGCCATATCCTGGGACAACGTGGCCTACATCTACAACCCGGCCAAGCGACCGCGCCAGATACTTTACCTGGGGGAGGACGGCCCAGCCCTTGCAGCGCTCCAGTCCCTTCCTAACGCCATAGTCCACCTGTCCGGTACCTATTCGAGCTATGACCTGGTGGTGATCACGGAGAACGCAACCTTCGACGGAACCCTCAACCGCTACATCCAGAATGGAGGAAACCTGGTCTATCTGGCGGGAAACTCGACAGAGAGCCCAGAGTTCCTGCCGGTGAAGATCCACGCGCTCGCGCCGGGGCCTGCCAAGCTCTGGGCCAAATCGCCCGGATTTGCAGAGGCGATCCACTTCGATGAGATCGGGGTCTTCGAGTACCTCGAGTGCGAGGCAAGGCGAGGCTCGGTCACGATGGTGGATGCAAACGGCTATCCGGCCCTCTCCTATTGGCATCTCGGGAGGGGACTCGTGGTCTATAACGCGCTCGATAAGGGATTGACCGACTTCTACCTTCGACCGGAGTACCCGATATTCTGGTATGAGATGATGGGATGGATGACCGGCATCCCAGATCCAGGAGAGTCCAATAAGAGGACGGGAGAGATCCTGCCGCTCGGGGGGGCAATCGAGGTTGAGACTCCGAGGGGCGCGATCACGACCGCTACCCTCCTTTTGGATCTCGTTGGGGTTTATCGATTCCAGGGCCGAACAATCGTCGCCAACATGTACGACCCAAGGGAGTCGGATCTTCAAGGAGGAATCACCTTCGCGAAGGGCCAGTTCCTGGAAGGAGAGGCCAGGGAGAAGCTTGTGGAGAAGGAGTACGCCTCCTGGCTTATCGGCCTGGCTGCCCTGTTGATCGCAGCCGAGCTATTGATCGTTCGCTGGAGGAGGGAGATATGATCCAGGGCCTATATCTGACCCATGCCGAGCTGCTCTGGGCGCTTCCGTTCGTTCTGGCGGCAGGCCTTCTCTATCTGCGCCGTGGCAAGGACCGGACGCTTGTCGCAAGCCGGACTGCAGTGATATGCCTCCTCATTTTGGCCCTTGCAAACCCCTACATGATCGCAAGCCATATGGAGAGCTCAAAGCGGCCGCGCATAATCGTCCTTGATGATCGGACCGAATCCATGGCTGTATTCCCCGCAGGCGTAGGCGAGGAGCTGAAGGATGCAATTCTTGACAGCCAGATCAGGGTCTTTTCCGGCAACTTCACTCCGCTCGGCGAGGAGATAGTGAGAAACGCCCCACAGGGAGACGCAATTCTGCTTGCATCCGACGGCTACAGCAACCGGGGGATGAGGCTTGAAGAGTCCCTCGCGCTTGCCCGATCCTCGAACGTTACCGTCTTCGCACTTAGGATGGAGCCCGCTTTTGCGGACTCGAGCGTTGAGATCTCGGGGACCAACACAGCAGTCCTCGGAGGGGACTATCCTTTCACTGTGATCGTCAGATCGGCCGGCGGCCCGCCGGGAGGAGGCCTTGCGGTCTTCGCTGATGGGGAGAGGATATACGATCAGCCACTATATGGTGAGAACACGACCTCGATCAAGATCCCCTACGCCTTTCGAAGCGTCGGAAGCCATATCCTCCGCGCGGTTATCTCGCCTGCTCAAGACCTCCATCGCGCGAACAACGAGTATCAGAAGGCAGTATACGTTGTGCCCAAGCCAAATGTGCTATTGATCACGGAAGAAGCAAGCTCGCCACTCTCCGAGGTCCTCGCCGAGCTCTACAGCATGACGATCGAGGATGAGCCCCCAAAGTCGCTCGAGGGCTACAAGGCCATCGTCCTTGCGAATCGTCCCTTCTCCCCAGAGATGGGCTCCTTGGTGGACTACGTCAGGGATGGAGGCGGCCTCGTCGTGGTTGGAGGGATGACCTCCTATGAGCTGGGCGGCTACCTGAACTCGACGCTTGAGCAGGTCCTCCCGGTCAAATCCCGTCCGAGCACGTTCAAGGGTGGCAAGACGATGGTGGTCGTCCTCGACATCTCGGGATCGATGCAGCAACAGGTCATGGGCGACGGGACTCCCTACCTGGACTACGAGAAGGCCCTCGCCCTCGAGCTTCTCCGATCGCCGGAGTTCTCCGACTACCTTGTGGGCGTCGTGGTCTTCGGAACCAAGGCCTATGTGGTCTCGGGGCCAATGCCGCTTGCTCGCTCCCTCCCCGGCCTTGAGGAGAAGATAGTCAGCCTCTGGCCGAGCGGGACGGAGGAGACCCATATGGACGATGGGATGAACCTTGCCTGGGATATGCTCAACAGCTCCACAGGGGAAGGGGAGATCATCCTCTTCTCGGACGGCCGTCTGACTGAGGATGTCTTTCTCGGATCCAAGGCGATGCTTGTGAGGATGGATGTGAACACGACGCTCATCCAGGTCCAGGCCTTTTTGAACGCCCCTTCCAAGCTGAGGTCACTTGCAGAGGCCACTGGCTCCAAGTTCTTCGCAGCGACCTATCCATCAGCGCTTACCGTTCACTCCGGCGAGATCCAGACCACGGAGGAGGAGGCAGAGCAGCTCGAGAGCGCTACAGGATATGGGCTCAGCGTCCTTGCGGCCAATCACTACATCACCGCCGGCCTTAACCTGAGCGCTAACATCACAGGCTTCAACGACGTAACTCCGCGTCCCGGAGCCCAGAGGCTGGTCGTCATGGCTGATGGAAAGCCGGTCCTGACATCTTGGAGATACGGCCTTGGGAGGGTCGTTTCGCTCTCCACAGACGATGGGAACCGTTGGGCTTCTTCCCTATACTCGGCCGAGAACTCGGTTGTCATCTCCTCATCCGTGAACTGGGCAATAGGGGACCCAAGGCCAAAGGGCGAGAGGATCGATGCTCCGGACGCTTGGGAGGGAAGCCCTGCCGAGATCACCATAACCAGTAGCAGCCCCCCGAGCGTTCAGGGCCAGTCTCTCCAGGTCGAACGGGTCGGCGATAGCATGTATCGTGCAGTGCTTCCCGCCCCCATCGCTGGAATCTACCACTTGGGGGAGTTCTCGCTCGCTGTGAACTATCCCATCGAGCTGAGGGATGTTGGATACAATAAGGAGCTGGAGAAGCTGATTCTGGCGTTCGGTGGCAAGGTCCTCTCACCAGACGAGGCTCGCCGGAGCCTGGTGATCGAGGCGAGGAAGTCGAGCGAGAGGACGGTCCAGGTCAGGGAGAGTCGGCGCGACATATTGCTCCTTCTGGCCCTCGCGATCTTCTTACTGGAAGTCGTCCATAGGAGGCTTAAGGAGGTGAGGCGAAAATCCCCCCCTCGGAGACCATGAGCCTCTCCCATCCTGTTTTTGCCTAATCACTCAACCTTGGAGCTTGCTCTTATGAGATCTCTTGGCAGTAAGTTCTATATTTTATGGATGCAAGTGCCCCTAGATGAGTTCTGAAATGTGCACGGTTTGCGGTCTTCCCAAGGAGCTCTGCATCTGCGAAGAGGTGGCCAAGGAACAGCAGAGAATAACGATCAAGGTCAACAGAAGGCGATATGGTAAGGAGGTAACTGTTATCCACGGGATCGATCCGCATGAGATTGACCTTCAGGAGCTCTGCACCTATCTCAAGTCCAAGCTTGCCTGTGGCGGAACTGTAAAGGATGGGATAATAGAGCTGCAGGGCAATCACGTAAACCGCATCAAGGATATACTGACAAAGAGGGGATTTGGTGCGGGTCAGATAAGCGTCTGAGCCGGATCATGGCGGACTCCATCCACTCGAGAGATCAGAAGGCGATTGTGGCGGCGTTGCAGACGGTTTTCCGCCGCCCATTCTCCTGGATGGAGAGATGCCGATAGTTGGGTTCCTCCCTTAAGAGGAAGGTTAGAAGGCCTAGACTGGCTGGATCCTTGCCGCCTCCACCTTTCTGAGCGGCTCGCCCTCCTCAGGCGGCCCCTGGCTGAGGACTATTGCAAATATCCACTCGCTTAGCTTTGCGCAGTGCTGTGGAATACATTCCTCGATGCATCCGGCACAGGGCTCGAAGATATCCTCCACCATTAGATGCTCGAAACGATGGCCGGAGGGGGGCAATCGTTCCGTGTGATGCAGCCGGTAGGTACGGATCCCGTTGATGGTCTCCGCCTCCCGTGTGATCAGCCTCTCCTTCAGGAGCTTGGCTACAATTCGGCTGCATTTGCGAGAATCGATGTTTAAGGCCTTCCAGAGGTCGCTCTGGAGGACTCCCTCCCCCTGGGATCTTATGTACTCAAGTGCGTCCTCTGTCATCTGGACCCTTCCCGGTCTACTCCACAGGGGTGATCAGTATGATGTTGTTTCCACGGAGTATTACCGAACCCAATGACCTGGTTCGCTCCCCGTCCACCAGCTCAACCGTCTCCAGGAGGTGAAGGTTAAGGTACTCGTCAACGCTGTTCAGGATTCCCTCTAGGACGTGACGGGGCGATCCTTTCATCTCCACCTGGATCTTCGTGCCCATCAACGTTTGAACTTTCTTGCTCGGAAACACGGAATTGACCTCCAGCCGATAGCAGATGATCGTCAATGTTGGCAAGGGTGCCTATTGAGGCATCCCCTTGCCGTGATCAGACCGATACAACTCCCTTGACACCGGCCACGTTCTTCTTGAGCTCCTTCTCCACGAAGTTCTTGAGCGTCATCTGGGAGAAGGGACAGCCTGCACAGGATCCGGTAAGCCTGACCTTTACCTCACCATCCTCGATATCGACGAGCTCGACATCGCCACCCTCCATCCTCAGGGCGTTCTTCACGGACTCCAGGGCTGCCTCAACCTCTTGCTTAAGAGTATCCTGCATTATACTTCAGTCTCCTCTGACTTTTATGGAAAGCACCTTGTGGCCCATGATGGTGAACCTTATCCCCTTTAAGGCTTCCTCCATCTCTTTTATCAGCTCTTCGCACTTATCCGAGCCGACCACGGTGTTGATGATGACGCCAGGTTCCGAATGGTTCCTTATTGCCTCTGCGGTCATCGCCGGATCCTCGCTCAGCTTGAAGTGCTTCCAGCTTTTTGGGGACATGCCCTTATACTCATATAAATAGAAACCGGTTATGCCAAGCTCTGTAAGGGTATTGATTGCCTTTACCAGATGCTCGTGGTCCACAAAGATCTTAACCATGGTCTTCATATGGGAAACCATTCACATAAAGCCATAAATAACTTCTGCAGAAGGGGATATTCTTTTATCCATATTTCTAGTGAAAGGGTGAACATGATCACGGGAAAGAGAGCCCAAAAGGATATCCGGGAGGTCCTCCTGGAGATTGGAATAGCTATGGACGAGGTTATATCCGCGGCATTGGAGCTTTACGTGCCTCATCCGGGCGTGGAGACCCGCGAGAAGGCAGAGGTGGTTCTGCGCCGCGAGCTTGAGCTTGCTCTATCGGATCCCAACCTGGCCCTTCTGATATACGCAGGCGTCCTGCTGGAGAGGGAGGGGCTGGATGGCAACCTGCCCAACCTGAACGGCCAGGACTATCACAGGGACCTGACATACCTCATCGCCGACGAGGTCCTTGGCCTTAGCATATCCCAGTATATCGGCGGCTACAAGGGCACATTCGAGTACATCAGGTTCGACAAGGCCAAGCCCGGGATCCTTGGGCGCCTTGGCCCCTTCATGGACGACGTCATCGGCGGCCTCATAGGCGGGATCTCCTCCAATATGTACACAAGGGCGGGGTCAGTTTGAGGGACGCCTTATTCGCCCTTCGCTCGGCCGTGGGATTCCTGACGACGATCCCCGTCGGCATATCGATGGAGGGGATAGAGGCCATGATGAGGCACATATACCTCTTCCCATCGATCGGCCTTCTGCTCGGCGTTCTCTATGGAGTTGTTGCAAGGCCCTTATCGCCCTTTCTGCCGGCGGGTCTTGTGGCCGCAATCGTCCTTCTCCTCATCTACAAGCTCTGCGGCATAAACCATATCGACGGCCTCGCTGACTTCGTAGACGGCCTGACCGCCCACGGCGACCGGGAGAAGAAGATCCGGGCCATGAAGGACGTCCATCTCGGATCGGCCGGCGGCCTCTCCATCGCCCTCATATTGATCGTTGCGTTCTACACGATGAGCGCGCTTCCCTCGCCCCTCCTACCTCTCGCCCTCGTCGCGGCTGAGGTCTCTGCAAAGCAGTCGATGATAGCCTTTGCAGCCTTCTCGCGGCCTTTCCAGAAGGGCTTTGGCCAGATGATGATTGAGAAGGCGGGCATGCGCGACTTCCTGGCGGGCCTTGCGATCTCCGCCGTGCTCTGCGCAGCGATCCTCGGTCCTTTGGGCCTCGCCATGCTTGGGCTTTCGCTAACGTCTGCCCTATACCTCGTCGCAGTCTCCAAGAGGAACTTCGGAGGGGGATCGGGCGACGGCATAGGCGCATCGAACGAGATATCTCGGGCGATTGCGCTCATGGCATCCCTTGCCCTCATGGAGGTCCTTCCTTGGACGCCCTGGTGATGGCAGGGGGCAAGGGCACAAGGCTTGGGATGGGGGAGAAGCCCATCGTCTCCTTGCAAGGAAGGCCCCTGATAGGCTATGTGGTCGACGCCCTTAAAGGTGCGGGGCTTAGGCGAATATGGGTTGCGACGACCTCCAACGTCCCCATGACCGAAGCCTGGGCAATCGAGAACGGGCTTGAGGTCGTCTCCACTTCCGGTGTTGGCTACGTTGCCGATATGGTCCAGGCTGTGAAGATCGCGGAGGTGGCAGGATCCATCCTCGTCGTCATGGCAGACCTTCCCCTATTAAGCGGGGATCTCATATGCGAGATCGCGAAGGTCTACTCGAGTCGCCCAGAGCCTGCGCTCTCTGTCCATACTCCAATCGAGATACATCGCCGGCTGAAGAGGAGGCCGGATGCCCTCTTCAACTACGGCGGCCGCCTCATCGTCCCGTCGGGCGTGAACATCCTCGACGGATCCGATATCGAGGAGGAGCAGGAGGATTACCACCTGATAATGGAGAGGGTTGAGCTTGCGATCAATGTGAATGCGGTCGAGGATCTCGAGCTCTGCCAGGATCTTTTGGGCCGGCTTTCGGGGGACGGTCTTTATAAGAATGATTCGAAGGGACTCTAGGAGATCTGTTGGAGATGGATATCACAATAGGCGATGTTAGGTACTCCCAGGCAGAGCTTGACCTGCTCACCGGTGGCGAGCCCTTGGGGGAGAACGAGGAGAGCATACTGCTATTGGCCAGGGTTTTGAAAGACCCCCTGCGCCTCCCGTGGCTTCTGAAGGAGTTCTGCCAGCTGAAGCTCGGCGATGAGGTGCGTGACGATTTCAGGTTGGCGCTGATCAGGGTGCAGATCGAGAGCGAGATGCGGATGCACGAGGATATACAGAGGTTTCAGCAGAGGCGCTACGTTGCCCAGGTGATAGAGATCCTCATCTTCCAGGACCTGCTCCTGGCTCCGAGGGAGGGTGTGGAGGAGGAGGGCGAGTACTAAGAGGCAGGCGCAGTCAGTCCATCTTATGGCGATGGGGGGGGGCCGACCTTGGCTCTCTCCATCATAATATATAGGGGATAGAGGTCATTGACGAAGCCATAACCGTCAGCACCCAGGCTGAGAACATCGAGGTCCTTCATCTTTCGAAGACAGTTGCCTAAAACTTTCTTCTCGTCGGGGCTGAGATGTTGATCCACGTCTCTTTTTTTAAATGTAGCCTTTGCAACAGCAATCACTGCCATCTTCTCCAAGATTGTAAGATATCTAGTGGAACGAATGGCCTTGTATACCTTGGGTTCGAGATACTTCTTGCCGATGGTATCGGCTGCAGCTATTATGCCTTGAGCAGCATCCTCAACGTCCGCGATGCCGTCCTGGTCTGCCCAAAATATCGCATCTCCTATTCTCCTGCATGAAGATAGGAAGTCCTCCCGTGTAAGGAAGAATAAAATTTTTCATGATTATGGGCTCTATCTGGATATCTGCCTTCTCAAAGGCCCTATTGAAGAAGGATAAGGCCTCCTCATCGCGTAGCTTTCCTATCTCCAATACCCGAAATACCCTCATGAGGGAGGGTTGATTTCTGCTCAGCGCACAGGGCAGAAGATGGGGCCGTTGAGAAACGAGATCTGATCGCTTTTTATCTCAACCGCGAATGAACGCTAATGAACGCGAATATTTTATTAAATGCAAGCTAACGGCTCCTGTGATCTCCTTCAGTTGCCCTTTATCATCGTTCGAGTGATGGATGAGATGGGGAAAAATGGTGATCTGGCCCCTGCGATATCCAGGGGCCGTATCAACTACTCTTCAAGGGTTGAAGCCTATGCTCACTTGGG
>CAZWDT010000021.1:14507-43375 GCA_964632755.1 uncultured Methanotrichaceae archaeon
GCGCCGCGGATGACGAAGGTTGCCGTCAGCACAGACTCCCAGTAGGCTGCGCGTACCGGGTCATCGGTCGTTGCCCAGGCGTTGAACGGAAGCGCGATCGTGGGATAGGCGAAGTCCTTCTGTCCCTCCTCGATGGCCGCTCTCCTAAGCTTGATGAAGTTGTGCAGCGACTCCTGGAGCTTCTTGCCGTTGGGGGCGGTCCCGGGGTCCAGCACGAGGTCGGTGAGCCCCATCTGCTCGAATGTGACTGCAAGCGTCTTCAGGCCGTCGAGGTCGAATGGGCTCGAGAGGACCACAGGCACTTTGTACTCGTGGGCGAGCTTTGCTACCTCTTGCCAGTTATCCTTGGTCGCGGCGTAGACGAGAGGCCTGTCTTTCCCGACGATCTCGAGGCCTGCCTTCAGCACCGCGGGATCGAAGGAGCAGAGGATCAGCGGGAAATTGGAGTTCTCCTTGACCTTCTTGACGCAGGCTGCGAACTTGGCAGGGTCGCCCGAGACGGATCGCACAGCGATCATCTCGACCGTCTCCCACTTGCCGATGTAGAACTTCCTCCAGGTGCTGATGGTCTTGACCCTTTCTACCAGCTTTGCCTCTTCCATCGTGTCGGTCACATCGTAGGCGAATGGCGGCTTGTTGAGGAAGGTCATCTGGTGGCGGTACATGACGTCCTCGCCTCCCACCTTCTTCATCATGTCTCCGACGCCGACCTCCACCATCTTGACCTCGGGGGCAACTATGACCCTGAGGGCGGCTAGCTTCTTTGCGTACTTCTTCTCCTCGAGCAAGGGTGGGCAATCGTCCACCTTCTTCTCCCTGGCAATAATCCCAGCGGCGAAGGCCATGCATGTCGGCTCCCCGCACTTGCCGCAGTTGGTCTGGGGAAGCTGTTTGTACAGGTTGAGTGGGCTTGATTCCTTCATGGCAATCACACCTCCATCTTGATCCAGTTGGCTGTGTCCGGCGTCTCTGCCTCGATGAGTCCCATCAGCGACTGGGTTATCTCTTGCAGGTAGGACACCGCCAGGGGGTGCATCATCATGAATATGTCCACGCCGGACATGGCCAGTGAGAACCCTGTGAGGATCTCCCAGATGGGACCTCTAAGCATCCTGTCTCCCCACGTCGAGTCCTCCTTGTTGGGTGAGTTGACCATCCATGCCTCCCTGGCTCCCCAGGCGTTGGTCGTGCCCGAGGACATCGGGAAGGTTAGCTCATCGTCGCCCTTGAGGCCTCCGAGCCTTATCCTCTCCATATTGCTGTAGGCGAAGTCCATGCCGTATGCGAGGGCAGCGGTCGTCGGGTCCATGACTATGGAATCCCGGGGAACGCCTGCTACCTTCATGAGCTTCCTGTTGAGCTCCTTCTGGGCGTTGATCTCGAGCTGGGTCCAGGACAGGCAGACATTTCCGTTGTCGACGCAGGCCTTGCCTATGGTCTCCCAGTCCATGTTCAGGTTGGCGCTCGCAATCAATGCCCTCTCGCCCTGGGCCACTTCGGACGCGGCCTTCAGCACGAGTGGATCCTTATCGGGGTTTCCGGAACCGCCGATGCAGATCGGCACATCCACGGCCTGCAGGACCTCCTCAACCGTCTTTGCCGCCTCTTTGGCCGAGGTATCCTTGACCAGGGGGTCGGTGCTGATCAAATGGACCGTAATGAGGTCTGCGCCGAACTCCTTGACATTCTTCTTGGCCCACTCGCCGGGGCTGTTCATGACGTCCTCGTAGTTGATCTTGACCGCCTTTGCCATGCCTATGGGCATGTCGAAGACGTCCATGGTGACAACAGGCCTGTTCGGCATGGGGGAGTCGTAGAAGAACGGCAGGGTCTTCTCGCCGCCGATCTTGATGACATTGCCCCTGCTTCCGCCATCGGCCTTGGTTGCGCCCAGAACTACCTCCTGGATCTGATGCTTCCAGGTGCGGTCGATTCCAACACTGAACTTCTGGCTAGCAAGGCTGCTTGCAACCTTCCACTCGGGAACTGCAGCAGCGGCCGCGGCCAAGTCAGCGGGAGCTGGGGATACTGCCTGGGCCACTGCCACTGGCTGGAGAAGCCCGTCGACGGGGTAGCCCATGGTCTTCGCAAACTTGATGAGCTGCATCGCAACCTGGGCTATCTCGTGTCCGAAGTAATAGGCGAAGAGGGGCCCTACTCCGCCTGCACCAGTGTCGATCTCTAGCTCTATATCGCCCTCAATGGAGACTCCCTGCAGGGCCTCCACCCCGTACTCTGACAGGGTCTTGTTTAAATCGCTCAGCTTTATATTATCTACCATATCAATCACCCAACGCAATCCAGAAGATATCCGGAGAAGGGGATTTGAACCGGAGGGGGGGAATCGCCCAAGCCGGAACTACCCTGCTTTGCCCGTCGCCTTCAGCGAAAGGCCGAATGCCATCGGATATCTTCATCAAATCCTTTTAAACCTAAAGGCCCATCTCCTTTATGATCCTCTCCCGTACCTCCACCACGGCAAGGGAATCGTCTGGAAGATCGATCAATGGTTCGCCGGTCAGATCCAGCTTGGCTAGGCTCTCATCGTAGGGGATGGTGCCGATAACCTGAAGTCCCAGGGACTTGGCATTCTCCATGATCTTGTCCCTGTTTGTCTCGGTAACTTTATTGGCTACCAAGAAGAGGTGTTTGTACTTGACGTTCAGCGTCTTGGCCAGCTCCTGGATGCGTTCGCCCGTTGTGAGACCCCTTCGGGACGCATCGGTCACGACGATCAATGTATCGAGATCCGGCATGACGCCTCGGCTGAAGTGCTCCAACCCAGCCGGCGTATCCATGATGATCAGATCGTATTGATCGACGGTCCTCTCCATGATGCCCTTGAGGAGGTTGTTGACGTAACAGTAGCACCCTGGTCCCTCCGGCTTTCCCATAACTAGGAGGTCGTATCCGTCCTCCTCTTGAAGGACTTCGAAGATCTTGGCCTCCAAAAGGGCCAGTTTATCGGTATCTGGCGGGAGGGTCAAGCGCGAATCCTGCAGGAACTCCCGCATATCGCCAACCGTCATTACCTCCTCCACTCCGAGGGAATCGGCGAGGTTTGCATCAGGATCGGCATCAATGGCGAGCACCCGCTCGCCGCCTCCAGCCTTGACCAAATGCCTTATCAGCATGGCGGACAACGCCGTCTTTCCGGTGCCGCCCTTACCGGTTATGGCAATTACTCTCCCCACGATTAAGCCTTCCTACTTCTTTTTCTGCTTGATGACTACTTCCTGGATGTGGACGGTGGCGCCCCTTAGCTCCAGGATCATGCCCGAAGACCCGCCCGCGGCGGGCATGGCAAAGGCCGGGGCACCCGCGGGTGCGGCTGCAGGCTCTTCCTTCTTCTTCAACTTAAGTTGTAGCTTGCCCATTCTCAAAACCTCCCATCAAGTGGAATACCAAATCCATGTCAAAGTCTACCGTATCCCTCCTCTCCTATTTGCAGATACAACCACAAAAAAAAGGGAGGGAGACAGAGGTGCTACTTTGCCAGTACCACCTTGTCTATGGTTATCTTGGCGTCCTTCAGGATCAGCTTTATGCCTCCCGCGCCTCCCGCGGCAGGCATGGCAAAGGCCGGAGCGGCTCCTGCGGCAGCGGGTGCCGCTGCGGGGGCCTCCTCCTTCTTCTTCAGCTTGAGCTGTAGCTTGCCCATTCTAATAACCTCCTTTTTTTATCCCCTGAATACTCAGAGTACGCCGTCTTCCTGCAGGGCCTCGATCACTTGCATGAACTGGCCCTCGCTCATGACGAGCTCTTCTATCATCTTCTCGGTGTCGATATCTCCACCGGTCTTCTCGATGTAAGCGATGACCTTCTCCTTGACATCGTCATCGATATCCTCGAACTTCCATCCCTCGGTGATCTTCTTGTCGTCAACGGTCCTGACAACTCCATCGACCACGGGATGGCCGGCCTTGAGCAGGAACTTCTTGAGGGCGTCGAGGTCGTTTACCTCTTCCTCGGTGGGGATCTTGGCGAACATCTCCTCGGAGATGCCCTCCTTCACCCTATCCTTCAGGGCTTTTGGCATCCAGACGATCCTGCGCCAGCCGCCATCGGCCTGCAGGAACTTGGTGGAGAAGTAGTACAGGATTCCCATTCCGAGGAAGCCTACGATCTGCTTGCCGCCACCGGTCTGCCCTGCCATTGTGGAGAAAGGCAATCCGTTCGGGGTCGGGCCCTTGAAGTCACGATCCACTATGCCGATGCCGTCGACCTCGGGCATGTAGAAGCCCACGGTCTCGAAGCAGCCGCAGGAGGTGTGGGGAGCGTCGAAGAAGGTGTAGAGCGCCATTCGGCTGTACTCGCCGCCCGACCTCTGCTCG
Organism: uncultured Methanotrichaceae archaeon; assembly: GCA_964632755.1. Lineage (GTDB taxonomy): Archaea > Halobacteriota > Methanosarcinia > Methanotrichales > Methanotrichaceae > JAFGMR01. Next base: position 18,842 of record CAZWDT010000021.1, read on the forward strand.
GCCATGCTGTTGATAGACTCGTACTCTCCGGCGATCGCGTCGATGAGCCCCTCCTTGGGGATGGCGAACTGGGGTCCCTCGGGGTCCACCTTGGCTGCGGCCCTGCCGTCGAACCAGGAGATGGCTCCACAGAGGGAGGGCCTGTCAGGAGTGACGCAGCACGCGCTCGTGGGGGCGAAGGCTTGGCAGAGTGTGCAGCCATAGAATACCTCCACATCATCGTCATGCAGTCCCTTGGCCCTGTCGTCCCTGACCTTATATATCTCCCTGGCCTTGGCGAGCTCCTCCTTCACCGCTGCAGGGTCTGTGTAGACCGTTACCTCCATCTTCTCGATGAAGGGCATCTCGTTCTTGTACAGGGTAATGACCGGCTTGAAGATCTGCTCCCATGAGGTGACTCCTTTCATCTTCAGTCCCTTGCCAATCCTCATCCAGATATCGTACCTCTGGTTGAGGTGCATGAAGCCGCTGATGGCCGAGAGCAGGGCGTGGTTCCTCCTCTCGATGATGGACTCAAGGTCCTTCTCGATCAAGGGGCCAGCCACCTTGCAGACCAGGCCGAAGGGTACGATCGAGCCCTCAGCAACCGTGCCGAGGTCAGGGCCAACGATTGTAACCTTGCCGTCCTCGACCTCTTCCATGGTTGCAGCCAGGCTCAGCTCGAAGCCGTCTGCCTTGGGGCCGCCGAGCTCTACCCACAGGTCATTCTTCCTTATGCGTTCCCCCTCGTACATGGGGGATATATCGAGTTTAATCTCCTCTGCCATTTATACACCTCTCCTTAAATACTAAATTAATCCTCACTTCTTCAGCACAGCTATTACCTCATCGACAGCCTCGTGGTAATCATCGGGGCTGAAGGCCAGGTTGCCGAATGTCATGTTGGCATTGACGTGGAAGTACCGGTCGATCGATACCCTTCGCACGTTGCGGTTGAAGTTCTTCAGCGCCGAGAACATGCCGTTTGCGAACTTGTAGTGGATGCCCAGGAATATCACGGTGTCGTAATGTCCCTGGCCATCCAATCCCTTCCAGTCCTCAAAACGCAGGTAGTTGGTGAGGGGATGGAGCCCGATCTGATAGACGTTCTCCAGGTAGTCCCTATCCACAAAGCCCTTCACGCTATGGGCCGTCGCAGCTATGGGGATTCCGGTCTTCCCCATCTCGATGACCTTGTCGAACATCACCGGGTCGTCGAATAGCTCGGCCCCGACGACGAGCAGGGGCCTCTTGGACTTCTTGATGATGGACCCGATAACCTTGGTGGCATAGGCCTTGGCCATCTCCGGCCCGGGGATCTGGGCCATCTCGAAAGGTATGGGGTTCTTGGTAGTGTCTACTGCCATTTCAATCACTTCTTCTTCTTAGCCCTTATCTTTCTGGGCAGGTTTGTCGGGTCGAAGCTGACGTCAACAGGCCGAATAGGCCCTTCGACGATCTTCTTGGCCTTCCAGTCGATCTTCCAGCCGTGCTTCTCCTCGAGCTCTTTCATCATCGGCTCCTTGTCGGCGATCGGAAGCTCAGAGGCGTGCCTGACGAATATCGGCCAGTCATCGGGGAGCTTTCCAAAGTACTTCTTGCTGATGTCACAGTAGTGAGTCAGCTTGATCATCCTGCCGATGCTGTTGTCAGAGGGGCGGAAGCAGAGCTTGGCCATCATGAGCATGGCCTCCTCCTTCGTCTCGGCCACGTAGAGCATGTGCTCGGGAGCGGGCTCGATCTGGACGAGGGATCCGTCGCGTGCGTCGATAACCATCCAGTCCTCGGGCACGTCAGTCCGGCCGAGGAAAGCCCTTCTGTAGATTACCGAGGAGGGCTGTACAACTACCGGGCAGCCGATGCGGTTGAAGCCTGTTGCGATCGATGCCGCCTTCTGGGAGTAAGCTCCCCAGGCAACGCCGCATGCTCCTACCTTGGATAGGATGTAGTCGGCGATGTCGTCGTAGTTGGCCCTGTGATTCCTGCGGGCGAAGATTGTGGCAACCTTGATAGCTGCGCCGTGGATGTGTGCGTTGGAAACGCAAGATCCGATGTTGCAGATGTTTCGGCCGTCGAACCCTCCGGGGTACTGCTCCCAGATGGTCTTGCCGTCCTCATCTGTGTAGAGGGACATGTCCATGGCCATGCAGCCGGTAGCAACCACGATATAGCCCCGGTCCACAAACTCCTTGGCGATGTCGTAGCACTCCTTGGTGCCGTTCGGGTAGTTGCTGCAGCCAACTAGTGCGATCACGCCGGGAATCGTGCCCATCACTATTGGCATGCCGACAGCCCTGATCTCCGTGTCCCTGACGGGCCCGCGTCCGGCCCTCATCTTGAACTTCTGGTTGGCTATATACTCCCTGTTGGCGTACTCGTAGAGCTTGAGGATGGGTATCTCCTGGGGACAGGCCTGTTCGCAGCGTCCGCATCCCACGCAGATCTCGTAGGTGCTGGAGAAGGGCTCCAGGTTGCCTTTGCTTGCCTCCTCGATGATGTTGCTGATCCTTATGTGGGGGGGACATACGTAGGTGCATTGCCGACAGCGGGTGCAGGTCTCAACCCAGGTCTTGAACTCCTCCTCGGTGAGGACGATCTTGGACTTGATATCAGCCCTCTTGGGCTTGACCTGAAGGGCGGTCTTGACGGCAACCTCGCCAGCCTTCACCGGATCCAGCACTACAACGCCTGCGACCCTGAACTCCACCAGATCGGAGACGATTTCGTCCACCGGGTCGTTGGTCCTGTCGACCAGCCCGTACATGATCTTGTCGTTGGTAGCGATCACCGGGATCTTGCGCGGCTGGCAGTCCCTGACGACGTCACACCAGACGCACTGCTCGTCGACCATCACGGCATCCATGATCCCTGCCCGGACCATCTTCCTCCACCAGCCGACGGCGCCTACAACCTTGACCTTGGTGCCTATCATCTTGGGAATGTCGGTGTTGCCGAGTCCCTCTGCGATCCTGGTCAGGTCGATTGCCGTACAGCAGACTCCGCCGATCTCAACTTTCTCCCAGAGGTCGTTGTTCTCGGTGTAGAACATGGCCTCTGCGCCGGCAGCCAGGTTGTGGCCGTAGGCTACGAGGCAAGCCTTGCTCTGGTCCATGGTGCCCATGCCGATCTCGACGAGCGGGGCTTCCGGGTCGCCTCGGGGCATGTCGTAGGCAACTGTCTGCAGCATGTCGCAGATCTCTTTGCCCAGCGAGTCGATCATCCCGGAGTGCAGGGCCTTGGACTCGAAGTCTATGTAGTGACCTTCTTGCCCGCTGTGGCAAGAAGCCAGGAGCTGGGTGATCTCCTCCTCGCAGTAGGAGAGCACTTGGCCGAAGTCCTTCAGGGTCTTGGGCCTGATCCCAATGATCGACTCTGTAAGCGGAGCCTTCACAAGGATATCGCTTCCCATGTCGAACGGCATGTCGCCGAATTTATCCAGGCACCAGTGGTACAGGTGGCGACCGTGGGCAGTGTGGGCGCAGGTCCCCATCAGAACTGCAATTAGCACGATCTTGCCGCATGCCCCTGCCTGATCGATGCCGCAGGCACCTCGCTTGTTACCAGTCAGGTCGCAGGGACCAAAGGTACAAAGGGTGCAGGTGTCGTCAGCTGGAGCGTAGAATATTCGGTAGCGGTTTACTATCTTAAAATCCCAGTCTCGGAGCGTTGCCACGTGTGGCTTTGGATAGGGTCCCATCTCCTGGTCCCACTCATCCTCTTCCTTTATGACAGCTCCGATGTTGATCTGGACATTCTTCATGTCCTCAACGGCAAAGCTGCCCTCGGTTTTAACCAATTTTTGGCCTCCTCTCTTTCCTGTATAGACGGAGCCCCATATGCTCGCAGAGGACATAAAACACTTTCGGATACACCTTAATATAATATAAACATCATCTCACTCAAAGTGGTAAGAGTATGCTATATAACATAAACAATCCATGTCCTGATCGCATTTCCCCTCAATATACCGATCGCCTCGATCGTCAACATGTGAACCTTCCGCTAGGTTGAAATGTGAGGAGGCGGGTGAATACGCGAGACCCATGATAGAACTGATCAAGAGGAGCTTTGCCAGGGCAGAGGCCTGCGCCCACGGGGGGAAGGTGCGAGAGTACTCCTCGCGATTTGGCGGAGGGGAGATCCTCGACTTCAGCGCGAACATCAATCCATTGGGCCATCCGCCGCTGGATGAGGTCTTCGCCCGTGAGATCCCCCGTCTCGGCCACTACCCGGACAACGAGTACGCTGAGTTTCGAAGCGCTGCAGCTATCTACGCAGGCGTTGATCCGGCCGCGATCGTCGTCGGCAACGGCTCATCGGAGATAATTCGCATCTTTGCCGAGACGGTGCTCATGGAGGGGGAGCTTGCCTTGATCCCATCCCCGACGTTTGGCGAGTACGCTGCCCAGTCGCGTCTGGTCGGGGCGGAGGTGGAGGAGCCCTGCATCCTTAGGATCCCGCTGGTCGACCTCCTCGACGATGGATCGATCGATCGAGCAAAGGCAGCATTCGTCTGCAATCCCAATAATCCCACCGGCCATCTCCTCTCGCGCCGCGAGGCAGAGGAGATAGCCGTCCGCTTCGAGGAGCAGCAGACCTTCCTTCTGCTCGACGAGGCCTTCATCGAGCTCTCGGATCCCGAGGCGAGCCTCGCGGACCTCGCGTCGAAGATGGAGTTCCTTGTGGTGATGAGGTCTCTTACGAAGTCCTTTGGCGTCCCTGGCTTGCGCCTGGGATTCGCGGTGACCAACCCCGCCCTGGCCGAGGTGATGAACCGCTCTCGCATACCTTGGAGCATAGGATCCATTGCTGCAGCTGCAGGAGCCCATCTTCTCACACAGACCGAGTTTCTTGAGGATAGCAGGCGGCTCGTTCAGCAGGAGCTCGATTGGCTCTCGCAGGCCCTGAGGGGTCTGGGGCTTCGTGCGCTCGAGAGCAGCGTAAACTTCATCCTCGTCGACGTGAGGTCGACTGGCATGACCTCGGGGGAGATCGCCCGTAAGATGGCCGAGGAGAGGGTCCTCGTGAGGGACTGTTCCTCGTTTAGATGCTTGGATGAGGGATACATACGCCTCGCCGTGCGCACCCGTTCGGAGAACCAGGTCCTAATAGCTGCTCTTGGCAGGGTTCTGGAATGCAGAGGCTAAACTGCGAGCGCTACCCATGCCACTTCCCAGAGCAGGACTGCACCTTCTGTTTCTGTCCATTCTACCCCTGTCACGACGAAAGGATGGGCGGGCGATGGGTCCGGGATGGCTGGTCCTGCAGGAATTGCACATTCTTGCATAGGCCTGATGTTGCCAAGATGGTCCTCGACCGCCTGATGGCAGGCGTCTCGCTCGATCTAATCTGGGAAGAGTTGGAGCGATATCTTTGAATCCACTCGATGTATTCCTCCTCGCAGTAGCTATGGACCTCCTCTTCGGGGAGCCTCCCGCATCCATTCATCCAGTAGTCCTAATAGGCCGACTGATCGCAGCGCTTCGCCGAAGAGCAGCGCCGACCCGATTACACGGAGCCTTCATTGCGGCCTCGGTCGTGCTTGCGAGCGTGGTTGCAGGCCATCTGGTGATCGCCATTGCAGACCTGGCTTCGCCGGGCTTTGCAATCGTCCTCTCAGCATATCTCCTCAAGTCCACATTCGCCATCAGAAGCCTTCTCCAAACCTCTCGGGATATCGGCCTTGCAATCGAGGGCGATCTGGGTGAGGCGAAGAGGATGCTTCCAGCCCTCGTCAGCAGGGATGCAAACAGCCTTACGGCGAACCAGGCTGCATCTGCCGTCATCGAGTCGCTATCGGAAAACTACGTCGATGCAGTCATCTCTCCCATATTCTACTATATACTATTCTCTCCCCTGGGCTTAGGGCTCGAGGCGGCGCTCGCCTTCAAGGCGGTGAGCACAATGGACAGCATGCTCGGCTATCGAACGCCTGACCTAAGGGAGATCGGATGGGCATCGGCGAGGCTCGATGACCTGGCAAACTGGATCCCCGCGAGGATTAGCCCTCCAATCATCGCTGCTTCCAGGCCGCTAAGGGCGGTTCCTGCATTGAGGGCTTCTATTATGTGGCACGGGGCAACTCCCAGCCCCAACTCCGGCTGGCCTATGGCTGCAGCTGCCGGAGCCTTGGGAATCCGCCTGGAGAAGCCTGGAGCTTACATCATAAACGAGTCGGGAGGGTCCCCGGGGGTCGGCGATATATTCCGAGCGCTATGGCTTCTTGGCGTTGCAATGGCGCTTGCGGTGATACTGGCAATCGCGGTCCTCGCAGAAGAGATCTATTTAACCGGTCAGGGACTTGCTGGGTGGTTTGGATGAATACGATGGGCGATCTACTGGGTGGGCTTCGCCAGTTCTCCTCCATGGACTGCACGAGGGAGGCGGCAAGCGAGATACTGGGGCAAGGCGTGCGTGAGGTGAGCGTGCACGCTCCTTCCGATGAGGAGAGCGTCGTTCTGATAAGGCTCGAGAGGGAGATCTTCTTGGAGGTGCGGTACTTCCTCAATCCAGGCCTTCTTGGAACGTATGACGACTGCGAGTTCGGCATCCGGTTGGGCATAGATCTCAGAAGCCTCGTCAGGTATAACGTCTTCTACTCCCCTTATATCCATGGACAGGGCTACATGAGGATAGCTCTTGGGGATGTCGATAATCCCTTGATGAAGAAGGTCCTCGACGAGTACTACCTCCCCCGGCTGAAGGCGGTCTACAAGCCCCTCATCCTCCGCTTCAAAGGCTTCTTCTCCCGGGACTACTTCGGGATCTATGCGAGGGCGGATCGAGCCCACCTCTACTACTCCTCTGTTCGGGCCCGACGGGAGGAGATGGACGCCGATTTTCTGGAGGTTGTCGCCCGCCTCTACGACCTGGAGGCCTTGCTGAGCGAGGGCGAGGTCAGGCACAAGCTCGCCGAGCTCGACATGCAGATGAGCGTCCTTTCAAGCGTCATCTGGATGTGATCAGTTTCGACCCAAATCCTTTCCCACAACCAGCTGGCAATACTCCTCGTCCTCCATGCGCGACCTCATGGCATCGATGAGGCTGCCCAAGCTTCTAAGCGACTTGGAATCGGGCCCATCCTCGACGTAATCGGCCATCCTTCCCATGAGGAGGTCGATCGTCTGGGAGTAGGCATCTTCCCCTCGCCCCTTGGCAAGGCGAAGCGCCTCCGAGTAGTCGGCGAGGGCCTCCTCGGCTCTTCCGTTGTGAAGCTCGCAGTCGGCGAGAAGCGCGATCGCCCTGATATGCAGATCACCGTACTCCTGCAGCCGTGATTGCCGTTCCAGGTGGGCGGCGAGGTTAGCGGCCTCATCGTACTCTTGCCTCTTCACGGCGAGGTCTGCTAGATGCTCATACGTGCAGGCAACCTCCCAGAGCGATCCCATCCGATTGAATATGGCAAGCGCTGTTGTGAGCCTCTCCTTTGACTCTCCGTAGTCTGCGAATTCCTTGGCGAGCACTCCCAAATTGCGCTGGGCGAGCGCCTCCTGAAGGGGATCTCCGAGCCTTCTTGCATGGGCAAGGGCTTTTTCGAAGTTGCTTCGCGCTTCGCTTCTAAAGCCCTCTCCCTTGTAGTAGAGGCCCCAGGCGTTGTACAGCTGCACCTTCATCGGCTCGTATCCGATCTTGAATATGTATGTCTCGGCCTCGGAGAGGTAGAACTTTGCCTCCACCGACATGCCGGACAGGAGCTTTATCCTGGCGAGTTGCAGGTAGGCCTGACATAGATCAGGCACCGCCCCCAGGGCCTCGAACTGGTTGACTGCGCAGAGTATCATCTCCTCGCCCTGGTGCAATGAGCCTCCCCTCTCCAAGACCCCTCCCAGGCTCAGCTTGGCAAGCGCAGCGTTCGGGGCAGCGTTCAGCTCGTTGAAGGCATCGAGCCCCTCCTCGAGATACTCTCGTGCATGCTCCCAGTCCCCCTTATCCCGATAGGCAAGGCCTATGTTGTAGAGCGTCTGCGCCTGGCTGTAGCGGTCCCCTATCGTTGTGAAGCCCTCGAGGCTTTTGCGATAATGTGACACCGCCTCGTCCCATTGGTAGCGATCGGCGTAGACGTTTCCGATCACTCCAAGGATCTCTGCGCACCCGCTCAGGTCGCGTCGCTCCTCGAGGGCAGCAAGCTGCCTCTGGTAATCGTCCAGGTCTCCTCGGATCTCGCCCCTGTGGGAGGTGATCATGTCCATGCTGCTCTGCATCTCCGCCGCCCCCTCATGATCGCCGAGGCGGACCATGGCCTCCATTGCGAGGCGAAAGTGTTCATGGGCGAGCGTCCACTCTCCCCTCTGATAGTAGAATAGGCCCAGGTTGCCGAGGACGGAAGCCGCGCCGTGCATGTCATCGATGAGCTCGAACTGGTCCAGGCTCTTTTGATAGCATTCGAGGGCCCCTTCCCAATTCCCTTTCTTGAAATAGATGCTCGCCAAATTGCTCTCTACCGAGGCCGCGTCCTGGCGGTCGTCCACCTCCTGGAATCCCTTCAGAGCCAAGCGATAATGCTCCTCTGCGGGCGCCCACTCCCCCCGCCGATAGTGCAGATTTCCTATGTTGTTGTGGATCACAGCTTGGCCGTAAACGTCCCCCAGCCTTTCCAGAATCTCCAGGCCTTCCCTAAAACATGAGATCCCCTTATCCAGGTCTCCCTGCACCGAGTAGAGGTTGCCGAGGTTGGCAAGGACGCCAGCCACCCCTTGAACGTCCCCTTGGGTGCGGAAGCGCTCCAAAGCCTGCATGTATCGCTCAGCTGCCTCCTCCCATCGGCCGAGGGAGGAGCAGATGCTCGCAAGGCTTGTCAAGGCCTTGATGATCCCGGCGCAATCGTCCAGGGAGAACTTCATATCGAGGCAGCGCGCGTACTCGGATATGGCCCTGTCCCAACAGCCATGGTCCGCCGATATCTGGCCTAGCCCCATGAGGCAGTTGGAGCCCCCTCTCAGGTCGCCGAGGCTTAGGAATGCATCCAGGCTTCGTCTATAGAGGTCCTCTGCCTTATCGAGATCCCCCTGGCGGTAATGGATGCTTGCCATATTACCCTCTGTCGTTGCAACGCCGTGCAGGTCTCCTAAGGCCTCCTTGATCTCGAGGCTCTGGCTGTAATGCCTGATCGCCTGGAGGCCGTCTCCCATATCGGCATAGATGTTTCCAAGGTTGTTATGGGCGGTTGAGACGCCGCGTTGGTCTCCCAGGCTTCTAAATGTCTCCATCGCCCTTTGGATATGGGATATCGCCTCCTCCCACTGCCCCCTCATCTGGTAGATGCTTGCCTGGTTGGTCTGGGTTGTGGCGACGCCCTGTATGTCGCCGAGCTGCTCCTTCGCCTCTAGGCTCTTCCCGTAGTAGTCGAGGGCGAGGTCCCATTCCCCTTTGGACTGATAGACCAATCCCAGGTTGTTCTGGGTCTTGGAGGCGCCGTGCATATCGCCCAGACGATCCTGAAGCTCAAGGGCCTCCCAGTGCAGGTCCACGGCCTGATCGAAGTCCCCCATCATCTGGTATACCGATCCCAGGTTGGAGAGAGCCTTTGCCGCTGCCTGGCCGTTGCCGAGCTCCTGCAGTATCTCCAATGACCGGCGATAGCATGAGACGGCCTCCTCCCACTCGCCCTTCTCGGCATGGATCAGCCCTATGTTGTTCAGAGTGGCGGTCATTCCGAGCAGGTCCTCTTGGTCTTCCTTGATCTCGAGGCTTCGACGGAAGCACGGAATCGCCAAAGCGTACTCGCCTCGGCGATAATGCAGTGAGCCCAAGTTTCCAAGAATCCTCGCCGCCTCGGCGGAGTCGTCCGCTCCCTCCATCAGATCTATGGCCCGCTCGTAGGCCTTCTCTGCCCTGCCCCACTCGCCCATCTCCACAAATGCAAGCCCAAGGTGGTTTAGGATCTCGGCCATGTGATGGCCGGATGAACACTCCTCCAGTATCGCGAGGCTCGATTCATAGCTCTTCGCGGCCTGGGACCACCGGCCTGCTTTGAAGTATGCCTCTCCGATCTCCCCGAGGATCTCCGCCTCCTCCGCCTTGCTGTCGGCTCGCGAGAGAGCCATATGGTGGCAGTCGACCGCGTTTTCCCAATCCCCTCCCAGCTGGTGCAGGCATCCAAGGCTCTTAAGCGCCTTCGTCTCCTCCCTCTGAAAACCTTGCTGCTCTGCCATGGAGAGGGCTTTTCGGTAGTGCTCCTCGGCGAGGGCAAACTCGCCTCGGAGCTGATGGAGCTCTCCTATCTCCCTCTGGATTCGAATCGAATCCAGCGAGTCGCCGGATGCTTGCAGCCTATCGAAAGCCTCTAGAAGGCACTCAAGGGAGCGATCCCACTCCCCTTTGCGCTGATAGATCCGGGCTAGATGGCTGAGGAGGTTCGCGGATCTATCCTCCCCGAGCGCCCTCTGGTAGGCCTCCACAGCATCATCCCACTCCTCGGCCTGGGCGAGGAGATCGCCTATTCCCTGAAAGGCCCGCGCCCTCTCATCTCCCTTTCCCTCCTCAAGGCTGTGCGCATAATACTCGATGGCGAGATCGCGAAGGAGGAGATGCTGGGCAATTCTTGCGAGGTCGAACCACTCCTGGAACCCCTTTCTGCCATCGGAAAGCAGCCGGAGAGCGGTCTGGATCTCGTTGGGATCGCCGTTCACAACGGTAGTTATCAGAGATGAGACTCGCAAAGGTGCACCTTTTGAGATCTCCTCGAGCCTTCTCCTATCAGCTCCGGCCAGAGCCCGGGCCAGAGGGTTCAGGAATATCCCCTCGCCAGTCATTGCATCGCTCTCCTCAAAGATAATATATATAACCTATCATATGAAACTTCGCCCCACACTGGATCACCGGGGGCGATGCCACGCCCCATCGCTATTGCAACGCCTTCAACCAACATCAAGAAGATCCCTCCCCTCGCTCGGTGCAAAATATGCTTTCTCCACCTATCCAAATAGTAATAAACCTCCTCCTTTATAAATTCTGCGATCTTCCAAAAAAAGTGGACACACTTTATCCTGCTGAAAAGATAGATATGCCTACTAGTAATTGAAAATATGGAATTACTGAAAATATGAATGGCGTGAAAGAGTTACTCAAAGGCTGATCAAGTAATCTTAATGAAATATACAACCCAACGGTTTTCTCAAACCGAAAAAGCGGTGCCACATTATCCTTCACAAATCTGAAATACTTTTAAAATAAAGTATTAAAAATGAATTAAGGTCCAATAGTGTTTGTCTCATCCATCTGGGGCTGCTTGAGGACGAGCCTCAGCGCTCGATGGGGGCAGGCCACAACGCATGCGCCGCACTGAATGCATTTGCCCGAGTCGGCCACGACCACCCAGTCCTCGAAACGGAATGTTCCCGTGGGACAGATGGATACGCAGGCTCCGCAATGGACGCACTCCTCCTCGTCCCTGATCACAGGCATTTCCAGCATGAGCACCTGCACGCCGCGCCGCTCGAAGGCCTCCCTGACCTCTTGGCACTTATCTGGGGAGACCTCGATCACTATCTCTCCGCTCACCGCATCGATGCTCGCTCGCTCGATGTTGATCAAGGCAGACGTCTCGATGATCACCGAGGATATAAGGGGCTGGCGCACTATCTTTGGGGCTACGTGCAACATGAGCTTCAATGTGATCGCCTCCTGGCGAAGAGCCTGGAGAGATGATTGCTCGTGATCATGCCGATCACCTGACACTCCTTATCTACGACGGGCAAGGCGGAGATGCTGTGTGTGTCCAGCGTTCGTGCGGCAAGCTCGATTGGCTCGTCCAGCCTCGCGGAGTATACGTGCTTGGACATGATCTCGGAGACCTTGGCTATCCCCCCCATGGCCACGGCCTTGGATATGTCCCATGAGGTCACTATCCCAATAAGCCTGCCCCTATCGTTCACGATCGGAAGGTGGTCGAAGCTCCCCTTGACGATGGCCTTGGCCGCCGCCTCGATGCCTATATCCTCCCTCACGGTCAATACATCCCGGCTCATGACATCGGATACCAGGGGGTACTCCTTGGTCTGCCTCATCGGCCTGCATGATCCGATCCTCGGGAGTGGCACCGCCTGCGCCGTGAGCGGGAACTCTCCCGCCTCGATCGAGGCCTTCAGAGCTTTTGAGATCATTCGGGCATGATGGTAGCTGGAGAGGGGAGATGTCTTCACATCCCTGCCCTCGATCTCCACCAGGCCGGACTTGAGCTCCTTGTAGCTCACTTGCCTGACGAGAGGCCTTGTTCTGCGCGGAACGCCGTAGTCCACTATGGAGGTTATGATATCCTCGTCCCTTATCGCGGCATTTCTCGCCATCTTCTCGTTCAGCATGGGGATCGGAACGCCAATTCCAACGTAAAGGGTTGGGCCGTAGCGGTGGAAGGTGGCCGCCCTAAGGTAGTCTGAGCTCATGCCCTTGAGGTCGCCTGTAACCATGAGGGTGGAAAAGCCGCTCTCTGGGTCGTGCTGGGTTCCAGAGCCGATGATGTAGCCCTGGCCTCCTCCCAGAAATATCCTCGTTCCCATTCCTATATACTCAAACTCGGGATCGTTGCTAATGGGGTTGAGAATCCCCGCCCCGCTGTAATGGATGTTTCCGTTGCGTGGCAAAAGCGTCCCCATATACGTATGGAGCGTGCGTTCAGAGCTGTTGATGGCGGCGTTGTAATTCTGATAGGCGTTCCTGGGATTCACCATGGTGGCCTGGTTGAAGTCATCGAGCCTCAGGCTGGTCTCCAGATCCAGTCGAGGATAGCAGTCCGTTCCCGGCCCTTCCGCATCTACCTCGATATGTTTGCCCGCCACCAGGTCCTCGATGACGTGAGCGCCTCCATACTCCGCCCCTCTGTCTAGCGAGGGCTGTGTGGCCCCCAGGAATAGGTCCACTGCGGCGATTCCACCATAGGCCTCCACCTGGTTGAGGTAGGCTCGGGATATCTTGATGGGAGGATCGCTATGGCCCAGGTTCAGAAATACCCCGGAGGAGCACATCGCTCCGAAGGTGCCGGTGGTCACGACATCCACCTCTCGCACCGCTCCCGCTGGTCCCAGCTCGTCGACCAGGTCGGGCATCTCCTCAGCGGTAACCACCTTGACGCTCCCGTCCCGTATGCGCTCGTTGATTTCGACTAGCGACTTCTCTTCCATCCATGGCTCAGATGGCGGGCTCCGATAAAAAGGTGTTGGGATTGACCGCTCAACCTCGCCCGAGCGTGGTGACGAGGATATTTAGTGGTACCTTTTGTTCTTCAATGGAATGTAGATCTCAATAATTCTCCAGAACCGAACGCACTATCTCCTTGTGATCGCTCTTGAGCGAATAGACATTATGATCACCAGAGACATCGATGCTCAGGATACCCAGACGCGTGTTCATCAGGCCCACCATAGCGGATACGCCTCGATAGCTCACATCGAAGCCGGCCTTTTCCAGATAGGTGAAGACGTCCTCCGTGGTGTAGGACTCGTCGCTCAAGAATAGCCTCAAAACCGCCTTGCGAATTCCGATGCCATCCCGCTTGAGATAGTTCCTGAGCCTCTCTTGAATCCTTTCTTCAGCGCGTTCCATGCTCACCGCCACAACCGATTGTGGCTAAGGGTTATAAAGGTATTCTCTCCACCACCGGCCTTTTCTCCAGCGGATATACCTCCTCGATATAGGTTGCGGCCCCCAGATCTTTGAGCTGGGTTGCTAGCTCCTCAGCTATCCATGGGGCGATCTCCAGGCGGCCGGCGGCTCCCGTGAACATCTCCTCGGGGACGCCGAGCTCCCGCAAGAGCTCCAGGGCCTTCTCGATCTCTCCCTCGATTGCGCCCCGAAGTAATGTCCCGTCTTCCGTTGCCTCCTCGTAGCGCTTAGCAGCCTTTCGGGCTCGGCGTTTGAACCTCTCCCTCAGCTGAACGGCATCCTTGAAGCGTGAGGAGCAGAAGTGAACCAAAACATCGTCCAAGGCGAACTCCCTTCTCGCAAGCGCCCTGCTGCCAATCGCCCCGCAATGGTTTGGGTGTGGGAGAAAGCCCGCAGCCTCCAATGCCTCCCGGTTGGTCTCGGAGAACTCGAGCTCGTTCAGGTTGAGAAAGGCCCCGCTCCTTCGCACAGCTTCCACGATTCTTCCGGCAGGAGCGATTGCCGGGATCTCCACTCCCGCCTCGAGCCCTAGCTGGATTGCCTCCCTCAAGGCCTCCTCAAGTCCGGCGGGGCTGGGGGGATGGATCCTAATCTCGTCGAGCCCTGCATAGCGGAGCTTTTCGAGTACGGTGCGGGAGGGGATGGTCCCCGTGTAGAGGTGGATGTGGTGGTCGCATCCAAGCTCTCCTTTGAGCAGCTGGATGAGCTCCAAAACCAGGTCGAGCTTCAGCAGGGGCTCGCCGCCCGTGATCCCCGTTCCCAGTGCATCGATCATCCTTGCCTCATCGAGGATCTCGGACCGCTTGGAGACCGCTCGCTCGTTCGCGAAGATCCTGTCCTTGCCGCGTCGCTCTAGCGATAGGGGACAGTACGAGCAGCTCCGATCGCATAGGCCGGTTACGAAGAGGACGAGCGAAGCTCCAAGTCGGCATATCTGGCACCCCCGGGGGAGGTAGTTGTAGAAGGATCCATGTCTCTCGAACGTCCAGCTCACAGGTTCATATTTCACAACCGTCCCCCCATAATAGCCTTTTCGTGGCATTCCTTATTCGGTCGCCGCAATGCGCCGCAATCGATGCGTCATCGACAAAACAGTTATCAGAGGGAATGACGTTTGGGCGCGCAAGAGACGCGTAAAGGAAGGTCAAGCTGATGAGGGAATATATGCTGGGCAATGTGGCGATAGTGCGGGGGATCTTGGAGGGGGGAGCGGGCCTCGTTGCCGGCTATCCTGGCACGCCCTCCTCGGAGATCATCGATACCCTGGGACCTATCGCTGGCGAGCATGGGATGCATGTGGAGTGGTCGGTAAACGAGAAGGTGGCCCTGGAGGTGGCCATAGGTTCATCCTGGGCGGGGACGAGGTCGGTTGCCACCATGAAACACGTTGGACTGAACGTTGCAGCCGATCCCTTGATGACCCTCGCCTATCTTGGCGTCGACGGAGGGCTATTGATCGTCTCAGCAGACGATCCCTTCTGCCACTCGTCTCAGAACGAGCAGGACTCGCGGAGGTACGCCCAGTTCGCAGGCATCCCCTGCCTCGACCCGGCCGATCCCCAGGAGGCGAAGGATATGACCACGTATGCGTTTGGCCTCTCTGAGCGGCTGAACACGCCGGTTATGCTCCGTCCGACGACCAGGGTATCCCACGCTCGCGCCGATGTCGCATTGGGAGAGATCCCGAAGCGCATCGAGTCGAAGGGCTTTCGAAAGGACCCATCGAGACGCGTGGCCCTGCCCATACATGCTCGCCCCCTTCACCACGAGCTCCTAGAAAAGCAGGATGCCATCCGCCGCGAGCTCGAGGGAAGGCCATGGAACCGGCTTGAGCTACGGGGCAATATGGGAATCATGGCTGGGGGGATCGCCGGCCTCTATGCAGAGGAGGCGGCGACGGATCTGGGCCTCGATCTCTCTATATTACGAATTGGATCATATCCTCCGCCTATCGAGCTGATGACGAGGTTGGTGGAGCACGTTTCCACGTTGATGGTCGTAGAGGAGCTCGAGCCCGTCCTTGAGGAGGTGGTGGAAAGGCTCGCCCGCCTCCACAATCCCGATCTTAGGATACTCGGCAAGGGAAGCGGTCATATCCCTAGAGAGGGAGAGCTTGGGCTCTTTCTGGCGAGGAACTCCATCGCAACTATTGCCGATCTTCCAAAGAGGGATCTCCCCCGTCTGGAAGAGGCGAGCATTGTTCCGTTGCGACCTCCGGCCCTTTGTCCCGGATGCAGCCATCGGGCGACCTATTACGCCATGCGAAAGGCATTTGGCAAGGGGGCTATCTACCCTAGCGACATCGGGTGTTATACGATGGGGGTGGGCATGGGAACCGTTGACACATGCCTTTGCATGGGGGCGAGCATCACCGTTGGAACCGGGATTCGCTTCGGGGGCGAGGAGCTGCCCATTTGCTGCAGCCTGGGCGACTCCACATTTCTTCACTCGGGGATCGCCGGGCTTCTCAATGCCGCCTACAACAAGGCCAATATCACTGTGGCCATACTGGA
The DNA here is from genome assembly GCA_964632755.1 of uncultured Methanotrichaceae archaeon. Classification (GTDB taxonomy): domain Archaea; phylum Halobacteriota; class Methanosarcinia; order Methanotrichales; family Methanotrichaceae; genus JAFGMR01. The sequence goes on from CAZWDT010000021.1 coordinate 34,930, forward strand.
TAACTCGACGACCGCCATGACCGGCCACCAGCCCCATTCCGGGACCGGGTATACGGCGTCAGGGGAGGCAACAGCTGCGGTCGATCTCGAGGTGCTCTGCCTGGCACTCGGTGCGGGGTCAGTGGAGACGGTAAGTCCATACAACCTCGACGAGACGATCGAGGCTTTTCGTCGAGCCCGGGATCATCCCGGCCTCTCGGTTGTCATCGCCAAGGAGGCGTGCGTCATCGAAGCAAGGCGTGGGGGCAAGCGGCGTTTGCCTTTCAGGGTGACCGATGAGTGCGCGGGATGCAAGGTCTGCCTGGAGTTCGGCTGCCCGGCAATCGAGTTCGACGGGGAACGGGCAAGGATCAATGCTCTATGCACGGGATGCGGTGTATGCGCGGAGATCTGCCCAAGCCATGCGATAGAGGTGGTGAAATGAAGCCAATCGACGTTATAATCGTGGGCGTTGGCGGCCAGGGCGTAATCCTCATCTCCGAGGTAATCGGCCGGGCGGCGGTGATGGCTGGAGTTCCTGTCCGAGGTGCGGAGACCCACGGCATGGCTCAGAGGGGTGGAAGCGTCGTGAACCACACGCGCATCGGATCCAAGTTGAGCCCCATGATCGCGGAGGGAGGGGCGGATGTCCTCCTGGCGCTGGAGCCGGCCGAGGCCTTGAGGTTCGGCCACTTCCTCGCGCTGGGCGGCGTCGCAATCGTAAACACGGCTCCAGTTCTCCCGGTAACGGTGACGACAGGTGCCTGCGCATACCCGGATATCGAGTCGCTTCTTGCGCCCCTGAAGCGGGTCGGCAGTGTTTGGAGCATGAATGCAACTGCCCTCGCCCTTCAGGCGGGAACTTCCCAGGCCATGAACGTGGTCATGCTCGGAGCCCTCTCCCGCTACCTGCCACTCTCGGAGGGTCTCCTCCTGGATGCCCTTAAAGACGTGGTCCCGCCAAAGTATATGGAAGTCAACCTGGCGGCGTTTCGCTTAGGAAAGGCTGAAGTATAATAGATTTGAGAGCGCTTCCCATGGCCGAAGAGAAGAATATGGCGGGGGAGGGGCACGGTCCCTTCTTCATGATTGACGAGAACGAGGTTCCTGAGACGCTTCCGGACGATAGCTGGTCGACCGATCGGCTTATCGAGGCTGTGACTAAGGGCGAGAGTATCCTTGTGAGGTCGAACGCAGTCATGCTCTTAGCTAAGAGGGAGGGTGAGGGGGCTATCGAGGCCATGATAAGGGCCCTCAAGGACCCGGAGGAGCTCGTGCGGACGAACGCCATGATCAAGCTCTCAGAGCGAGGGGCGGAAGTTGAAGGGCGGATGATCGAGGCCCTAAAGGGTGCCGACGAGGATATCCGCGCCTCTGCCGCCTGGATAATGGGGGAGTTGAAGTCGCAAGCGGCTGTCGAGTATCTCTTGGAGGCTGCAAAGGACGAGAGCACCATCGTGCGCATCCAGGCCAAGGCATCCCTGATGGCCATGGGAGTCATCAAGCCAAAGAAGGTAGATATCGACCAGGCAGAGGAAGGTGGGCATTAGACGCGGGCGCCCCCCCTTCCTTCGCTGGCTGGGCCTTATATTCTGTCTCAGCTGGTGTTATCTGAGTTGGAACTAGTAATGCCGATAATCGAATAGAACGCCCGAAGGTGGGCCTGCTTAGATGATGGACATTGCTTCGATTGTATTGATCGTAGTCGGCCTATGCCTCTTCGAGAGCATAAACAGCATAGACAACGCCATCATAAACGCCGAGGTACTCTCCACGATGCAGCCGAAGGCCCAAAGATGGTTCCTCCTCTGGGGCATGCTCTTCGCGGTCTTCGTGGTGAGGGGGGTGCTTCCATGGCTGATCGTCTGGATGACGATGCCGTCCTTGGGCCCTGTCCAGGCGTTGACGAGCACCTTCAGCAGCGACCCTGCGGTGATAGAGGCGATAGAGTCCTCCTCCCCCGTGCTCCTCATAGGGGGCGGGACGTTCCTGATATTCCTCTTCTTTCACTGGCTCTTCCTCGAGCCCAAGTCCTTCGGCCTGAGGGTGGAGTCGTTCATAAGCTCTCAGGGGGTATGGTTCTACGCAGTCGTTTCCATCCTCCTCACAGCCTTGGTATGGATGGCCCTGAAGAGGGATCCCCTCATGGCGATGGGTGCTGTCACAGGATCTACGGCCTTTTTCATAACGCATGGATTCAAACGAAACGCCGAGGAGAACGAGAAGAGGCTGATGAGCGGCGATATGACCGATATAAGCAAGATACTCTATCTAGAAGTGATCGACGCCACGTTCTCCATAGATGGCGTATTGGGCGCATTTGCCTTCACTTTATCGGTTCCACTCATACTTATCGGAAACGGGCTCGGGGCAATTGTCGTGAGAGAGATGACCGTCGGAAATATTGAGCGGATAAAGAGGTACCGGTATCTCAAGAACGGGGCTATGTACTCCATCCTCTTTCTCGGAACGATAATGATCCTCGACAGCTTCGGCGCCCATGTGCCAAGCTGGCTCTCGCCAATCGTCACCATCGCCGTTATCGCATACTTCCTGCAGCGCTCCCGGTCCACTGCCAAGGCCATGAGAGCCTGAGTTCCCCATTGATTAGGCACATGTGGGGGCAACTGAGGCGATTGATGCTGGTTAATCGCTAAATAGCCTATATGCCTAAAGAGACACACCAGATCGCTATGCTCCGGTTCTATGTGCCTAAACGAATGGTGGGTCAGTTTCTAGGCGTCCTCGAACTCGATGGCCTCCTCGGTTACACTCCCGCCGAGGACGTTGCCCGTGGGATCGATAATGCTCACATTCCATATCGCAACAGGAGCGCTTGCATAGCAGAGAAAGCCCGCCATCCCCGTGGGAATGGAGTCGTCGCTTGCGGAGAGCACCCTCTCCCCGTCCAACCAGACCTCGATCATCTCCTCTTCGGCCTTGAACCGGATATCGTAGGTCTGCCCAGGGATATACCCCTGGCCGTCCTCTGCGAGGATCGTCCTCTCGCCGAGGAATAGCCTCTCCAGGCGTCGGAATGGTCCGCCGTTTCCGCCATCCTGGACCATGATGTACCTATAATAATCGTCCGCATCTCGATAGCGCACGATGGCCCCTATGCCGTCGTCGTCGCTGCTGTTGATCTTGAAGGAGAGCTCATAGTCCCCCCAGGTCGGCGAGCCGGCAACGATATGGGTGCCCTGCCAGTACTCGAACTCCCTCTCCTTGCGGTAGATGTTGGATAGCTGCATGAGAGCTCCATTTTCCACAACCCACCCGGAGGGCTCGGAGGGGGAGGGATCGTCGACCACCGTCCAGTTCATGCCCTCGAAGAGTATCTGCTCTTCGGCTTTCTCCTCATCCTCTGCCGTGGCGCCGATCAGAAGGAGCAACGCCATTGCCATCCCCATGCAGTTCATAAATCGAGATCCCCTTATCGCAGATTTGCTATGTTGTGATATTATGTTAATCTGGTGATTGGGTCGCTCTATATGATGGTGAGAACGCCGCGATGGACGCCGCTTTTTCGGCCAGCTAGTCTTAGAACACGATATCCCGCAGCTTGCTGTGGGATTAGCGCCGCCGCAGTTTGACTTTGAGGAATGGGGCCTCTGGGCCTCGTCTCAAGGCTGAATATCGTCGCCCTTCGTCGTCTCCAGCCACCTATCGAGCATTCTCTCCAGCTCTCCGGATTGGACCGGCTTTGCCAGATAGTCGTCCATCCTGGCCTCGATGCACCTCTCGCGGTCCCCCTTCATCGTGTTGGCGGTCATGGCGATTATTGGGATATGCGGTTTGAGCACACCGGAATCCTCTTGACGGATGGAGATCGCGGCCTCGAATCCGTCCATCTCCGGCATCTGGCAGTCCATCAGCACCAGGTCGTACGGGGCTCTCCGAAGGGCATCGATCGCCTCTTTGCCATTTGCTGCGACATCGGCGTCGTAGCCCAGCCTTCTGAGCATCGCTTGCGCTACCTTCTGGTTGATGGGATTGTCCTCGGCAATGAGGATGCGGCGCTTAGCCTGGGCCGGAGATGGCGGTTGTGCCGAAGGTGAGAGGCTCGAGAATACCTTCGGAGGCGCTTTGTTGGACCTTCTCGCCCTGCAGATCGATTGTTCGAGAAGGGCGCGAAGGTCCGACTGACGAACGGGCTTCGAGAGCTGGCTAAAAAAGCCAAGCCTATCGATCTCTCGATTATCTCTTCGCTTTCCCAGGGGATATGTCATTACAAGGCGCGTCTTTCCCTCCTTTGCGAAGGCCTCTCTCATCTCATCCATGCCAACTTCATCGAGATCTTGTATATGCATGTCGAGAAAGGCGATATCGAATGGGCTGCTTCCCTTGGCCGACTCCTTGAGGATTTCATAAGCAGCCTTGACGGAGCTCGCCTCCTCATAGCGGCAGTCCCAGGATCTCAGCAGCTCTGCCATGGACCGGCGAGCGGCCTCGTTGTCGTCGACCACGAGGGCGTGGATGCCGCCAAAGATCCCCTCGTCTTGGACAAGCTCTCTAGGTTGCTTCTCGAAGATGGCGGTGAACCAGAAGTTTGAACCTGCGCCGCAGACGCTTTCTACGCCGATCTCGCCTCCCATCAGCTCCGCGAGCTCTTTCGAGATGGCAAGGCCAAGACCAGTTCCTCCGAACTTTCGCGTCGTGGATCCGTCCACCTGGGTAAATGGGGTGAAGAGGACGTCTTGGCGCTCCGCAGGAATTCCGATTCCAGTGTCCTTGATCGAGAAGCATAGCTTGACAGATCCTTCGTCCTCATAGACGAGGCCTGCATGGATCACAATTTCGCCATGCTCTGTGAACTTCACCGCATTTCCGCCCAGATTGCCTATGATCCTTCGCAGCCTTCTTTGATCCCCCCTCAAGAGGGTAGGAACCCTCGGATCGATCTGGCATACGAGCTCCAGCTCCTTCTCATGGGCGCTTGTGGCGAGCATCTCCGACGCCTCCTCAAGGGCTGCGCGAAGGTCGAAGTCCAGCTTCTCCAGATCCATCTTTCGGGCCTCTATCTTGGAGAAGTCGAGTATGTCATCTATGAGGCTGAGCAGGGTCTCGCCGCTGATGCGGACGACCTCGGCAAACTCGCGCTGCACCGGATTCAGGTCTGTATCGAGAAGCAAGCCTGCCATGCCGATCACGCCGTTCATCGGCGTCCGGATATCATGGCTCATGTTGGCCAGAAACTGGCTCTTTGCGGCGTTTGCGCGCTCTGCAATCTCTGCCATCTCTTTGGCAAGGGCGATTGCCCTTTCGAGTTCCCAGTTGGCACGTCGGAGTTCCTCCTCAGTCCTCTTTCGATCGGTGATATCGTGGATCACGCCGAAGACCGCCTTTCGCGCCGGATCCCACTCGGCCATCGAGTGAATATCGAGGAATTGTCCGTCGCACGGCCGTCGTATCTTGAACTCGATATCGTATGGGCGGCCTTTCTCTATCAGGGCGCGGAGGGCCCCGTCCATCATAGGGCGGCATTCTGGAATGGGAATGTTTTGAGCGTCTTTTATGCTAAGCTCTTCATCGCCAACGCCGTAGATTCGCCGCGCACCAAGGGATGCGTGAACCATTCCAGTCGCCATATCGAACTCCCAGTTGCCAAACCTTGCGACCAGCTCCGCCCGGAGAAGGTTGGCCTCGTTCTCCTTGAGCGCCTTCTCCGCCCTCCTTCGGTCGGATATGTTCAGGGCCACATTGACCGCGCCCTTGACCTTTCCTTGCGCATCCATGATCGGAGATGCGTGAGATAGCCAGACCTTGCCGTCAGGGGTCTCCACCTCCCCCTCCTGAAAGCGACCTGTCCTGCAGGCTTTCGATGCGGTGCATCCAGGACAAGGCTCTTCGATTCCGAAAATGACCTCGAAGCAGCGTTTGCCCTTTAGCTCGTCCATCGGCAGATGCATGTGCTTCTGCACGGCGTCGTTCACCCAGATGATGCGCATTGCTTCGTCGACATACTCCACAGCAACGTGCCTCAGGCCGCCGAGGATTGCCGCCTTCTCCTGCTCGGAATCCCTCAGCGCCTTCTCCGCCCCCTTTCGCTCGGTTATGTCGCGGATGGACTCGATTGCCCCTACGATCGAGCCGCTCCGGTCGTAGAGGAGAGATGCGACGCCCCAAATGTAAGCGCCCTTTCCCTTGTGGAGCATGGGGACGAATCCCTCTGCGATCAGCTGAGCTCCCGCCCTCTGGAGGGAGTCGTATCCAGTCATCGTCTCGAACCGGTCGTCGAGGAGGTGATCGACGAGGGTTGGGCGAATAGTTCCGTAAAGCGGCAGGGTGTAGATGGAGTCGCCCTTTCCCAATATCTCCTCCTTGGGGACCGCGGTGATCTTCTCCATGGCCCGGTTCCATATGATGACCTTGCCGTTAAGGTCCACGGCAAATGTAGCATCGGGGAGGAAATCGATGATATCGGCAAGGCGCCTCTCCGAGTCGCGCAACGCCTCCTCCGCCCTCTCGCGGTCGGTGATATCTCGAAAAGTCCATATCCGACCGAGGTACTCGCCGAGGTCGTCTATCACCGGCGAGGAGAATCTATCGATGAATGTTCCGTCCTCGAGCTCGATCTCGTCCCTGCTCTTCTCCTTCCGATTTGCATAGAGACGCATCACCTTATCGAGGAATTCTTCGGGATACCTCGTCTTGCTTGCCATGTGCTGGAGGAGGGATCCGTCGTCCCTCTCATCGATGATCGGCTGAGGGACTTTCATCATATCGATCAACCTCTGGTTGATCAGTACCTTCTCTCCCCTGCCGTCCACGATTAAGATCCCATCGATGGATGACTCTGTTAGTGCCTGCAATAGCGTGTTCTCTCGTCGAAGCGCCTTTCCCGCCCTCTCCCGCTCCTTGGTCTCTCTAACGATGGATAGGACGAGGCCACTCCTTGCGTCCCGCGTGCTCTCCAGATGGGCGCAGATGGTCGAGCCATCCCCCCTCCTCAGTATGAGGTCGCACTCTTCGCGGCCTTCCACTTGCAGGGCGCATTTGAGGTGATTGTCCCACCTCTTCAAGCATTCGGGGGAGACGAACGTCTTGAAATCGGAGCCGATCAATTCCTGACGGTCAACTCCAAGGAGGGCTTCGCCCACGCGGTTCGCTTCCCTGATCATGGCATCGGAGTTGAAGGCGAAATAGCCTACTGGGGCGTGATAGAAGAGGGATGCGTAGGCATCGCAGCCCTCTGTCAGGGGGCTCCTATCGATCTCCTCGGGCTTCATATCCTTGGACCGGCCGGCAAGGCGGGAGGATATCTCACCTGAATCGGCCTGTAAGGGCCGTCTGACCATATCATCCCGCGTTCTCTCTTCTGCTATCTCGGTCACATCCTCGCCCTGATGACGAAGTGGAGGTTGGAGGTCTCTTTCGCCGCCGGTATCGCATCATCGATCAAGCGATCGAGAATGTTCTCGCATCCGGCATGATCCATATGCTCAGACGCTACTGTCCTCTGTACAAGCGAACCTCCCTCTTGGATCGCTCTTCTGCAGAATATATCCTCTGCTCTGCTGCCGTTCTCGTCGCAACAAGCAGGATCGCGAGTGCTCATATCCGCTTCAAGATCGCCCAGCTCCCTTCGCATATATCATGAAAGATAAGCCTTGCGGCTCTAGAGCAACATGATCAGGGGAATTGTAATCAGGCTCACCGCGAATGTGGCGATCAACAGGGCTGAAGCGAGCCCTCCGTCGCATCCATAGCGATCGGCAAGGACTGCAGCCACGGTCCCAGACGGCATGGCAGTCTCGATGAGCAGTATCTCCATGTCGAGGGGATCGAGCAACTCCACGCGAGCAAGGGCGAATGCCAGGAGGGGTTTTGCGAGGAGCTTTATTGCGGCAGCCGCGAGGATGAGGGGGGCAAGGCTCCTGAACGGGATGGGCCTCAGCATGAGGGCAACTGCCAGGGCGACGAAGATCGCAAGGGTGCCTCCGAGCAGATCGAGGATTCGGGTGAGGATGATGAGCGGGAACACGTCCCAGTTCAGATGGAGAAACGCAACAGCAAGCCCCAGGACGAGTGAGATGAATATGGGCGATTTCAGGAATGCCTTGAAGCTGGATTGGATCGATCCTCCACGGCCCTGGCCGAAGTATATGGCAACTGCCACTCCGACGGTGAATATAGGGATTCCAACACCTAGCTCGCTTATGATCACGGCCTCTCCGAGGGCTGCAGGATCGGTGAAGGTTTGGCTGATGAGGGCATAACCAAGGGTCGAGGAGCTGCCGAATGATGCCACGAGTATGAATGCCCCAAGCTGGCTGGCCAACAGGCCCAGCGCCCTTCCGACAATCCAGGCGAGGACCATGCAGCTTAGAAGCGAGACCGCCATTATCCAGACTGCCGCAAGCTCTCCCTCCTGGATATTCTGACGGGAGAGCGTGGCGAATATCAGCGCAGGCAAAGCAAGGTCGGTCGTCAGCCTGCCGAAGATCGCCCTGTCACCAGCGGAGAT
>CAZWDT010000022.1:0-42992 GCA_964632755.1 uncultured Methanotrichaceae archaeon
ACAGTCTGTGGCGAAAGCCTAGATGCCCGCCAATTCATTGGCGGGAGTGGTCACGGGCAAGGGAGGTCGCCGAGGCTGCCGCCAAGCTCTCGTTGGAATAGATGAGGAGCGGATGATAAAGGGCTGAATGGAAGGGTCGAGGAAGGGGTGTGCGGCCGCCCCTCCTCGATTCTCACAGGCTCTTTACGTCTCCGCAGCCTCGGCCATCTCCTGGGTCATGAACCGGGCCGGGTCCATCCCTAGGAAGCTCCCGTAAGTAGGAAGCTCCATCAGCAACACAGGCATCATATCGATCTGCATCTCCGCCCCATCTATTTGGATCTCCTTGACGTGCCCTCCGGCAGTCCTGTCCTCGGTTATGAAGTGGAGGTGGGGACCTGCAAGGTTGATCCCGCTCGCATACTCAGGCATCCAGAATCCAACGATCGTTCCCGTGACGTCTTCAAGCTCGAAGGTCGACTCGTTCGATAAGGCATCGACAAGCGTTGGGTAGGGCTCCTCCTGAGAATAGACGCTCCTTGTCCTGATATATGGGAAGGTGCCGTCGATACGGATTGCTGCAAACAGGCTCTTTGTGGGAAGGATCTGCTTAAGCATCTGGGAAAAGACGCTCATGTTCTCAACGCTGTGCAGAACTATTGTCTCGTCGGCATCGAAGGTCGTAACCATCGCAAAGGGGGTTGGTCATATTCTCCGATACGGGATATGCAACTCCGTCTCCCCTGATCTGGTAGAAATCCCCGTCGAGTGCGATCATCTCTCCATCCAGGGCATCGAAGGTGCCAAGACCGAAGTCGCCGTGCTCGGCAAGCTCGCCAAAGGAGAGCGTCCCCTCGTAGACTCCGCGCATCAGCGAGTCCAGCGTCGAGTATTGGAAGAGCACCCCGTCGTAGCCGTTATCATCCATCCCTGCCTGGCAGAAAGCATGGTCGCCCGAGAAGATCAAGGCAACTGCCACTATGAGCAGCAGCAGAGGCTGGCCCGATCTTGCCCTCCCCTCTTTTGCCATCCTATCTCGATTCATCAATATCATCTCCAAAGATCATCCATTATCGGCTTTGATTCCAGGGCGGTTACGCCCTGGAAATATTGAATGTGGTGATATGCCATTACATAAAGCAGTATCTTCGGCATTCGCCAACAAGTGCGCCATCAGTACCTGAGAAGCGCCCCAACTCCTCCGATCGCCTCCAGGAATGTGTCCTCCTCAACGAACTCGACCTTTGCCCCCGTCCTCAATGCTAGCTCCAGGAGCTCTTCAGCCAGATCCACGATGGAAATCGGCCCGCCGCAGCGAGGGCATCCCTCCAAAGGCCGGACACCAGGCCTGAGGTTCTGGCATCGCTCGCATATCCAGCCTGGGATCGAGAGGCCCTTTAGCATTACGAGGACGTTTGCCCTTGCACCCTCGAGAGCCTCCCTCACATCATCTACGCCGTAGGCCGCAAGGTCCCCCTTGAGGACTGCCATCCTCAGCCTCTCCGAGATCGCCCTTGACCTCTCCCTCTCATCCTCCAGGGCGACCTTGTCGCCCATCCTGACCAGCTCGCCCTTCGGCGTCTTCATCGAACTGTCTAGAGTGGCGAGTATCCTCTCCCTCTGAGAAGGGGAGAGCATCTCCATGAGCTGGCCCTTCGCCTCCCCAGGCCCGACAAGGACCACTCCCCTTACCCCATCGTGGCAGAGCCTCTCCATATCCTCAGCGACCTCGGCGAGGAATGACTTGATCGCTCCGCGCCTTAAGCGATTGAACCGCATCTGGCTCCAGCCGCCCTTCTTGTGCTTGTTCATCAGGTCGATCGATAGATGGGCCATCTCCTCGGGGACGTCGGATCTCACGCAGAAGAGGCGGGCCTCTTCTGAATCGAGCAGGAGGAGGCCGTAGTCCATGTAGTCATCCCGAAGCCTTGCCAGGGGAAGAAGAAAGGGGGATGTGTCCATGACGATGAAGCGCCCAGGTGAGACTCCGATTCTGTATAGGTGAAGGAAGGAGTGGGGCGCTGAGGCAAAGACGATCCTCCCCCTCTCGCCCTCGATCGAGGGCAGTTCAAGCGCCCCTCTTGCAAGGTCGAGCGTCTCATGAAATGAGTCTCTGAGCTCGCGGGAAAGCGCCTTCTCAACAGCCCTCGACCTTGACCGAAGGAAGGAGCTGTTCGCATCCTCCTTTCGAGTATCCGAGGGCAGGTAGATGGAGAGGTAGACGTCCGTCTCATCGTAGATCTCTGCGAGCATCTTCAAGTCTATCTCCGAGACCGGCATGAGGTGCGGGGGCATCAGCTCCCCGAACTTGGGCTTTGGCTCCATATGGATGCGTTGGGGCGAATTGCGAATAAGCGTTTCGCGCATGTCGCGGGGACGACGAGGCGGATCGCGATTGTGGCTGCTGAACGGAGATCTTCAATCTCCCGCATCTCCCGGCCTCTATCGCAGGGCCTATCGGGGATTTCGAAAGACATCCGCCAGGAATTTTGGCAAAAAAATTCATATCCAACCTGAATAATTAATAGCAAATGACTTGTTTGGAGGCGAGATCCTATGGATTTGAAATTCAGACTGGTTGGCCTGCTCCTCGCCGCAATGGCGTTGATCCCGGGCGTCCTGGCCGTAGTTGTCGTCAAGAGATAGGCAAGCTCCAATATACTTCCTGACTTCGGCAACGAGTAGGACCTAAGCGGCATCTGCTTTACACTTTTTTAAGCGCACCGCGATTGCGGCGGATGGAACCTTCAGCCGGCTGAAGCGCATGCCTTCGATCGTTAAGCTTATCTACCAGATTAACTAACACTGTTGTCCGTTATGGATTACGGCTCATATCGGGGATGCAGATGATAGGGATGATAAGGATGCTTGTCCTGATGGCAATGGTGTTGAGCTTCAGAGGCTCGACTAGCTACGTATTGGATCCGGGAGACGAGCCCTTGAAGTTCTCCTATCCAAAGGAGAGGGGTAGATTGGAGATCGAGATCGACCCATCCGCGTCGCGAGAGGAGCTTGGTGGGCCTTCGAACTTCCCCTCGGGCCTGGATCCAGATCAAAGTAAAATAGGATGAGGTGACAAGGTCTAGAAGATGTTAAACCTCCTTCTCGTAGATGCCGAGCTAGAGCTAGTCCCCCCTGATATCACCTCCCATCCCGCGGTCAAGGCAAGCGCCCGACGCAGGAATAAGGAGGCATCAACCCTTCTCCTTGACTCCAACCTTCACCATTCGGCCCTGAGGGGCCTACCGCTTGCAGATCGCCGGGGAAGGCCCGATCTCGTCCACCTCTTCCTCTTGATCGCGCTCGACTCGATTGCCAATCATCGAGGCATGCTCCGCTGCTTCGTTCACACGAGAAACGACGAGCTGATCACCGTTGACCCATCCACAAGGCTTCCCAAGAACTACCCTCGCTTCGTCGGCCTGATGGAGTCGCTCATCGAGAAGGGGGCGGTTCCATCCCACGAGGACCCACTCCTCGAAATCCACCGGCTCCATAACTTCGAGAGATGCATGGAAGCGATCCCCCATGGAAGGACGGTCGTCCTATCGAACAAGGGCAAGCCGATTGACCTCAGCAGTTACTTCTCTCGCGAAGAGGATCTCCTATGCCTGATCGGGGGCTTCTCGAAAGGCGAGTTCACTAGCGACGTATTATCCAGGGCAGACGAGGTCGTATCCATACACGAGGAGAGCCTTCCCGTCTGGACGGTCGCATCAGAGCTGCTCGTAAACTACGGAAATGCGATTCGGTAGATCCCTCAGATCTCAAGGTAGAGCTTGATGCAGTATATCGTAGCCCCAATGGATATCAGGGCAAATGCCAGGGCTGCTATCTCCATCATCATATCTAGTCACCTCATCGCCTTTATCTCCGGCCGGCCGATCGATGACGCCATGATCTGAGTTGATCTGACGCCAGTGATCACTGCCACTACCCTTGCCCGCCCTTCGAAGCCCCGCCTGATCCTGGCCCCCCAGATGACGTTTGCCTGGGGGTCGAGCTCCTCAATAAGGGCCCATGAGATTGTCGCTGCCTCCTTTAGCGTGAGATCGGATCCTCCAGTGATATGAAGAAGGCATCCGTTTCCGCCGCGGCAGTCAACATCGATGAGGGGCGTCTTAAGGGCGGAGCGAACAACCCTATCTGGCCCGTCCCTGAGGCTTGCCTCGCCGACGAAGATGAACGAGGGCCCTCCCGAGCGCATGACGGTGCGAACGTCTGCGTAGTCCAGATTGATCAGCGATGGCTGAGTGATGGTATCGGCGATTGCCTTGATCGTCTCCGCTATTACCTGGTCGACGACAGAGAATGCCTTGGCAAGCGGGAGGTGGGGTGTGATATCCAAGAGGCGGTTGTTGTCCAAAATGATCGTTGTATCGACCAGTCCCGCGATCTCATCGAGCCCTGCCTGGGCCACGTGGACCCTTGCCCTCTCGACGCAGAAGGGCGTCGTGACCATACCCACAACTATCGCCCCTTCTTCCCGGGCGATTTGGGCGACAACAGGAGCAGTGCCTGTGCCCGTTCCCCCGCCCATCCCTGCGGTGATGAAGACCATATCGGCGCCATCGATGATCTCCTCGAGATCAGGCCTCGCCATCTCGGCTGCCATCTTTCCAACAACCGGGTCTCCGCCAGCGCCCATTCCGTTCGTGACCCCGATGAGCAGCTTTTTGTCGGCGGAAATGGTGCTGAGATGCTGAGCATCGGTATTGATGGCCACCGTCTCGCCGCCATCGAAGCCCATATTCATCAGGCAATTCACCGTGTTGCAGCCTCCCCACCCGCATCCCACTACGAGGATCCTTGGCTTGCCATTGCCCACTTGCTTCAACCCTTCCCCTATTTTGGCCTCCCCTTTCAAGGACTCCATATCAACCCCCCTCGAACCGTGCAAGGAGCTTCCCCTTCAAGCGTTCTCCCAGCGTCGCTACTCCCTGCTACCTTTTGGGACAATTCAATATCCATCCCTCGACGATGATACATAAGTGTTTTTGGCAGACGGATATCTTTATCATAGATCCAGGGTCAAGCGACGGCCATGGCGCTAGACGAGATCAAGGTTACGAGGGCGATCGTTGAGAGCTATGTAGAGAGCTTCCTTAAGTTCACCGATGTCGATGTGGCCTTGGTTGGGGCGGGCCCGGCCAACCTGGTAGCCGCAAAGAAGCTGGCTGAGAACGATGCCAAGGTTGTCCTCTTCGAGAAGAGGCTCTCAGTTGGCGGCGGGGTGTGGGGGGGAGGCATGATGTTTCCACGCATCGTCGTGCAAAGCGAGGCATGCCGCATACTTGAGGAGTACGGCATATGGTATCGGGAGTTCGAGGAGGGCTATTACGTTGCAAACTCCATCGAGACCGTCGCCAAGCTCACTGCCGGGGCGATAGATGCAGGTGCTGAGATCTTCAACCTGGTAACGGTTGAAGATGTGATGATCCGAGAGGACGACCGGGTGACAGGCCTTGTGATCAACTGGACAACAGCCCAGATGGCGGGCCTCCCCATCGATCCACTGTCCGTCCGGGCGAAGGTCGTAATCGACGGGACTGGACACGACGCGGCGATATGCAGGGTGGTCCAGAAGAAGATCCCGGGTGCGATCGTGGGACTTCCCGGCATCTCCGGCGAGAGGCCCATGTGGGCCGAGGTGGGGGAGAGAAACGTCGTTGAGGCAACACGGGAGGTCTATCCGGGCCTGATCGTCTGCGGGATGGCAGCGGCTGCCGTGTCCGCAGGACCCCGCATGGGCCCCATATTCGGCGGCATGCTCCAGTCCGGCGAGAGGGCGGCGGCAATTGCCCTGGAGAAGCTTGGCCGATGACCGGGCTTCGTGGGGCGGAGGATCTCGCCCGCTTCATCAGGGAGAACTACAGCGGGCGCGTGGTCGAGGTTGGAGCAGGGCACTTGGGCGATGTTGCAAGGCAGCTCTCCGGCCTGGAGGTTGTTGCAACCGACATCGTAGCTCGCCAAGTGGGGGAGCTCTCGATCGAGGCCGACGATATCTTCGATCCCACGCCTGAGCTATACAGGGGGGCTTGCCTCATCTACTCGATCCGGCCCCCGGTCGAGATGCAGCCTGCAATGGGCCGCCTTGCGCTCTCCATTGGGGCCGACCTCATCATCCGCCCCCTTGGCGATGAGATCGTCTCGCTTCCGGGCCTTAAAAGGAGGCTTGTGAACCTGGGAGAGGCCCGGTTCTACCTCTATCAGGCGAGGATCCGGCCGCTATGATCCGGACCCTCCTGCATCTTGCCCACCATCACCTCGCCCCTTCCACATCCATCCTCAGATCCGCTTCCTGATGCGCGCCATCCTCGCATCGATCCCGTCCCAGTGGGAGCCCTGCCAGTAGGCCTTGCCGCAGCCTGTGCAGATCCACCGATCCCCGCCCATATAGAGAGGTGCATTGCATAAAGTGCATCTTTTGGGATCGAGCCTCAGGTCGAGGCCGAGGTCGACCATCTGGGCCAGCTGATCGTCGAGGTCGGAGGATTGGATCAGAAGGCAGTCTGCGCCCCCCTTCCTGCAGCGGGCAAGAAGCGCCTTATCCCGGGTGAGGAGCACCCTTCCCTCCTTCCTCGCCTTTACGATGAGATCTGCGTCCTCAATGCAGCCCTCAGGATTTGCGACGTCCTCGCCAGCGAGCCTCAGCCAGCGTCCAAGCTTCATCAGCATGAGATCCGCGAGGAATGGGCCTATCTGCATGTCATGGACTGATGGATTCTGGGATATTTATCCTTTGAGATGTCCGGGCAGTCTATCACAATTGAGTTGAAATGGCATTTTCGCTATAAGGCCCTCCCAGAACGCTCTTAACTCACGGTTTTTCGATTCAAGCAGATAAAATATGGTAAAAGGCGACATACTTATTAAAAAAATTCACTCTGATAATCTTAAAATACGATAACAAGTTAAGGGTAACTCAACTGCTGCAAGTATTACTAAATCCGCAAATATCAGATGGATTTAGCAATTGAATCCGGGCCATGATCGGCGACCGTTTGATCCCGGAGGGCAGCATTGGGAGTTATTGAAATGCACAAGATCGGGTATTTCGCCCTGGCATTGCTGCTCATGCTGATGCCGGGACTGGCTCTGGGAGACGGGGCCGTGATGGAGGAGCTGGGTACAAGGGCTGCGGCTATCGCCCTGGAGAACCTGTCGATTTCAGCCGGCGATGAGGGCTTGCTCGCCTTAACCGACGCAGGCCACGCAGTAATCGCCGGCCAGACGACGCAGAGAGCCATAAAGGGCATAACAACTGTTAGTGGCTGCAGCATTGGAGATGGAAACCTCTTTCAAGTGCTGAGGGCTCACTGGAAGCCCCTCTGGTTCTTCTTCTTCGACAAGACAACTGGTGAAGCGGTCTTCATTCAGGTGAACGAGGGGGCAGCCCAGGCTACACTGGATGAGCTTAAGGCTATGAGCGATGATGAAGTATTCACCATCGTGAACAAGGTCAATGCGAACCTGGATTACATGCTAAGCCACACCGATGAGGGGAACGCGACCTTCAACGATAAGCTGCTCGACGGAAACGAGTTCTCCCTTGTGGGGATAGCCAACACATGGGCGCACCCCAACTGCACCTTCGACTTCATACAGGCCGCCTGCTTCCACGATCACCTCTGTCCTGGAGTTACGAGCGGATACATGATCACCAAGTACGTTGAGGATGTGCTTCCCATCACCGGCCCGGCCGAGAGCTACAAGGTGATCGCCTGCCCCAACTGGTGCAAGGATGACGCCATTCAGATGATCTGGGATGCAACCCCCGGCAAGAGCGGCATGTTCGTCATGGCCCTCTCCCCGGCGGAGGACGCAGGACTCCAGGAGAAGTACGGAACTCGAGTGGCCGGCGTATACGTCCGCTGGAACGCTACGGCCAATATGGGAGACGGGCTCGTTTTGGGATTCACCTTCGACAAGGCCTATGAGCTGACCGGAACCGCCAATTGGACAGGACCTTCATGGGGATCCAAGCTCGTAATGGACGTATCCTTGATCGACTACTGGAACCAGCCAGAGCTCTTCGCCTCGACCATCAAGGAGTTCCCCGTTGACCCAGAGACCCTCTCACAGCTCCAAAACGCCGGCATGCATCCCCTCAAAGTAGCTGGCATAATGTGATATTCCTCAGGGCAGCATGGACTGCCTCTCCTTTTTTAGGTGTCAGGCGATTCTTTTATATGTGAATTGGTTAGACTTAACTCAAAGGAGATATCACGTTATGAGAAACCATATGCTATGGGGGCTATTCGCAACGTTCTTGCTCTGCGCAGCCTTCTTCATCTCGTTTGGGGGGCCCATGGCGGCCGCCGATGATGATGATGAGGTTGCGGTATACACCATTGCCGACACAACCGGCGACTGGGGCAATCCAACGCCCTACGAGCGATATGCCCGCGGCCCAGGCTACGTAAGGATGAGCTTCGTATTCGATACGCTGGTCTGGAAGGACGATGACGGATTCGTCCCGGCCCTCGCCCAAAGCTGGGAGGAGGAGAGCGAGACGAGCTATCTCTTCCGCCTGCAACCCGATGCCAGATGGCACGACGGGGAGAGCATCACCGCTGACGACGTCGTATTCACGGTCGATTACAACGAGGACCATCCCGACATGTGGGTGGACAATCGAATCATCGATTATGCCGAGAAGGTGGACGATCATACGGTCAGGATAATCCTCTCAGAGCCCTACGCCCCCTTCATGGACCAGGTGGCAGGGACGCTGCCCATCCTTCCCGAGCACATATATCAGGGAGTCGACGATCCCTTGAGCCTCGACGATAGCTTGGCTTGGGTTGGAAGCGGTCCCTATATCCTTGCCGACTACGATAAGGCTCAGGGGACATACCGTTACCTGGCAAACGACGACTACTACCAAGGATCGCCTCGCGTAAGGGAGATCCGCTTCATCAAGATGGCCCTTGAGATGGTTCCAGCGGCATTGAACCGCGGCGAGATCGATGCTGCAAGCATCGAGCCGGAGATGATCGACCAGCTAGGAAGCCTGACAGTGCTTCCGCTTCCAACCCACGACTGGACCTACATGCTGATGATCAACCACCACGACAGTCCATTCTCAAAGAAGGAGTTCCGCCAGGCGCTAGCCTATGCAATAGACCGCCAGAAGCTGGTCGACGTGGCCGCGAGAGGCTTTGGCCTTGCGGGAAGCCCCGGCCTGGTACCATCGGATCACGATTGGTACAATCCCGGGATCGAGCAGTACGATTACGATCCGGATATGGCGAGGTCGCTTCTCGCAGCCGCCGGTTACGACGGATCCGAGGTAGAGATCCTGATCAAGGGCGGCCAGGCCAAGGATGAGAGGATAGGCGAGCTGATAGAGGAGGATCTGGAGGCTGTTGGAATCGACGTGAACCTTCGAAGCTTGGACTCCAAGACAGTGGACAGCAAGGTCATGGGCTGGGAGTTCGACCTTGCCCTGAGCGGCCATGGAGGCCTCGTGGGAGATCCCAACTTCCTTGCCCGTGACACCATCGATATGGACAGCTTCAACAGCGCCCGTTACGATGAGAATGGCGAGCTCGTCGATCTGCTGGAGAGGGAGTCGACGGAGACAGATCCCGATTCCCGCAGGGATACCATCGACGAGGCACAAGCCCTCTACGCCCAGGATATGCCTGCTCTCTCCCTCTACTATCCGGACTTCTTCTGGGCACACGACGACGAGGTTGACCTCTTCTTCACCAAGAACGGAGTGGCCTTGGGAGTTCCAATACCCCTCAACAAGCTTGCATTCCTTTGAACCCCCCATCACCGGGGGTTCGCTATTTTTACCTGAGATTCAAGCCCCTGAAAGGAGGACTATGATGACCGATAATTCGAGGATGGATCTTGTGCCGATAGGGTTGATCCACACGCCCTATAGGTCCAGGAAGGATGCGCCGCATCAAGGCCGGGACTCGCAAGAGATATGCGAGATAGAGCTCTTTTCCGAGTATGCCCACGGCCTGTTGGACATCGAGCGATGTACTCACCTCATCGTGCTCTACTGGCTGCACCTGGCCGATCGTTGCTGCCTGATCGCCCGTCCCCCGAGGGACGGAAAAGAGCATGGCGTATTTGTAACCCGCTCTCCCAATAGGCCAAACCCCATCGCCCTGGATATCGTGGAGCTCCTGGAGGTTGACGGACTCAGGCTCAAGGTTCGGGGGATGGATGCTCTCGATGGGTCCACCCTCCTCGATATAAAGCCATATTCGTCAGGCACCGACAACATCGAGGGGACGAGGATAGGATGGCATGAATATGCGCGTCCTTCCTAAGCGATCAATCGAGGATCGACATCTTTGGATCGAATCCCACATTGACTCGATAAGCCGTTTCAGGGAAATATACATCTACCAGGGGATAGGTCAATTCCCCTTTGCGGAGGTCTATAGTTGAATTACGAGGAGATCGCAGAGAACAGGATAATGGTGTTGAGCAACAAGGGGGGCGTGGGAAAGACCACGGTTGCGGTGAACCTAGCCATTGGCCTTGCTATGCGGGGATGCCGCGTGGGCCTGATCGATGCTGATATAACCGGGCCCAACGTCCCAAAGATGCTTGGACTCGATGAGAAGAAGCTCAAAGCCGGCCCCAACAAGTTGATCGAGCCAGTCCATATCCAGGTGGGACCTGACTTCGGGATAGAGATCGTCTCCATGGCGTTCATTGTGGATCGGGACAGCCCGGTTCTCTGGAGGGGCCCGATGAAGACCTCTATCATAAAGCAGTTCGTGGAGAGCGTCCGTTGGAGCGAGATGGATTACATGATAATCGATCTGCCTCCGGGAACGGGCGACGAGGCGCTCAGCATTGCCCAGCTTCTCCGACCGAACGGGGCAATAGTCGTCACAACCCCAAACGACCTGGCCTTGCTCGACGCCGGGAAGGCGGTGACCTTGGCGAGAACCATGAACGTCCCGGTATTAGGGATAATCGAGAACATGAGCGGCTTTTCCTGCCCCAAATGCGGCCGAAAGCTCGACCTATTCCTTCCTGGCGGAGCCGAGAGGGCTTCCTCGAGGATGCAGATCCCATTCCTTGGAAGATTGGAGGTGGATCCGGAGATCGTCTGCTCAGGGGATCGAGGAAGGCCTTTCATCGTCAGCGGAACGAGCAAGGCCTCCAAGTCGCTCGATGCAATCATCGATCTCGTAGCGAAGCGGGCTTGCGAAAGCCAAGGATGACGGAAAGGCAGTATTGCTCCCTCCCTGAGCCCTCTGCCCTATCGGCCTTCCCAAGAGCATTGAGATGGGATCCCAGGCATATTCGGCAAAGCGATTTGGCCGGGAAGGGTACCCTTCCATCTCTTCCGAAAAGCCTGGAGATGCCCTTCTTGGGAGAAGGAGAATGTGGGCTTTACCCCCCCTTGCGATGATGAAGACCTATGAGCGTCTCGATCGCTAACGGTTTTCAGTAACTCTCACACACGACCCGCTTTCATGCGGGGCGTTCAATCCGATATCTTGCCGAGGGGGCTTGCCAGAGGGATGGTGAACCATACAGTGCATCCAGTCTCTTCCCCCCACTCGATCCACAATCGACCGCCCTGGCCTTCGACGAGCCTGCGGCACCGTGCAATTCCGTTCTCGCCGTCCAATTCATCGTCCTTCGGGACCAACCCATTATCCCGGACGAAGAATACTCCATTCCAAGAGTGGCCGATCTCAATGGATGCACTGTTGCGGCCTCCAAGCCGCACAAGGCTGTTCTGGATGAGGTAGACGAGGACTTCCACGGTCTCTCCGGAGCCTGCCAGGACGAATGGCCACTTATCCCCAAGCTGCAACGTCACCCCCTGGCGAGATAGGGCGAGCCCCGTCCTCTTCACCGCCTGGGCCACCATCTCGCCGAAGGATATCTCCTGGGGGTTCTCATTTTTATGGGACTTCGTAACTCCCGCGAGGACCTCGATCTGATCGAGCGTCCTTCCGACCTCCTCCAATCCAGCCCTCAGCGCTTGGCCGTCCTCAGCCATGGTCTCCATCGGCTGAAGAAGGGCCTTGGCCTTCTGAACTTCGCCTTGAACCTCGGCGGAGAGGTGATGGACCATCTCCTCTAACTCCGCCTTCTTGGCATCGAGCTCCGCAGTCCTCTCCCTCAATTGCGTCTCCAGCTCGGACCTGAGCCTTCTTTGGGCCTTCTCCGCCCGCCACCGGACCACAGCCCCGCCGATCGAGGGGACCGCCGCCTTGAGGACGGCAACCTCGCTATCATCCCAGAGGCGCTCGGAATGATAGTTGTCAAGGCTGAGAAATCCCCAGAGCTTGCCCTCGACGATTATAGGAAGGACGAGGAACGAGAGAATTCCCAATGATTCGAAAACGTCCCTTTCCATTGGGGAAAAGTCCCGCGCCAGTCCACGGATCGGTTCGCCCTTCTGGAGCCTGTTGTACCATCTCGAAAAGAGGCGCTCATAAGATGGGCGCGTCTTGGAACTCCCCTGCCCCTTAAAGTCCATTCTCCCATCTTCGCAAGACCATTCATAGCGATGGCTTGCAATATGCCCCCCGGTCTCGCCTTCTTGGTTTTCGAAGATGCAGGCACGATCGGCCTCTGTCGTTGCCCCTAGGATCTCCAGGGAATCGACGATTGCCGAGGGGAGGTCCCTATCGGCAAGGAGCACGTTTGCAGATGTGGCAACCGCTGCCATCATCATCTCACGTCTGTTCAACCTCTCCTCAAGCTGGACACTCTCGCTGACGTCCCTCAGGGATGCGAGAGCTCCCACTTTCCTCCCATTCTCGTCTTGAAGGGGATGGACGCGAAAGAGGATCTCAGCTCCGCGCCCGCCATAGAGGGCGGGGGCGAACGCTCGGCCGCCTAGCGCGGCCCCGCTCCTCTTCACATAGGAGTGCTCCTTCTCGATCAGAGCTTCGCTCCAATCGAGCATATCTATCAGCATGGGCTTCCTCTCGCCGTAGAAGGGGATCGAGTAGGCATAACCACCCTCGCCGAGCATTGCAGACCTCGATCGGCCTGTTAGAGCCTCCATTCCCTTGTTCCAGAGGATTATCCTATTCTCCCCGTCGATCCCAAACGTGGGCTCGGTCGAGGAGTCCCAAGCATCCAGCAAGCAGGCGGAACCGTCCGCCATCTCGTCGCCTGCGACCCTTGTCCCCTCAAGGCGCACCTCCAGAAGCTTCCCCCCCTTCCGGATGGGTCGAACCTTCCAGGAGATCCATGCCAGGTCTCCGTTTCGGTGAACTCCCTGGCTGATAAGGCTGGGGTACCTTTCCGGTTCCTCGAAAACGCCCCTAATAATGGGCTGAAGGCGTCTTCCCGTCGCCTCGACCTCCGGGATCAACATGCCCACGATCTCTCGGCCGAGCACCTCATCCTCGCTCCGGCCGAAGAAGCCCTGGGCAAGCTTGGAGATCGAGCTGATCCGGCCTTTGGCATCCACCCCCACGATCAGCCCCTCCTCCCACCCAGATGTCCTCGTCCTTCTCAAGTCAAGTCCGCCCATCCAGCAGTCCAGCCTCGCCATGGGATCCCAGCCCTTCGACGCCGGGGCGTAATGGACGTTAGGCCAGAGGCGGTCCTCCTTTAGGAAGAGTGGATGGGAGAGGAAGATATCCAGCATAGTGGAGGGATCGAGCATCCCATCTTTGTAGAGGCATAGGATGACGATCCCGCCCTGGCTTGCCAAATGCTCCAGGTAGGCCTCTTGCCCCATGGGATCACTTGGGAGATGGTCCATTTCGAGGGCTACCCTGAGTAGGGGAGATTCCCCATCGATCGCCCGGCTACGCTCGAGTGCCAGACGGGAGTAGAGGTCCTCGCCTTCCTCCATCCTCAAATGGATGAGCCCGGGCACGCGGTCGATGGTGATCTCCGATGGGCTTCTCGGTCCCATGTAGAGGACCGACTCCCCCTTAAGAAGCCCCCCTTCCAGGAAGGGTACAAGGGCATGAGGGATACCCTCACTCCGATAAAATGTGATCAAGTGAGATCCCGGCCTTAGGAGGTCCAGCCAGCTTTGAGGGGGGATGAACATCTCAATAACCTTTGATATGATATGGTCCGCCTACATTAAAAGATTTTCCAAAATCTATCTCCAGATTGGCGAGTGAAGGCTTGATTGAGGCAGCTCAGATGGGAAGGCCGCCCCCCAAGATCCCCATCATCTTAAGGCCTGTGTAGAGCATCAGCACCACAAGTACCCGGCGTAGCCAAACGCCTGGCAGCTTGTGGGAGATCACAACGCCAAGTTGGGCCGATGGCACGCTAGTCCCAGCGATAAAAGCCCACTGCACCAGGTTGACGTATCCGAGCGAGTGAGGTGGAAGATCGGGCGCGCCTAAGCCGCTGAGGATGTAGGAGAGAACGCCGCCCATCGAGATCAGCACAATTGCAAATGAAGAGGTTCCAACCGCCCTGTGCATATCGATTCCCAGGATCATCACCATGACTGGGACGATTATCACACCTCCACCGATTCCGGTGATGCCGCAGATGAAGCCTATGCCGATTCCCCAAAGGGCCCAGTTTGCCTTGGAGGCAAAATGGCCTACCTTCGGCTGGACGAACATCCTCGCCGCGCCAAATAGGACCACGATCCCGAAGGCCATGCGCAGGGTGCCGCTAGAGAGGTGCGCGGCGAGGGATCCTCCAGCGAAGGCCCCTAGCGCTCCCGATGCGCCCAGCCGCAGGCCAGCATCCCAGTCGATGGCACCTCTTTTGCAGTGACCCAAGGCGCCGCTCATGGCTGTCGGCATGATCACCGCGAGGCTGGTCGCAAGGGCGATCCTCATCGAGATGGTGGGGTCGATCCCGTAGGACGCAAGAAGCCAGAGCTGCATTGGGACCATTATGAAGCTTCCGCCCACGCCCAGGAGGCCTGAGGCAAATCCTGCGCAGATTCCGGTCAAGGCCAAGAGCGAGATATATTCGATTCCAGCATCCATAATCGACTTTACCTGGTTAGGCTCTGCCCCTAGATAGGGGTTCTGGCCTTCTCGTGAGTCCTCCGATATGACTGCATATTCTTGGGATATGACCGAAAGAGATATATCTTCCTTTGAGAGGACTATCTTCTAGCTACATCTTATCGGATCAAAGGGATTCTGTTGAGATCCTGTAGCCCTGTCGGCCTCCAGAAAAGAGGCCATATAGGTACGTGAAATAAATGGATAGGAGAGGCAGCAGCAGAGGCGGCTTCAACAGAGGCCCAAGAGAGATGCACGACGTTGTTTGTGCAGATTGCGGAAAACAGACCCAGGTTCCCTTCAAGCCTGATGGATCAAGGCCGGTGTACTGTAGCGATTGCTACCAGAAGCACAAGCCTGCCAGGCCGCCCAGGCGTTTCTGAGTTGGACATCTTAGGGCTGTATTGATTCGTTGAAGGAAAAGTTTGAAGGCGGGGACCTCCCGCCGCCTATTTTCATTGGATTTTTCGTCAGGTTATGGCTTTAGCCTGCGGATCTCGAGGTAGCGCACATCGCCCTCCATGCCATAGGCAAAGATCATCTGCTTTCTCACGCTATGGGCGAGCCTCACGGCCCGGGAGACGACGGGCAGGTGGAACAGGTAGTCCTCGGCAACGGCATGTACCAGGTACTCCGAGTGAGGCACCTTCTCGGGGCTCTCCACCTGCTTATAGACCCGGAAATGGCTGCCGAACTTGAATCCGGTCTTGACGACAAGATCCTTCTCCCTCAGATCCCTGTAGACCCCGTACTTCATGGGAAAGTCTGCCTCTATCCGGCCTGCCCTCTCTCGAAACTCCTGCTCTCCGAGGGAGCGGCCTTCCCTGTCCTCCATCTGGATAAGCCCCTTATCGAGCAGGTAGGCTGACTCCACGAGGGAGAGCTGGAGCCTTCCTCCTACCGGCTTGCCATAGAAGCCCTGGTGGTGGAGCCTCATTGAAGCCTCCTCATCCCAGAGGACCACGCGGTCCTCTAGGAGGGTCGCCTTGCCTCCGGATGATCCCGGCCATCCCTTGCCCGACATCTCCTTCTCGCGAGCCTCGTAGTAGGTGATATCGCTCTCTTCGTCGACGACTGCGATCATGAGCCTCTTTCTGACCTGGCCTGCGACCCGTATCGGCTCGCTCATCTTCGCCAGGGGAACGGGCGTCCTCTCTGAGATGACGTAGACGTAGAACTCGGCCGGGGTCTTTCCCGGATGTCCCCCACGGGGATATACGCGAAAGTCTGGGACCCCAGGCTGGACGTAGTAGCCGCGCTCCCTGAGGTCCTTGTAGACCACGTATCTGAACTCAAAGCCCCTCTCGATGGATGATGCAAGCTCGAAGAGGCCCTTGAAATCGAGCTCTGATCCGTCAGAGCTGACCCTTATGCGGGAGCGGTCCATGAGGTAGGCCGCCTCCACCAAGGAGAGGGCAAGCCGGGAATCGACCTTGCGGCCGAAGTAGCCCCCTTCGTAGAGCTCGGCCACCGCAATTGATCCCAGGAGGACGCGATCCTCCTCAAGCCGTCCCCGCGGGACTTCCTCTGGCATTCGCGGCTCAGGTGCTCAGGCGGTCGGGCCAGGCTCCGTGGACGATGCCGAGTGCCGAGTCCACAATGCCATGGACCTTCTCAGCAGGGTAGCCGCAGGAGAGGAGGTAGGCCTCCACGTGATTGGGGACGGCAATCGACATCTGCTCCACCATCGATACCGTCTGGAGTATGGTGTACTCCCCTAGGGTGAATGGAATGATTGCATCGGAGACGATAAGCTCGAAGATCTCGGGGCAAATAGGCCTCTCCATGCCGGATAGGAACGCCTCGAGGATCTCGCTTGTCCATTCATGCTTGCGGCCTTGATCCCTGTATGGTATCACCACGATCTCCCTCGTCTTTGCCAGCTGCTCAGCGAGCGCCTCGGGGGTCACATGACCCTTGAAGATCAGGTTGAGGAAGTTGGTATGGGGGACCGTCGTTGGCACCTTGGAGGCTCGAATGTTGAACTGGACCTCCTCGAAGATGGTTCCGGCGTCAGTTCCCTGGTGGCCGGCACCTTGTCCGAACTGGACTGCGCTAGGCGATGCTCGAACAACTGTATGAGGATCGCCGTGCCTCCGGTCGATATTGCCAAGGATCGCACATAGGCCGAGCGGCCTTGCAGCCAGCGCAAGTCTGGAGAGGCCGGTTGTGTTGCAGCTGGTGCACTGGATGAGCCGGGGCTTGGCCTTTAGGAAAAGTTC
The DNA here is from genome assembly GCA_964632755.1 of uncultured Methanotrichaceae archaeon. Classification (GTDB taxonomy): domain Archaea; phylum Halobacteriota; class Methanosarcinia; order Methanotrichales; family Methanotrichaceae; genus JAFGMR01. Next base: position 17,150 of record CAZWDT010000022.1, read on the forward strand.
GTAGTTCTCAAGGCCGAAGAAGAACTCCCTTCTGAAGTCCTCCTTGAGCCGGTCGTCGATCTCAAATCCCTTCTCCTGAAGGATCTTCATGATCGCCGGCCTGTCCGCTCCTCCCATGAGAGCAACCTTGCATCCGTTCTTCAGGGCGGACTCCACATAGGGGGCCTCCTTGTCCCCAGGCGTTCCCACCATCACGAACTGGGATTCCTTGAAGAACTCCTCGTAGCCACCAGCTATCTCGGCCCCAGCCTTCTCCCAGCCGTCTCGGTCCTCATCAGCTGAGATGTAGGCCTTTACCCCGCAGATCCGCACAAGCTTTCTCAGCATCGACCTTGCTCGAGCGTGGGGGCTTCGAAGAAGCACGTTGATATCCCCCTTGATCTTGGCCGCTTCCTTGACCATATGGATGGCTAGGATTGTCCTCTTGCTCTCAGTGCCGTCGAACCCAACGACGCCCGCATTCATCTTCAAGAACTATCACTTCCTGATGGTTTCACCGCCCTAACCGTATTTCAACCTTTCCAAAAATTTTTGCAAAACTAGCTTAAATGATCGGAATCGGCGAATAGCGCCACGATCCTCTCCGCCACATGCCTTGCAGCCTCCTCGACCCCCATGGAAGAGGAATCGACCTCGATCTCAGGGTCGAGCGGCTCCTCGTAGGACACGTTCACGCCGGGAACTGCCGCGCCGGAGGCGGCCTTGTCGTATATCCCCTGAGGGGCGTACTCGGCCACTCGTTCCTTCTCCCTCTCGATGCAGACATCGATTGGGGCCTTCACATATGCCTCCCCGAAATGGGGGATGAGCCTTCGAGCGAGGTCGCGGTATCTCCTGCGGTTTGCGCAAGCGTCGACGATAACGTTCACCCCTTCATCATTGAGGAGCTTTGCCATATAGGCAAGGCTTGCGTAGACGATCTCTCTCTCCTCCTCGGTGTAGCGGGGCTTTGGAGTAATCACCCTCCGTATCTCGTCTAATTGGAGGATACGGGCCCTTACCCCTAGCTCGTCGAGCAACATCTTCGTCCGCCGGGCAACGGTTGTCTTGCCGCAGCCAGGCAGGCCGGTAAACCAGATAACCCAAGCCATGGGAGAAACATTGAGGAGATGCCTTAAATATTCATTCCAAGCTATGGTTGCTCCTCCCCTTCCGAGAGCGATTTGGGCCGGCATTATCAATGGGTGAAACCGGCAACGGACAATGATATTATTCGGCGAACAAAAGATTAATATAAGGGTATTAGTTATATAGACATGCCGCAGGGCTTAAACCTTGGCGCATGCGTGTAATTCGAGGTATAAAAATGGCCGAAAAGAGAAATTTCGCGTTGCGAGATAAGGAAGGGAACGAGATAGGGGTCTTCAGCGGAAAGCAGCCTAGGCAGGCTGCGCTAAAGGCGGCCAACCGCGGGTACACCGATATCAGACTGAGGGAACGAGGTACCAAGAAGGTTCATATCTTCACCGGGGAGAGGAATGAGGTTCCCAAGCCGGCCAATGCGCCTTCCTGGATGCCGGATAAGATCTGGAAGCCCAACGTTAAGAAGATGGGGATAGAGAAGCTGGACCATATATAGACACGTTCTGCCAATGGGGGGATCAATTGATTCTGGGCGCCCGTTCCCTCCACCTCCTTTAGCATGGCGATGACAGCTCAGGCTCTTCTAAGCGTTCTCTCGTCGTTCTGTGACCACCCTGGGCAGGCTCGCTGGGTGGAATGGCAGATTTGCTAGGTAGAAATTTACCCCAGAGCGGGGAAGAGGAAAATGTATGGGAGGGGTGCGTCCCGCACCCCTGAAGTCTCTTTTCAGCCGAATAGGGCTCCGAGGCCCTCCATTCCGCTCTCCTCGGCCTCTTCCTTTGTCTCCTCCTCGACTTCCTCGGCTGCGGCAGGTGCCAGAGCCGCTCCTCCCGCAGCAGCGGGTGCTGCGGTGACTGACACGGGCATGGCCGAGGCCTGGGAGAGGACCTTGTCGATGTCAACACCCTCAAGGGCGGAGACTAGGGCCTTTATCCTGACCTCATCCGCTGTGATGCCAGCTGCATCCAGTACTGTCCTGATTCCTTCCTCGCTCACGCCCTTGCCGGAACTGTGAAGCATCAATGCTGCATATACGTATTCCATCTTAATTCACCTCATAGGATCATCCAAATAGAGAACCAAGCCCTGCAGCCATGTCCTCCTCTTCCTTCTCCTCCTCTTCTTCAACAACCTCTTCCGCGGATGTCGTCGCAAGAGCCTCTTCTGCCTTGCCCGTCGCAGCCATTACCGCCGCGGCGTTTGCCGCTGCCTTGACGATCACAATCGTCATGCTGCCGGGAACAGGTATTGCCGCCTCAGCCACCAGTGACCAGGCCTTGGCCTGGGCCGTCTGCAGGAGGGGCCCAACCGTCTGTGGCGTGGCGTAGCCGATCTCCATGGCAAGGCCGAATGCCTTTGCAGATGCCACGGCCATCTCGCCAATTATCGCCGCCACGTCGACGCTAAGCTCTTCCTTGAGATATATGAGTCCGCCCTCGTAGATGGCCAGAAGCTCCAGCCCCACATCACGAGGGTAGATCTCCATCGTCTGAAGGATCTCGGCCATTCGAGGGGAGACTACCTCTCCCTCCTTGGCGAGGACCGTCCTCTGATTGATGAAGACCTTGCCGCCCTTTATTGCAGCGGGAATGCCCGCCGTCTGAAGCTTGCCCACCATGGGTCCCGGGGAGAAGGACGTTTCTCCAGCCTCCACGACTATCTCCTTCGGGGAGCGGCTGCCAGCTTTGATCGGCATGGGCCGCTTGGTATCATCGAGAGCCTTTTTAAGCCGGAAGGGGTTTGTCTCGGAGAAGATCATTGCGATCTGGTCCTGTATATGGTCGGCGAGCGCCCCGATATCCGCGCCAGCCTTCTTCAGCGCACGACGGGCGATGTTATTCCTGACAACACGGATCTCGACCGAGGCCCTCATATCGGCCCTGATATTCTGTATGTTGCTCGCCGGGATCTCCCTGATGCCAACCAAGCCCACCACGGGACTCTGGCCGATCTTCTCGACCAGCTCGTCGACCTCTTTCACCTTCCACTCTGGCACTCGAAGAATTGCCTCTGATGCCATCTAAACCACCCTAATAGCAGGTCCCATGGTCGTCTTAACGAAGACCGACTTGAGGTTTTGCCGTCCATCCTTCAGGGTCTGCTCAAGCTTGGTCACCACGGACTCGATGTTCTCCGCAAGCTGCAACTCATCCATGTCCGCCCTTCCCACGCGGAAGTGGAATGTGCTCTTGTCCTTGGATCTGATCCTCACCAGGTTTCTCAGCCGATTGATCATGGCCGTGACATCGCCAGTTGGAGGAAGCGGAGTGGGCATCTTGCCCCTCTTGCCCAAGATGGGCCCGAGGCTCTTTCCAATGCTTGGCATGTATTGGGTCTCGGCGATGAAGAACTCGAACTCCTCTGCCACCTTCCTCGCTTGTCTCTTGTCCTCGCCCATCGCCTTGATCTCCTCTGGAGCTATGACCATATCTGCTCCGGCGCCCTTTGCCAGCAGGGCTGTCTCCCCGGCGGCGAATACCGCAATCTTTGCGACCTCGCCCCTCCCGTGGGGAAGTATGATCTCCACATCCACGCGGTTGGCTGGCTGGCTCATGTCGATATTATGTAGATTTATTGCCAGATCGACGCTCTCCCTGAACTTCCTCGACGGTGCTTCCGCGAGCGCCTCCTTGACAGCTTGCTTTATCTTATTCATCTCAATTCCCCCGTAGTCGGCGACCTCACCGGTCTACTACGGTCACCCTAAAAGAAGGCTTTCCACAGCTCCCTAACTCTATATATCAACCTTTTGGTCATGCCAAGAGGTCGTCGTACTTGCCCTCCAGCACAGCGCGCTGGGCATCCTTGGAGCTCAAGCCGTCGACCGTTATGCCCAACGAGCCGCAGGTTCCAACGACCTCCCTCACAGCTCCCTTGATGGACTTGGAGAGAAGGCTCTTCCTCTTGATCTCCACGATCTTTACCACCTGGTCCATCGTGACCTCTCCAACGAAGGAAGCGTCGCCGCATCCCTTGTCGATGCCTGCCTCCTTAAGGATGAGGGCAGATGTCGGCGGTGTTCCAACCTCGACCTCGAACTCCGTTCTGCTCTTGACCGTCACCTTCACAGGGACCTGCATACCGTTTAGGTCCTTCGTCATCTCATTGATCTTGGCCACTACCTGTGCGACGTTCACGCCCAGTGGCCCCAGGGCCGGTCCCAACGGCGGACCAGCGCTCGCCTTTCCGCCGGCAACCAATGCCTCAACCATGCTAGCCAATATTGCTCACCTCTAAACCTCGTCCTTGCTGAGAACTCGCACGTGGTCTCCCCTGATTGTTATGGGTATAGGCACCATAGCCTCGAAGAGCTCCACGGTTATCTCCTCCTTGGCGATGTCGACTCGCTTTACCCTTGCCATCTCACCTTTGAACGGCCCAGAGATCAGCTCGACTACCGCACCCTCCGTAATTCCGACCACGGCCGGCTTGGGGGTGAGAAAGTGCTCAACCTCCTCGAAGCTGGAAGCCCCCTTGATCACGGATCTTGCATGGGGTACTCCCTGGATGGCCTGGTCCACAATCTCAGGTGCGGTGGCCTCCACCAGCACGTATCCCTTGAGCACGTCCGGCACCAAGAGTGCCCTAATATCGTGCTTATCTTTGCGTGATATCTGGGCGATAAGGTTGGCTACCGAACGCTCCTGATTGGCGGTTGTCTTCACCACATAGATGCTGGTGTCGGACATTCTGCGAAAGAGAGGTAAATCGCCTATAAATAGGTTTGGAGGGGATCCCTTAGCCACTCTCGATAGGCCGATTCGATCAGGGGGCCAGGCTTCCGAGGGCCCGTACCAAGACCTCGCTGATCGAGGGATGGATGACTTGGGACCTGGCGACAGGCAAGTACGAATGGTCCTCGGCGTTCATGATATAAGTAACCTGCTGGACGAGCTCCGGAGCGGAGCTTCCCATGATATGGCAGCCGAGGATCGTTCCATCCAAGGCATCGACGATTACCTTGACGAAGCCCTCCTCGGCCATGGCGTAGCCCTTCGCCACATCGATGTATCTCGATTTGCCTATCAAGAGATCGTGGCCTGCCTGCCTTGCCTGAGGCTCGGTCATCCCAACCCCTGCTATCATTGGATGGGTGAAGACGGCATGGGGGACGGCATGATAGTCGACCTCGACCAACTCGTCGGAAAACGCGTTATTCCACACGACAGATGCCTCGTAGTTTGCCGTATGCCTATACATCTGCCTGCCAAGCGCATCTCCTAGAGCCCATATTCCGGGATTCGTGGTCTCCAGGTGCTCGTCGACCACGATCCATCCCCGGTCGTCCGTCTCGATCCCGCCCTTCTCAGGTTCCAGCCTATCCGAGTTGGACCGCCGCCCAAGCGCAACCAAGATCTTCTCTCCCTCGAAGCGGCGCTCCTTGCCCATGGAGCGGTCGAGCGCCCAGACGACCTTGCTCTCCCCCCCTACCTCAACCCTTCTGACCTCGTGGTTCGTCCTGACATCGATATTGGCGTATCCTCCGATGGCCTTCGTCGCACGCTCTGAGATCTCCGGGTCCTCCCCCTTGAGAAGAATCGGGCTTCTCCCGATTATGGTGACCCTCGACCCCAAGGCCGAGAAGAAGTGGCCAAGCTCGCAGCCTATGAAGCCCCCGCCGAGGATCAGCAGGCTCTCTGGCAGGTGGTCGAGCGAGAGGACGGAGACGTTGTCCAGATAACCCGCCTCCTTGAGTCCGGGAAGGGGCGGGATCTCTGCTCTCGCGCCGGAGGCGATCACGATCTTCTCCGCTATGATCTCCTGGTCGCCGACCTTCAATTGATGATCGCCGATGAACTTGCCAGTCCCCCTGAACCATTCCAGGTTGTCGGTGCCAAGCACTGCTTCCTCCATTCCCCGGCGCTCTTCCTCAATGAAGTGCCTCATCCGTCCCATGATCCTGGAGAAGTCAACCTTGGTGATTGCGCCCTCTATTCCCAAGGGCCTCGCATCCTCGAGCATCCTGATCACTTCGGCCGGGTATATGAGCATCTTCGATGGGATGCAGCCGACATTAAGGCACGTTCCCCCGATCTCTCCATGCTCCAGGAGAGCTACGCTCATCCCCTCCTGGACTGCTTGGGCAGCGACGTTCATCCCCGCCCCCGAGCCTATGACAATAAGGTCGAATCTCCTCGCCATTAAGAACACCCATATCCTCTAGAGGTACTTCGTCGGATCCTTCTCGAATGCCTTCTTGCAGCCGGGAGCACAGAAGTAGTACTTCTCTCCCTTGTACTCGCTTATGAACCTGGCCTTGGCCTCGTCCACAACCATCTTGCATACTGGATCTATTGCCATCATATATCACCTCCCGAGAGTTCAATCCTCCTTGCCGGAGGCACGTACCCCTTCAGCATAAGGGAGAGGGTAACGACCGTGACTGAGCTTGCAGCCATTGCGAGTCCCGCAAGCTCCGGGCGAAAGGAGAGGCCCATCGATGGATAGAGAGCTCCAGCTGCTATCGGGATGAGGGTTGCGTTGTAGGCGAAGGCCCAGAAGATGTTCAGCTTAATCCTGGAGATCACCTTTCTGGAGAGCTGGATTGCAACAACCACGTCCATAGGATCGTCTCTCATGAGCACCATCTCGCCTGCTTCCATTGCAACGTCGGTCCCCGAGCCTATTGCTATGCCGAGGTCTGCCTGGGCGAGGGCAGGCGCATCGTTGATGCCGTCTCCAACGAAGGCAACGATCCGGCCTTCCTCCTGGAGCCGACCGACCTTGGAGGCTTTCTCCTGGGGGAGCACCTCAGCGTAGACCTGGTCTATGCCTATCTCGCGGGCGACCGCATCAGCGCTTCGAGGATTGTCGCCTGTGATCATGACAACGTCAAGTCCCATCTCGTTGAGCTCTCGGACGGCAGAGTCCGCCCTCGGCTTCACCATATCGGCTATCCCCGCAACCCCGAGCGCCTTGCCCTCTCTGGCAACGAAGATCGCGGTCCTTCCCCTTTCCTCCATAGCAAAGGCCTTCTTTGACAGATCGTCCGGGATATCGATGCCCAGATCGACGAGGAAAGAGCGATTTCCAGCTGCCACATCCCTCTCCTCCACCCGCGCCCTAACCCCTTTTCCGGGGATCGCAGAAAAGCCGTCTGCCTCCGAGAGCTCGATTCCCTCAGACCTTGCCCTTCTTACGAGGGCCTCGCCGAGTGGGTGCTCCGAGAGGCGCTCGACGCTTGCGGCAAGGGCGAGGAGCACTCGGCCCTCCGGCCCGGACGGGTAGAGGTCGGTCACCTCCGGCCAGCCCAAGGTCAGCGTCCCGGTCTTGTCGAAGACGACCGTCGAAATCCTCTCCGATACCTCAAGGGCTCTACCGCTCTTGATCAGCACACCGAGCTGGGCTGCTCTTCCAATGCCCACAGTAACTGCTGTTGGGGTGGCAAGGCCTAGCGCACAAGGACAGGCCACTACCAAGACGGAGATCATCGTTGTTATGGCGAAGAGGAGGGTCTGGCCGAGGAGCAGATACCAGAATGCAAACGAGCCGAAGGCTATTCCCAGAACGACGGGGATGAAGTAGCCAACAGCCCTGTCCGCGATCCTCTGGATAGGCGGTCGGCTCGATTGAGCCCGATCCACAAGGGCTATGATCTGGGCAAGCACGGTCTCTTTGCCCACCTTCGTCGCCCGAAAGCCAATTGCGCTGTTCACGTTGAGGGTTCCGCCAACCACCTTAGAGCCCGCGCTCTTCTGGACTGGGATCGCTTCGCCGGTTATCATTGACTCGTCGACGTAGCTTACACCATCGACGACCTCACCATCGGTTGGAATCCTCCCCCCAGGCCTAACTAATACGATCTGCCCCTCCCGAACCTCCTCGATAGGGATCTCCTTCTCCTGGCCATCCTCGACGAGGGTTGCCGTCCTCGGGGAGAGGCCCATCAGCTTCTTGATGGCTTCAGAGGTGCGACCCTTTGCCCTCGCCTCCAGATACCTTCCAAGAGTGAGAAACGTCGCCAGCATGACCGCTGTATCGTAGAGGATGAACTCCTTGGATAGAGCAATGCCAAATGTCGCAAAGAGGCTCGATGCGAAGGCCGTGCCCATGCCAATGGAGTACATTACGTCCATGTTCAGGTTGCCGTTTTTAAGAGCCCTCAATGCAGCTTGGAATATGGGTTTGCTGATGTAGACGAATGCTGGCGCAGCAATGGCGATCATTGCGAGGTCCATTGGAATTGGCAGAAGGTGGCCGGCTGGCAGATGCATCATCGCCATCAGAAGGGCGCTTGAAAGGGTGCCGATGATGATCTTTCGCTTCTTCTTCTCCAAAAGATCCTTCCCCCGAACCTCGGCATTTCGGCCTTCCTCGCCCTCAAGGCCCAGGTAATCATAGCCGGCGTCCTCTATGGCCTTTCTCATCTCGGTCAGGGTGACCACCCTCGAATTGTAGGTGACGTAGGCCTTCTCAGCTGCAAGGTTGACCCTGACCTCGTAGACGCCGTCGAGATCGCTCAAGGCCTCCTCTATAGTGGAGACGCATGTGGCACAGACCATTCCACCCACGTTTATGGTTGCGCGGTCCTCCTCAACCTCATATCCGGCCTCCCTCACAGCATCCTCCAGCTCGGCGAGTACAACCCTCGTTGCGTCGTACTCCACCTGGGCGGTTTCGGATCCCAGGTTCACCTGGGCTTGCAAGACGCCCTCCTTCCGCTTCAAGGCGGACTCGATAGTCGCAGCGCAGGTGGCGCATGTCATCCCAGATACCTTGATCTCGGCCTTCTTATCCAACATGGCGATCCTCCCCCGGGACGCCGCAATCGTTCCCCATGCAAATTATGTCGGCCGCATCTATTATAACTTGCCGAAGATCCCGGTATTGGATAGATCGAATGAATGGGATGGCTCGTGATCTACGAGGTTATGCCTCTTCGGGCGACCTAGATCAAAGGGCGCACCATATCACATATAAATAAATATATTCATCTTATTGATAATCTGCTTCCTAAAAGTTCCTAGAAGACATCCATAGGCCGATCTGATCCTCACATGAAAGATATCCTTTTAACCAATAGCGACCCCATAAAGATAGATTAGAACTCGCCATAAGAGAAGAGGTTGAGAAGAGATGAGAGCGATATACATATTGATCCTGATGGCCTTGACCATCCTTTCGGCCTCGGCCGAGGGTCCGATGGATGGCTTTGATCCCTGGATGGATCCTGGCTCGGGCTTCGGCTACCCGGACGGCTATCCCGGCATCATGAACGATGATCCCGATCCCTTCGGTGGGTCGATGCAATATTCTACAAGCGCCCCCGCTGGAGCTCCTGCCCCGATTGCTCCAAACAATCCGGACCTTTTAGGGCTGCAGATCCCACAGGAGTCGACATCCTTGGCTGCGCAGGCCCCCCCAACAGGGGAGGGAGGAGAGAGGATGATGATGATGGTCTCCGATCCCACTGCCATGGGGGGAGGAAGCGGCGGTGCGATGGCGTATTCCACCTACGGAGACCCTGGAATCTCCAGAATGGTCCTGCCACCAGGCATTGGATCCCCCAACAGGCTATACAGCCCCAATGTTCCAGTCACAGTGACGAGCTGTTCGTTCAACGGATGGCTTCCCATGTGGCTCAATATTAAGGGCTATGGCCAGGTATGGTTCTATGAATGGTATCCCCAAGGCTGGTTGAATGTGGATAACTATGGCTATGCCTCGCCTGGATGGCGGAAGATGTGGTTCAACGGCAACACGCCGGGCTGGCATATCATGCAGTACTACTGCAACGGCTGGAGCAACTACCTCTACATCTACGTCTACGGCGGCTGGGGCTCAGGGTATTCCCCCATTCCGGGATCGGGCAGCAATCCATGGGGGCCTGGATGGTATGGGAGCAGCGGGCCCATGGTCAGCCACCAGAGCTTTGGCAGCTACGGAGGCATGAGCAGCAGCTACTCGGGCAGCGTCGGATCGACCACCGTGACCGGCCAGGGCGGAAGCATCTCCATTACGACAGGCTTCTGAGATCGATCGAAGTGCTCTTGAGATCGATCGGAGAGATTCGAGATAGATCGGAGGGAAGGGCCTCGGCCCCCCCCCCTCGTCCTTTCCTTGCCCCAGGCAATTATGCCCTGCTATTCGATACGTCAGCTCACCCAGGATATGGGATGAGTAGGTAGAGCCCCATCAAAACGAATACTACTGCTGCTGCTTTGCTCACCAATCGTTTCTCAACCCTCGCTAGGATCGCCTGGCCCAGGTATATCGCCGTTCCCGAGAGGAGGGCGAGGGCTGCAATCGTCCCTGCAAAGACCAGCCAGGGGTTGTACTGTGTGGCGAAGAGGGCGGATGCAAGCTGGGTCTTGTCCCCCCACTCGGCAAGGAATATGAGGGCAAAGCCTGAGACAAAGGGGCTTCGATTCAGGCAATCGTCCCCATCTTCCTCGGACTTGTCGAGATCTCGCAGTATTAGCAGCCCGAAGAGCATGAAGAGTAGGCCGGAGGCTTTCCGAAGGAGATCGACTGAGATTATGGTCGTCGCCCAGGAGCCTGCAACGATAGCTGCTCCATCGACCAGAAGGAAGGCAAGCATAACCCCGGCCAGCAGCCTCAAATGATCCTTCGTCTTCACCGAGAGCAGGAGGATGGAGAGCTGGGTCTTGTCGCCGAGTTCTGCAAGGGATATGGCCAGAAAGGGTACAAGGATATCTGGTAGCATTCCCCGAATGGGCGTCGGAGAGGAATATATTCCTATCTACGACGATCCGGCGAGGCCCAGCTACCGTAGAACTAAATGGGAGGGCCTCCCTAGAAAATAGACTATATAGGAAAATGCTAAATAGTGATCTGGGATTGATTGATGCAGATATGATGATCCCGCAAGGAGAGCTTCTCTTGGAGATCGGGGCATCTCAGGGATCTGATAACCCAATCCGATCTCATTTAAGGTGGTCCATTGAGCTATAAGATCGAGTCAAGGAACCTGAACCTCTGGTATGGCAGCACTCATGCGCTGAAGGGCGTCTCATTGGGCATTCCAGAGAGCACGATCACCGCCCTCATCGGTCCCTCAGGATGCGGCAAGTCGACCTTCATCCGATGCTTGAACAGGATGAACGACCTTATAGATATCGCCCGCATCGAAGGGGAGGTTCTCTATGACAATAAGAACATATACGATAAAGATGTGGATGTGGTTGAGCTGAGGAAGAGCATAGGCATGGTCTTCCAGAAGCCGAATCCCTTTCCCATGTCCATCTTCGATAACATAGCATATGGTCCTCGAATTCACGGCATGTCCAACGTCGACAAGATCGTGGAGAGGAGCTTGAACGATGCTGCCCTCTGGGAGGAGGTCAGCGATAGGTTGGCCTCCCCGGCAATGGGGCTGAGCGGGGGCCAGCAGCAAAGGCTCTGCATCGCAAGGACGCTCGCCATGAGGCCTGAAGTGATACTCTTCGACGAGCCATGCAGCGCGCTCGACCCTATATCGACCTCCAAGATCGAGGGGCTCATGGATGAGCTCAGAAGTGAGTACACCCAGATCATCGTAACCCACAATATGCAGCAGGCGGCCAGGGTATCGGAATATACCGCCTTCTTCCTCCTGGGGGAGATGCTTGAGGTGGGAAGGACCAAGGAGATCTTCGAGAATCCCTGCGAGAAGAGCACCGAGGACTACATCACGGGAAGGTTCGGCTAATGTCGGTTGGGGTGGGGAGATGAACCCATACAGAGCGCGTTATCATAGGGAGCTGGATGAGTTGGTGAGCGACACGAGAGAGCTTGCCAACCGGGTGGATATAGCCATTGGCGGGTCCATCGAGGCCCTGAAGGAGTTCGATTCCGTCAAGGCCAGGGAGATCATCAAGATGGACCAGGCGGTGGACGAGCTGAACCTCAAGGTGGAGTCGAGATGCATGGAGCTCTTGGCCTTGCAGCAGCCGATGGCAAAGGATCTCCGCCTGATAATCGCCGTAATCAAGATAGGGATTGACCTCGAGAGAATTGGGGACCTGGCAGTTGATATCGCCCGCATACCCGTGCAGAACCAGGGAATGGTTACAGTGAAGAGGCTGGAGAACCTGCCTATAATGGCTGCGATCACAAGGGATATGCTTCACGAAGCAGTCAGGGCGATTATAGAGAACAACGCCGAGGTGGCAAGGGAGGCCACCAAGCGCGATTATGAGATAGACAACCTCTATGTTAAGGTCCGGGATAGGCTCTTTGCTATAATGGTGGAAAATCCCATGCTGGTGAACGACGCAACAGCACTGCTCATGGCAAACAGGCATCTGGAGCGCATCGGCGACCACATATGCAATATATGCGAGAGCATAATATATATGATCCAGGGCGTAAGAGAGCACCTGAACTGAACGCTCAATCAAAGATAGATCCCCCAAGCCAGCCGAGTTTGCAGATCCAATAACGACAACGACTGATCATCATGGAGACGAGAAAGGTCCAGAGGACCGGCAAGTCCACCTTCATAGTCTCCCTGCCTAAGGGCTGGGCGACCAAGAACGGAATCGAAGCCGGATCGATCATCTACATCAATCAGAGCGACAACGGGTCGCTCACCCTCACCCCGGACAGGTCTGAGAGGGATCTCACGATGAGGCTCGACATAGGCTCGAAGGCAGGCGATCCCCTCGTAAGGGATCTGATCGCATGCTACCTCTCAGGATTTCGCACGATCGAGGTGACGTCCTCCCATATGTCCTCCGCCCAGAAGAAGGACGTCCACCAGCTCGTGCAGAAGCTGATCGGCCCGGAGATCCTCGAGGAGACGAGCAACAAGGTGCTTATCCAGGATCTTCTGAGTTCAGAAGAGCTCCAGGCCGAGAGGGCTCTAAGGAGGATCAAGACCGTTGTCAAGTCCATGATCCAGGATGCGATGCTCGCCCTTGTGGAGAACAACAAGGAGCTTGCATTGGACGTCATCCAGAGGGACGACGACGTCGACCGGCTGAACCTGTTGATATCCAGGCAGTTCACGGAGATCCTGAGAAGCGGCTTCATCAAAAAGGAGGCGCTCGATCCAGTGACCGCGCGCTACTACGCCCAGGCTGCCTCCAACTTCGAGAGGATGGCGGATCACGCCTATAGGATCGCCGAGGTGGCCGTGGGATCCGAGATTGTGTTGCCGCAGGAGATGGTCGACGAGTTGCGCCGGCTCGATGAGCTCTTCAGCGCCCTAGTCGACGAGTCGTTCACAACGCTGCTCCATCAGGACTCGGATAAGGCAAACGAGATCATAGACCGGGTAAGCGAGATCCGGATGAGCACGATTGCCATCACGAACGGGAGCAATGCGGCGGACAAGGTCGAGCTGATGGTGCGCCTCGTAGTCTCGAGCAGCGTTGAGAGGATGCTCGACTACATACAGAACATCGGCGAGCTCACGATCAACCTGAAGCATGCCATGGCAGCACATGAAATGAAGTGAGGCGAGGTCAAACCACCGTTCTCTCCAGTGCAAGGATGCGCTCCTTCATCGCATCGCCATAGATGTAGCCGCCAAGGCCTCGCTTCGATACCACCCTGTGGCATGGGATCAGCAGGGGGAGGGGATTTTTAGAGAGCGCTCCTCCCACAGCCCTCGATTCCCCGGCGCGTCCGACTTTGCGGGCGACATCCCCATAGGTCATCGTCTCTCCTCTATCTATTCCCATCACGACCTCGAAGACATCTTTCTGGAAGGACGAGAGGCCCGAGAGGTCCGGCTCTGCCATCGGGCGAGGGCCGCCCTGGAGGTGGCCGAGGATCTCGCAAGCCACGATCGATGTCCTCTCCGGGGGATCGGGGGAGAGGAGGACTCGATGGACCGTGCAATTGGTCCGCTCCAGGAGGATGGAGCATCCGAGCGGATCTGCCCAGACTCCCTCCAGGCTCATCCGCCCATCCCCAGGATCTGTCTGATGGACGGCTCGCGCCCGAGGTCGATCCTCTCCACATCGAGGGAGTCCGTGTCGAGGATGGCTGCGGTCTTCCACCCTGTGAAGTGGCCCCAGACCTCCCCTGGATTGATGAGGAGCGATTTCTCTCGCTCCACCGAGTAGTTATGGGTATGGCCTCTTACGACCACGTCGAACTCGCCGGATCCGGCAAGCGCACGCACGATCGGCTCGTAGGTTCCGTGGAGAAGGGCAATTCTAAGGCCGTCTGCCTCCACTTCGCCGAAGTCGCCCAGGTACTCGCCTCCGACGCCCTGGAAGTCACGGATGAGGGAGAAGCGGTCGCCGTCGTTGTTCCCAAAGACGAGCTTTATCTTCGAATCAATGCCTTGAAATGCATAGCACATACCTGAAGCCGTCATGTCGCCTGCATGAAGTATCAGCTCTACGTCACGATCCTGGAATATCCTGAGGCATCTCAAGAGGTCGGCGAAGTTGTCATGCGAATCGGAAATCAGGCCTACGAGCATAATACCACCGGAATTGGATCCATCTTACTTTGCTGAACCGAACGGTTATTTATCTCTTTTCAGGGGCAGGGATGGCGGTTCGGTCGAAAACTCTAAGTATTAGGAGAGCCTCTGATCGCGAGGCCCGCCTTAACTCAGCCTGGTAGAGTGCGCGGCTGTAGTATGTTTCGCACCGGAATGGTGCTACGCGCAGTCACCGCGATGTCCCCGGTTCGAATCTGGGAGGCGGGATCTGAGATGTCCGGATAGTGTAGAGGCCTATCATGAAGCCCTGTCGAGGCTTCGACCCGGGTTCGAATCCCGGTCCGGGCGTTAAATTGTCCACATAGGCACGGGGCGGATGCTGGGGGCCTTCAGGGCCCCTTCTATCGTCCGAAAGATTCGTTAAACTTCTCGGATCTTATGATATGGGGCAGATAATATCATATTTCCGAAATACTTAAGGTCGGCAAAGGGCCTGAGCCTCTTGGGGGCCTGGATCTCTTGCCCGTATTATCTTAGGTGGCTGGGTGGCGATCGTTATAGCGGTAGCAGCTCTTCGGCTTGTCCGTCCTTTTGCCCCTCGGGATCGTTCTCATAATTTGCTATTGCCCTGATCAGATCTCGCCCAGACGCTGCGACCTCCATGACGTCGTTTTTTGGCGAGCCCGCCCCTGGGTCACACTGTTTCAGAGCATAGTACTCTGAGATCAGATCGTCTAGCTCCATGAGCTTCTTCACAATGGGATTTTCCTTATTCAGCCTGTACATCTTGGCCTGCCCTATAGTCCTCGTGGCCATTACGAGGGCCAACGCCTCCAGCCTCGGCCACACCTTGAACAAGGTAGCCCTGCTCAGTCCCGTTCCCGCGGCTATCTCGGTTTTCGAGTAGTCGAAAGACTCGTTATCCATCAAGAAGTCCAACACTTTCAGCATCGTGCTCTTTATTCCAAGCACTCTAATGAACTGGGAATCGTCCATATGATTCATCCTCCTATATCCTCCTTACATACGGCCTGCCAGCCTCCCCCGCCAGCAGGCCATCTTGGGCCGCCGCATTACAATTGCGGCCCTGCGCCGGGCGCCCCCATCCCCAGCTCCCGCGCCCGGGCGTTGGCTGCATCGGCCTCGGCATCTTGGCCGATTGCTCTGAGAACTTCGCCTTTGGTGTACCAGGCGACAGCATAGTCCGGATTGATTCTGATGGCCTCGTTATAGCATCTGAGAGCCTCGGTGTAGTTGTCCATGTCAGAGTGATCAAGGCCTTTGTTGTTCCAAGCATCGGCATAGTCCGGGTTTATCCTGATGGCCTCGTTATAGCATCTGATGGCCTCGGTGAGGTTGCCCATGTCAGAGTAAGCATTGCCTTTGTTGTACCAAGCATCGGCCTCGTCCGGATTTATCCTGATAGCTTCATCGTAGCATCGAATCGCCTCGGCGTTGTATCCCTGGACCCTATAAGCAACGCCTTTATTGATCCAAGCATCGGCATAGTCCGGATCTATCCTTGTAGCTTCGTCATAATACTTGAAAGCTTCAGTGTAGTTGCCGAGTTCACCGTAAGCTACGCCTTTGTTGTACCAAGCCATGGCAAAGTCCGGCTTTATCCTTATGGCCTCATCATAGCATCTGTGGGCCTCAGTGTAGTTGCCGAGTTCAGCGTAAGCATTGCCTTTGTCGTTCCAAGCATCGACATAGTTTAGCTCTATCCTGGTGGCCTCATCGAAGCATAGGATTGCCTCGGTGTAGTTGCTGAGGTCCGCGAAAGCAAGGCCTTCATCGAACCACTCTTCAGCAGTTTGCTGGCTAGATGCCGCCGACATCAGCGAAACCAGCAGAAGGATGCCAGAAATCCAAACCATCTTCATGGTTCAAATATTGCCTTAAGAGATGAAATACTTTTTCCAGTCGCAAGAGCTATCAACTGATTGAGATTTTTTAAGGCTATTCCGATCCTTGCGCTAACTATGGACATCGTATCTCTTCAAAATAGATTTCGTACTTCCTCAGCAAGGACTCTCTCTCCCTCCAGTCAGGGAGATATGCGTCAAGGAAGCTCTTGAAGACCCGCCCGTGGTTTGGCGCAAGCATGTGGACCATCTCGTGCACTATCACGAACTCGCCAATGGCCTTCGGCATCTCCATGAGCTGGGAGTTCAGGGTCAGGCGGCCGGCAAGAGAGATTGTCGAGGTACATGCAGTAGAGGATGGGGGCATCGAAGCCTGTGAGGAGCTTCTGGGTGACGATCAAGATCTTTGGGAGGGAATCCTTCTTGGTGAAGTCCTGGCGGACCTTCTTCTCCTGATCGTCGCTCAGATAGTACCGCTTCATCTCCATGCCGTCGTTGTGGGCGGAGGAGTAGACAACCTGGGAGTACTCGGGCGGAAGATGCCGGTCCAGCTCCTCCTTGTAGGCGGCGCATGCAGCCCGGTCAACAGCCACCAGGAAGGCCTTGAAGCCCATGGGTTCCACATTCTCCATGAAGTGCTGGGGCAATGAACCTCGCAACCTTTGCCACCCTCTCAGGGAACTTGAGCATCTCCTTCAGCTCCACCGCCCTGTCCAGGATGGCGTTTAGCTCATCGATACCGCTTATCCCCTGGGCGGCGGCAAGGCCCAGAAACTCCCTTTCCAGGAGGTCGGGATCGATCCTGATCTCGGAAAGCACAAAGGCATAGCTCCCCTTACATCAATTTCCTCCTCATTTTCTTGAGACGACCTCGAAGCTCTCTAGCTACCGTTTTCCTTCAAGCTTAATTTATGGATGAATCAACCGGAAAGAGCACCATAATGCCTCGCCTGGAGCCCCCCCCGTTATCAGTTCCTCCACCAGAACCCGGAAAAGCACATCTAGCAGGCGGTTCTCGATGTTGAGGACAGTGACATCGATTTTAATTATAAAAATATTATATTTGAAGATCGTACATCAGACTGAAAGCCATTCTTCACGAGAGACTCCCGCCTCTTTTAGAATCTCGGCAAGAAGGTTCACGCCTATCTCCCTTCGGTGGGGATTTGGAATGGGCACAAAATGATCTCCTCGGAACATATATTCGTGATCACTACCGGGATAGGGGCCCTCAAATCCCAATTTTCGGAGCCGCCGGACCAGATCTCGGCGAGATACTGGAGTAAATCTATTCGACAACGCTTGCCAGCTCCGTGGAGACCCTGAGGGTTATCCCGCCTATTGGAGGAATCGATCGGCCCATCTTAAGCCGGAGTAGCACCCAGCCCTCGATCACCGAGATAAGCTCCTTTCGGCATTCCTCAACGGTCTTGCCGGATGCCCACACGCCGGGAAGGTCGGGGACGGATGCAAAGTAAGGCTCTTCGTCTTCGATGACCTTGTATTGTGCTCGCTCCAAAGCAGCCTGGATGTACTCGACGAACATGGCTATATATTATGGCCTAGCTAAGATATAACAGTTACCACCGAGTCTGCTCGGTGGCCTCTTTAGGGGCGATCCTCTGCTTACACCACCGCCCGCGCAAGCTCGAGGTCCGACAGTATCTCCGGGATGGTCCGGTGCTTCACCCTATCGTTCACCTCCACGAACTGGGAGGGGCTGAGGTTGTAGTCCGCCTCCCGGGCCTCATCCATCGTGATGATCCGGCTGAGCTTCTCCCTGGTCTCCCAGCGGTGATAGACCTCGGCCACGGCCGAGATCGCCTCTGGCGTGAGCACGTTCTTCGGCTTCTCCTTGACGAAGTGGTTGGAGGCGTTGACGAGGAGGATCTGCCCCTTCCTCTCAGGTGGCTTGCCCCTTGAAAGAAGCAGGATTATCCCCGAAGCCGTCGTGTTGTAGAAGAGGTTCTCCGGGAGGAGGATTACGCCCTCGACTAGGTCCTCCTCGACGAGCCTGGATCTGACGAGCTTCTCCTTGTTCGAGGACCGGGAGCCCGAGCCCCTGGAGACCGCGCCCGTATCAAGCACGATCGCAGCCCTTCCGCCATCCCGAAGCGATGCGAGCATATGCTGGATCCAGCCCCAGTCCGCAGAGGAGGCCGGGGGAGTCCCGTGCCCGAATCGGTCGTAGGCGTCGTTCTCGTAGAACCTGGGGGTGTAGCCCTTCTGGTTCCACATGGGGTTAGCGACAACGTAGTCGAACCGTTGGATGGAGCCCTCGGGGCCGAAGGCGGGCCTTCGCAACGTGTCGCCTATGGCGATCTGCGAGTCTGGGAAGTCGTGGAGAAACATATTCATCTTGGCCATGGCGAGCGTGATGGGGTTGAGCTCCTGGCCGTAGAGCCTCGGCGCTTTGCTCCTCTCCTCCGGGTTCTTCCTCTCGTAGAGCAGCCGGGACTTGATCAAGAGGCCCCCAGAGCCGCAGGCGGGATCGTAGATCTCGGCGTAGGGGCGGGGGTCGACCAGGTGGGCTATTAGCTCTCCTACTTCCCTCGGCGTGTAGAACTCGCCCGCGGACTGGCCCTGGCCCTCGGCGAACTTCCGCAGGAGGTACTCGTAGGCCCGGCCCAGGAGGTCGGGCTCCACATCCTTCAAGCCGAGGCGGTGCGTGCTCAGAACCTCAATCAGGCTCGAGAGCCTGTCGTCGTCGAGGGTGCGCTGGCCGCTCTGGCGCTCGTTGTAGTCCTTTATGTCGAGAACGCCTAACAGGTCGGGGTTGAGCAATGCTGCCTCCCGAAGCGCTGACGTTGCAAACTCGCCGAGGCCGTCTTTTCCGTGGTTTCGAACGGCGTTCCAGTTCTTGCCCTGCGGGATGTAGAAGCGGATGATGGGGACAGTGCCCTTCTTTCGGGAATGCTCAAGGTCTGCCTCTATGATCTCCCGGGCCGTCTTCTCATCTCCGTAATCCCGGACGTGGGCCGCAAACTCGTCGTCGAAGACATCAGAGAGGCGCTTGAAGAAGATCAGGGGGAGGATGAAGTCCTTGAACTTGGGAGCATCGGTTGCCCCTCGGATGACGCAAGCGGCCTCCCAGAGCCAGCTCTCCATGCTTGAGAGGTCCAGCTCGTCCTTTCCCTCCTTTCCGCTGGCTAGAAGGGGGCTTTGGGCTGCTGGTTGCGAGTTGGGCTGAGATTGGTTTTTCTTCCTTCTTTGCAAGGCTACCTGACCTCGGGATGATTGGCGGATGGAAGGCAGCTGAAAGGTATATCGGTTTCGCTTCTGGATGTGGGGGATTCGGGGGATTTGCGGCCAGATATCGATGGAGGCTTGCGGAAAGAAGTGAAAGGGCTCGGATTTGCATCGGACCATGGGCTTTTAGCTGGTCAGGAAAGCTCGATAGAAGGATGGGATCGAGGCGGGACTTGCCCGCCCCAAATCTATAGAAAGCCAGGCTTTGTATGCGCAGCCTACAAAACCGCCTTAGTTATCGCAACCCGCCATTCCCTCCCGTGAAGGCCGGCTGTCGTCCAGTAGGAAACCTTTCTCACAGTCTGGCTCTCTCCCGGATTGATGAAAGAATAGCCTCCATTTCCGAAGCGATCCTCCATCATCTGTTTGAGAAGCTCGAGAAGCTCGGGATAGTCCTGGTAGAGGGGATTATCAGGCATCTTTCCGATCTGGCTTGAATCGATAGCGTAGAGGATCGGGCCATCCTTCTCAGTTATGGTGATCCCAAAATCAGTTCCCACAATCCAGGGCCACACAAGCTCCTCTAGCATCACTGCTGGATCCAGGGTGGCGCTGATCCCGCCGATGATCTCGCCTGACTGGGAGAAGACCGGATAGGCAATCGAGATCGCATCAAACCCCTCTACAGCTGGAAATACGGTGCTCATTTGAGGATTTTATGTCTTGAAATCACATGAGGAGATTGAACCAGTACGTCATCGTCTGGAACAAAGGGTGAGAGCCTACATCTTCGTATACATGCTGGTTTATAGATTGCTAGCTATTTTGCAATGAAAGCTAAAAATAGCATCCAAAAAAGATGATGTATGTGGCACACCTGCAATAAGCAGGTCTTGAATCTATCTCCATGAGTCTTCTGCGATTCTGCCAGTATGCTTCTTTCATTATTTCAGCAAGCCGTGACTCTTAAGTGGAATGCCCGGAGTGGATACCACAATTCCATCAATAAAGTCATGCAATTTTTGGATATGCATCACGGGTTGAGAGCTTTTAAAAATAAATTTCGTTCCAGGTTTTTCTTCTCCAGGCAAATATATAGTTTTTTCTTCAAGCGATATTTGGACGCCACAACACTGCTCAAAGAGCTCAGGAGGACCAGAGATCGATAAAGTGACCCCTTTTCCCTCAATCTTGAAACCAAACTGCTGAAGCTCAGCTGCAACCTTGTCCATTATTTCAGACGACGGTAAATACGGCCTATGGTCATTTAGCGCATCTCTCCCCTCGTGCAAAATTGATCGCCCGCTTCTTGACTTGACATAGACTGTGGCCATGAGAATCTTAGGTTTGTCCGAGACAAAATCCATTTGCATACATCCTTTGGGAGGTAAG
Organism: uncultured Methanotrichaceae archaeon; assembly: GCA_964632755.1. Classification (GTDB taxonomy): domain Archaea; phylum Halobacteriota; class Methanosarcinia; order Methanotrichales; family Methanotrichaceae; genus JAFGMR01. Next base: position 38,024 of record CAZWDT010000022.1, read on the forward strand.
CCAGGGGGAAGCATCTCTTTCCCCATCTGGCTTCATTTAGGGTATATGATGATTACCTCAACACCTATTTCAAGGAACCACCGATGCAGAAGGCGCAATTGTCAAAACCACGTCTTCGAGCCTGCTCCAAATCGGCAAGAGGCACTTTGTTGTATGGACTCATCTTTTTAACCCATGGACATCCTCGTTTATGAATTTCAAGGCTCCTCCTATTTCCCACGTATTCGAATAAGGATACGTTCACGATCTTCGTATAACTGCCGACATTGTTTCCGTCGATTCGCAGAGTCGCAACTATGGGGTATGCCCCAGCCGGCGTACCCGCTGGTATGGAGTAATAAATCGTCACCTTGGTTTTCTCGTTGGACTTCAGATCCATACCTTCTAATTCACCAACTCCACCAAGATGATTTAACGTTGTGTAGAGTTGCGACTGATCGGCGACTGTCATGTGATCCAAGGTGGCCGTATCCGCCAATCGCTTGATCACCTTGACCAGAACGGTGGCAGTAGGAGGCAAGTTGTTGAGATCAATTTTGAGATCAGCCTGGTGTCCTGTGCCCTGCGGTCCTTCCATATAAAAGCTCCAGGAAGATGAACCTCCCGGAATAACATCTTCCACGCTAATATTCTTCCAGGCTACGTTGTTGCTATTGCGCACCATGTTGGTGAAGTCATCCGGAGAATGGATGGTTGTCAAATCGGGTGCGGGGTCCCCAGGGCTGTCAAGGATGCTGATCAGGCAATAATGCCCACTGCTCGGAATCAGGGCATCCGGCCATTCGATTGGACCAACAACGCGAAACTCCCCCGGCAGAAGATTTGGAACCGTCAACTGACCGATATTGGTCCAACTTGCGGGATTAGCAAACATGCCCGGATCCGTGAAATACACGGTGGCGGTGCAGTTGCCCGTCAACGTGCCCCGGTTTTGCACGCGAAGGTAAATATAATTTTCTTGTCCGTCCTCCACTTGGTCGCATAGATCATAATTGTGCTTGGCTGTTTGTCCCAATTCTCCTTGCGGGTCGTCAACCTGCTCGTTCCGCACAATGATGTCTGGGCTGGCATAGAGCCGGTTTGCAATCACTGGTTCGGTTCCATTGTCCTCCACGCTATCACGGCAGTAGGGGCTAAATTTACCTGCCTGTAGATAATTGATTGCCGCTTGTCCATCGATCAGGCCAAAGCCGGTAGCGGCATCCCAGCCGGGGTCGGCACTGTCGCCATTTGCGCTCGAACCTGTCTGAACATCCCGTGCCGAGTTCTCCAAGATGTTCTTAACTGCCATCGGTGTCAGGTTGTTGTGCTGCTGTAATAACAAAGCTGCTACTCCGGCCATCTGCGGCGCTGCTGCCGAGGTGCCGCTGCAGACACACCAGCCGTCGTTGGTGGCCGTATTATCGCCATTGGGAAAAGCACCAGAGCTTGCTAGGTCCTGATCCATGTAGTTATTTGGCTCAGTGGGCAACATGATCAGGCAGGCTCGGGGCGTTTCTCCGACCAAACCAACTACATCAGGACAGTGCCTCTGCGGATTGGTATATATGAAACTGTCATAGCTGCTTGAATAATTCGAGGCGCGGAACCCACCCCCATGTATTGGGTAAGCACCCCCAATGGAGATCAAGTTCGGGTGAGTCACCGTTTTAGCGTAATAAGAGCCCGGATCATCAGTGTGCCCGTTTCCTGCTGAAAATATGACGACAATGCCATTGGCTACGGCATTAGCTATCTCCAGCAGCAATGCATTATCAATTACGGCCGTTCCCCAACTACAGGTGATAATGTTTGGGTTTTGATGCTGGACCGCCGCTTGAAAACCAGCAAGTGGGAAGTTATTCCAGGAACCGTCAGAATACTTCACAAAGGAGAAGGTACAATTCGGTGCCACCGCGAGAACATTAGCGGCTTCAGCCGTTCCATGACCAAATTCGTCAGTATTGATGTCCAGCCCACCTACCGCTCGGATGTCATCAACATTGTAATTCTGGGCTAAATAGTGGGGATGAAGGCAGCTATAAACAACCTGCACATTTGTTGCTGCTCCAGGAAGGGAAGTTCCCAACGTAATCATGCTGCCCACAAAGCTTCCACCAGTAAAGTAATTCGTCCCTGTGTGTCCGGGATCGGTGGCAAGCCACACTCCCTGAACATGCCGTACTGTGTGATCAACAGTCACGTGAGTGCCATCTCCAGAAACATGTGTTTCGGCAATGCGTGTGACAAAGCCAGTGTCAACCATGGATACACGAACACCATTACCAGTTATTCCGGCTGCATGTACGGGGGCGACGTTAAGCTGAGCGGGGACATCATTGAGTACGGCCAGGAAATAATAAGATGGGTCAGGTGCAGGCGGGCTATCGTTGTGGAACGGAATGCCCGGTATCGCAAGTTGCACAGATTCTGCTAGGGGCTCAATCTTTCGGCTCATGAAGCTAGATTGACTGGCCTCATAAAATGAAATCTCTCTCTTTGGGATGTTGGGTTCGCGTAAGGACATCGTCCTTCGACGAATAGTGACGTCGAATTCTGTTTGGAAGAGGTCTTTTGGACCAGAGAACGAAACACCGACCTCCGTTCGTGCTTCGATAGTAAAGCCTGCTTGAGTGAGCTGGCTAACGACTTGATCCACTTGTCTGGCTTTCGGACGAAATTCGTCTACCCTGCTTAGCGATAACTTATTAATATCTTTATATATAGATAGGCCACTTCGGGACTTCAACGTCACTGATGCCATTATTTTTTCATTTGTCATAGTAATTCTCCTTTAGCACTGAACTGCTGCATAACCACTCGCGCCAAGGAAATCAAGCATAGCATTGCCCATAAGCCGCACGATCTATGTTGCCGACTGAATGGGCTGTTATGCCTAGATACTGGATTTCCATTGCGTATTCTACACTGTTTTTCACTAACGATGTTTAAACATATATAACTTTTGGAGATGTTTTTGATGTAAAATCTTAAAATTGTTTATATCTATTTTGGATTTTGAGTTGTCTCTTAAGGCAGCCCTCTTCGGTCACTGGCATCTGTTCAAAGTCAGAGAGCATTTCCGGATTGGGCAAGGGCTTCTCCCACTTGTTTATCTCCACTAACTGAGAAGAGCTTAAGCTGAAGATGGCCCCTCCCGGGCCGTCTCCTTGTCCCCGTACTCGCGGACGTGGGCCGCAAACTCGTCGTCGAAGACGTCGGAGAGCCGCTTGAAAAAGATCAATGGCAGGATGAAGTCCTTGAACTTGGGGGCATCGGTTGCCCCTCGGATGACGCACGCTGCCTCCCAGAGCCAGCTCTCCATGCTTGAGAGGTCAAGCTCGTCCTTTCCGCTTGATTGAAGGGGCCTTCGGGCAGCTGGCGGCGAATCTGGTAGAGCTTGGTTCTTCTTCCTTCTTGGCAAGGCGATCGGACCTCAGGGGCTGTTGGCGGATAGAGGGCGAGAGGGGGGTATATCGGTTTCGCTGCGGGAGTAGGATCGGGGGATCTATGGCCGGGTCCCTATGGGGGTTTTCGATTGTGGGGGAAAGAAGCAGCAGCTGCGAATTACGTCGGATCACGACCTTCTGGCGGATCGAGGGGAAGGCAAGCTGAAGAGGAAGGGGCGGGATTGAGGGGATTGCCCGCCCCTCAGCGGCGGAGAGCCACGCTTTTCATGCCCTCTTTACTCTACCATCCTCGTAATGGCCACCCGCCATTCCCTTCCGTGAAGGCCGGTTGTCGTCCAGCAGGCAACCTTTTTCACCGTTTGGTTTTCTTCAGGGTCGAGGAAGGAGTAGCTTTCCCTTCCAAAGCGCTCCTCCATAACCTGCTCGATGAGCTCAAGAAGCTCCGGATAGTCCTGGTAGAGGGGATCGTCCGGCATCTTTCCGATCTGGTTGAAATCGGTATCGTAGAGGATCGGGCCATCCTTCTCGGTTATGGTAACCCCAAAACCAGTTCCATCAACCCATGTTTCCACTAGATCGGCCAGCATCTCAGCTGGATCCAAGATGGCGCTGATCCCGCCGAGGAACTCGCCCGACGAGGAGAAGACCGGATAGGCGATCGAGATCGCATCGAAGCCTTCCACGGCCGGAAATATCGCGCTCATTACTGGGTTTCTGGTCTGCATGAGCTTGATTATGTGCTCCTGGTCGCTGATGTCAGCTCCTTCCGCGCTCTGGTAGATCGATGGCTCAACAGCCAGGATCACGCCTTCCGGTCCCATGGTCACAACATCCTGTAGCTTGGGATTGGGGGCAGTCAGATTATCAAGGATCCCTCTCGCCCGAACGCCCTCAAGCCCTGTGGATGACAGCTTCCAGGATGCGCCGGCAACTGCAGAGTCGAGATCTCTCAGGCAGCCATCTATATCGGCCTGAAGCCCCAGAAGGATGTATGTCATATCATCCTCCGGATCCGTTACAAGAGGGTCTGCCTCATCCAAGGCATCGGCATCATCCTCCGCAGCTGATACACAGCAGGGGAGAGAGGCCAACAACAGCGCAAGAATATACAAATGAATCCATCGCTTATTCATGAATTATACCTCGTGATATATTATATTGGCATGGTATAAAAAAATTTTCTAAAAGAGAGGGACCCCCTCTCCACCTGCATAGGTATCGATGAGGGCGACATAGGTTTGAAGCGAATGTTTCTCTCAATTCGATATGGATCAAGAGGACTTGACGAACCTGAATGTGGAGATTACCACGAATTCTGGGCTGGTCTCCCTATAGACCACTTCAACCTCGGTTGGCGAGATAATCCTCCCATCGAAGTAGCCGTCCTCATCTACCATATAGAAGGTCTCGTTGCCAAAGGTTATCATTCCAAAAAGGTTCTCGACAATTAGAGGATTTTCCGCGCGGAACCACTTGCCAGAGAATGCCTGGCCTCTCTGCTCCTCAATCGTCATGGCGAAAGAGGAATTTGAGGAGAAAGAGCAGGCCGCATCCCTGCCTTTTCAAAGGCAGGTTAGACC
>CAZWDT010000023.1:0-39618 GCA_964632755.1 uncultured Methanotrichaceae archaeon
AGTTATCGCCTTCATCAATGCCAGAGAAATTCCAACCAATTCTGAGTTCACGACCCGGGCCGGAGATGTGAAGTTATTAGCCCAATCATATAAGTGTAGAAGGCGTAGGGTCACGAGTGCAGAGTCATGAATGCATTGCCCCGAGGATAGAGGCCCGAAGAGAAAGCCTAAATATGAATTAATGACTGATAGTCAGTCGAACCGGAGGCAGACGGTTGACCGCAATCCATGAGGATAAGGACCGGAGAAAGGCCAGAGCGGCAATGCTATCGGTGGCATCGAACGCCTCCCTGGTACTGCTCAAGCTGGCGGTGGGGGCAACCATCGGCTCGGTTGCCGTCATCTCCGAGGCCATCCACTCCGCAGTAGACCTGCTCGCATCCCTCATCGCCTTTGTGGCTGTGAAGACGTCCGGAAAGCCGGCAGACCGAGGACACCCCTTCGGCCACGGCAAGGTAGAGAACATCTCTGGCACTCTGGAAGCCCTTCTCATCTTCATCGCCGCCGGCTGGATAATCCTGGAGGCGACAGAGAAGCTTAGAGATCCCGCGCCGATGGAGTCAGTCGGCTGGGGTGTTGGCGTGATGCTCCTCTCCTCGCTTGCCAATATCGCAGTCTCCCGCCACCTATTCAAGGTGGGAAGGGAGACCGAATCGATCGCCCTCGTAGCCGACGCCTGGCATCTGCGAACCGATGTCTACACCTCGGCAGGGGTGATGGCTGGCCTTGCCCTTATGTGGACCGGGGCGATCGTTGCGCCCAACGTCTACCTCGGCTGGCTCGACCCATTCTCGGCAATCCTCGTCGCCCTATTGATCATCAGGGCAGCTCTCGCCCTTACGCTCGCCTCGGGACGAGATCTGCTCGACACGAGCCTCCCGCCGGAAGAGGAGGCTGTGATCCGTCAATGCATAGCCTCCATGTTCCCGGCGATCAAAGGATTCAATAAGCTGCGCACCCGAAAGGCAGGATCCCAGCGTTTCGTCAACTTCGACCTCCTGGTAGACGGAGGCCTATCCGTCGAGGAGGCACATCGACTCGCCGATGCAATCACCAAGAAGATCAAAGCACGCTATCCGGAGACCACCGTCACCATCCACATCGAACCCTTCATTGAGAACTACATGGGAGAATGCTCCGACTGCATGGCAGGCGGCACGAGTTAGAGCCTTGAGAGATGGATGCCCCCTACGAAAGCCCCATGTTGACAATCCGGGAAATGTAATCCATATGATTTTATAATTATTGGGCCATACAGTTATTGGGTCCTAGATCTGTAGAGTCCCATATACGGTAGCTTTAAGTATCTTGGAAAAGCAATAATTGTAAAGGTTTGGAGGCCTGACTGGCATGAGCAAGATATTCTTAATCGCCCTTGTGGCGATCGTCAGCTCCACCGCTTTTGCGCTGGATCTGACAGGGGACTGGACCTGTAATCTTGAGGGAGATTTTTATATAACTCAGGTGGGAGATGAGGTCTGGATTTATGGCGAGTCATTGGATAGTGATCCGACCTGGACGTGCGTGGCATATGGCGCAGTCGATGGAGATGCCATCAACATGGCATGGGCCGACGTGCCCAAGGGCAATGGAAGCCTCATGGGAACGCTCGTCATGAATGTGACATCGGACGATGAGCTCCAGCTGATCAACCAGACCGGCGGATTTGGAGGTGAGGACTGGGAGCAGGTGAAGCTGACAAGGACCAACAGCGGATTCTAATCCGGCAAAGGCTCCAAGCAGAGCCCTGCCATCTGCAACCTGGCGATTGTTTGGCCATAGCAATAAGCCATGCTCGCCAATACATCGTCAGCTATCGCATACCCCCGGAAGCCCCGCCTCCGGGGGAAGGTTTTATAAATTGTATGATTAATAATACATCTGATACTAGTACTCCACGTGGCTAGGGGGATCATTTGAAGCAAATGGAGAGCCTTCCCGGAGATATCAAGCTAATCATGCTGCTCGCTGCAGCGGTAATTGCCCTGCTCATATTCGCCCCTTCATCCGTCCTCGCGATGCCTGCCGCAATCGTGCTACCGTTCGTGCTCGGCTACGCCACAGTATCCGCCCTCTTTCCCTCCAAGTACGATCTGGGAGGCAGGGAGAGGGCCCTATTCACATTCGGGACAGGGCTTGCGCTGATACTGGCCGAGAGAGGCCTGATCTACGCAGGCATGGAAGCGCTCCAATATCCGCTGCAGGGCATTTTGGCCCTGCTCGCGATCGCCCTATCGGCGACCGCCTACGCCCGGCGCAGAACTCTGCCCCGAAGCATCATGTTCGCACCCGGGATCCCAATCATCGATTCGATAGGGAGATCGAAAGCCGTTTTGCATGCCTTGCACTATCATCCCTCCAGAAAGGCCCTCCTCTTCGTGCTCCTCGCGTGCTCGATCGCTGCAATGGCCTTCCTCGCATTGGACCGAGAGATATCTCCCTTGCAGGTGGCAGATGAGACGAGATCTCCGAACGATACGATAATCACAATAATGTCCAGCCCTGCCGCGAGCAGCCCCTCTGGCGCTCCTGCGAAGGCCAAGGCCCCCGAGATCGAGATCTCCAGCGACGAGAGAAGCGCGACCTCCACCATCTCGAATGCCGCCCAATCCGCAAATCCCACGCCCAAGGCCGCAAGGCCGATCGCATCGTCGAGCTCTAGCTCAGCCGCCGGGCCGGTGGAGGAGGAATCGACCGCATCAGCCTTCGCCGTCGCGGGATCGGCAAAGGGCGGCTCAACTCAATCGAGCGTCTCGTCAACAGAGACGCTTTCGGCATCGATCGAGGCGCAAACGCCGACGTCTGCAGAGGCCGAGCCTACAACCACCGATGAAGGGATTATAACAGCCGAAACACCAGCATCTGATGCTGCAGAAGCTAAGACCGCTTCAGTTGTCGCTGTAGCATCTGAGACCACCGATCCGCAAACCCAGGAAGCTGCAGCGACCGAGCCAGAAGGGCAATTGAGCGATCAGCAGAGCATATGGGACGCAGGCTACGATCTGGATCGAGACGAAGCGACCACGACCGGCGTAGGGGAGATACCCTTCTGGCAGACGGCAATTATCGCTATACAAGAAGGCTTGAGCGGCGTTGCGTCAAGCAAGCCTGCCTCCGAGGGAGAAGAACTCGAACCCAACGACCGGGAGGTTATTGCGCCTAACGAGCCTGCTACGATGAGATCGCTCGTTCCGGATCCAGCAAGCCCCCAAGTTGCAGGGACGAAGGTTAACTGGACCGCATATGCCGATGATCCAGATGACAAGATAGAATATAGGTTCCTGCTCGATGGTCGCGAGACAAGGGGATGGTCGAGGTCGCCCTCCTGGATATGGGATACCTCGGGATCGACGGGGAATCACAGGATAGAAGCAGATGCAAGGGACGGGATGCATGATGGAGAGTTCGACGACTCGACTGAGGCGAGCTTTTCGATCACCGAGCCCAACGAGCCGCCGAAGATCATCTCCCTCAAGCCCAATCTGGCAAGCCCCCAGGCTCCTGGGGCCAAGGTCTTCTGGGCCGCCTTCGCATCCGATCCTGAAGACAAGATATTCTACAGGTTCCTGCTCGACGGCCGGATCGCAACCAACTGGTCCAGGTTCGGAAGCTGGACCTGGGACACGACAGGCCAGAGCGGAGAACATCAAATCGCCGTACATGTGAAAGACGGCCTACACGACGAGTACGACTCCGAGATGGGGGCAAACTTTTCGCTCGTTGCGTCCAACAGCCCGCCTGAGATCAATGCCCTCACGCCGGATCTGCCTAGCCCGCAGGAGGCAGGATCCGCAATCAAATGGACCGTTTACGCAAGCGACGCTGCGGACCCAATCGAGTTCAGGTTCCTCGCAGACGGAACGCCGGCAACCGACTGGACGAGATCGAACTCTTGGACTTGGAGGACAGATGGGCTTTCCGGAGAACATAGGATAACCGTGCAGGCAAGAGACGCCCTACACGACGAGTACGACTCCGAGATGGGGGCAAACTTTTCGCTCGTTGCGTCCAACAGCCCGCCTGAGATCAATGCCCTCACGCCGGATCTGCCTAGCCCGCAGGAGGCAGGATCCGCAATCAAATGGACCGTTTACGCAAGCGACGCTGCGGACCCAATCGAGTTCAGGTTCCTCGCAGACGGAACGCCGGCAACCGACTGGACGAGATCGAACTCTTGGACTTGGAGGACAGATGGGCTTTCCGGAGAACATAGGATAACCGTGCAGGCAAGAGACGCCCTACACGACGAGTACGACTCCGAGATGGGGGCAAACTTTTCGCTCGTTGCGTCCAACAGCCCGCCTGAGATCAATGCCCTCACGCCGGATCTGCCTAGCCCGCAGGAGGCAGGATCCGCAATCAAATGGACCGTTTACGCAAGCGACGCTGCGGACCCAATCGAGTTCAGGTTCCTCGCAGACGGAACGCCGGCAACCGACTGGACGAGATCGAACTCTTGGACTTGGAGGACAGATGGGCTTTCCGGAGAACATAGGATAACCGTGCAGGCAAGGGATGAAAGGCACGAGGAGGTCGACTCCGAGATGGGGGCAAACTTTGAGCTTATTCCGGCGAGCACGCCGGTCTCGATCCAATCGCTTATATCGGACAATGTGAGCCCCCAGGCCCCAGGTGTGAGGGTGACGTGGACTGCATCTCCCTCGGATCCCGAGGCCCTTCTGCTCTACAGGTTCCTCCTCGATGGGCTACCGATGACGGTATGGTCAGGCTCGCCTGAGTGGGCATGGGATACCGCAAAAGCTGCCCCTGGAGAGCATATCGTATCCGTCCAGGCCAAGGACCTGTTGCGCTCAACAGGCGGGATTTACGATTGCGCCTTGAATGCAACTTATAAGATCGCAGTCGCAAACATTCCGCCCGTCTTGGAGAGACTTGCTTCAGACCCTGCAAGCCCCGAGATCGAGGGGACGAGGATCAACTGGAGGGCCGACGCATTCGATTCCGAAGACGAGGTCGCATACAGGTTCCTCCTCGATGGGCGAGCGATGACGGAATGGTCCGCCTCGCCAGTGTGGGCCTGGGAGACCACGGGATTCGCCGGCGAACACCGCGTCACAGTGCAGGCAAGGGATGGGATGCACGAGGAGGTCGACGACTCGATCGACGCGGACTTCTCGATTGATGAGCCCAATCTGCCACCTGTCCTGGAGAGCCTTGCATCAGACCTCGCCAGCCCAGAGGTCGCAGGGGCCAGGGTGACATGGACTGCAACTGCAATTGATCCCGAAGACGAGATCGCATACAAGTTCCTCATCGATGGACGGCCGATGACTGGATGGTCCGCCTCATCCCAGTGGGTCTGGGATACTGCCGGAGCGGCCCCCGGAGAACACAGGATAACCGTGCAGGCAAGGGATGAAAGGCACGAGGAGGTCGACTCCGCCCTCGATTCGACATTTGCCATCTCCTCGCTCGTCGACCAGGAGATCGAGCGAGCGATGCAAGGCAATGGACGAGCAAGCATTGGAAGCGGCTCCCAGGACTCGTCCAACCTCCAGCTGGCGAATGAGAACGGCACTGCCCAGGCGGTCCTCGGTAGGGGAAGCAAAGTGGGCGATGGATCCACCGGGTACGTGAAGCTCGGCAGGTGAGGGTGGGGGGTTCGCCCGGCCGAGAGGGCGCCTGGGCCCCGGGGCTTTACGACCTCTGGTCCCTCGCTCGCTCTCGCTCCATGGCCTCTTTGGTCAGGCGGATGGCACAGAGCTCGCTGCACATGGTACAGGTTTCCAGGTCGACGCCGCGCCGATGGCGGATCCGCCGTGCAAGCCCTGGATTGATGGCCTCTTTAAACTGGCCCTCCCAGTCCAGATCTGCCCTTGAGAGCGCCATGCGACGATCCCATTCTCGAGCCCTCTCTTGGACCCCGGGCCGGGTCAGATCGGCTGCGTGGGCTGCGATCCTCGTGACATACGTCCCCTCGACGATATCCTCGACCGTTGGGAGGTCCAGGTGTTCGCTCGGCGTCGTTGCGCAGAGGAAGTCGGCCCCGGCCATGCCGGCGATGGTTCCTCCAATCGCCGCAGTTATGTGGTCATATCCTGGAGCGATATCGCATACAAGCGGCCCTAAAAGGTAGAGAGGTGCCATCCCTGTCACGTGCTTCATCGCTTTTACGCTCGTCTCGATCTCGTCGGCTGGAACGTGCCCTGGCCCCTCCACCATCGCCTGGACGCCGGCTGTCCGGCAGCGTTCGACCATCTCTCCGAGCAGTATGAACTCCATGAACTTCGCCCGGTCGCTCGAATCCTCTATGCAGCCCGGCCGAAGCCCATCGCCCAGGCTGAGGGTGAGATCATGCTCGCGGGCGATGTCGAGGATGTGGTCGAAGTCCTCGTAGTAGGGGTTCTCCTCCCCGGACTCCGCCATGTACTTCAATGTCAACGAGCCACCCCGGCTCACGACGCCGAGCAGGCGAGGATCCCTCTTCAGCCGTTCAAGCGAGATCCGGTTCACCCCCACGTGGACTGTTACGAAGTCTACCCCATCCCTGGCCTGCGCCTCCAAGGCCTTGAAGAAGCCCTCCGACGTGAGATCCCCGCTCACCGCCGCTTGATAGATGGGAACGGTGCCAATGGGAACGCTAACCGCCTTCATGACGCTTCTTCTAATGAGGTCGATCTCCCCACCTGTAGAGAGATCCATCACGGTATCGGCTCCGGAGGCCACCGCTGCGCGGGCCTTCTCGACCTCGGCGGCCGGATCAGCCAGATGCTCTGAAGAGCCCAGGTTGAGGTTTACCTTGATGGAGAGACGCTCCCCAATGCCCATGGGAGGAATCTCTCGATGGACGCTTCGGGGGATCACCACCCTGCCGGAGGCGACGAGCCTCCTTAGCCTCTCTGGGTCTATGCGCTCCTGCTCTGCCACCTTCCTAATCCTATCCGGGATCTTCCCCCTCAACGCGTCTTCCATCAGGGTCATGGTACCAACTAATATATCGTAAGAGATAGTTCGGCTGTGAGGTGTTTGTTTGGTCGAAGTGCATAAGGTTAGCGGTGGGGCCTGGGACGGCAACTCCTTTCTCATTATGGCGGAAAGGCCCATACTGGTGGACACAGGGATGCGCGCCGAGCCTGTCATCAAAAATATCAGGCGGCATATGGACCCTAGTGATCTGGAGATGATCGTGCTCACCCATTGCCATCATGATCATTCAGGGGCTGCGCCTGCGCTTAGGGAGGCGACAGGTGCACAGGTGCTCATCCATCACAGTGAGGCAGATCTCCTCGGAGACGACCTCACCACGCTCGCCTACCTCTTTGGGGAGCCGGCCCCTGAGTTCGAGGCTGACTCAACGATGGAAGAGGGGCAGGTACTGGACCTGGGCAACTGGAAGCTCACCGTTTTGCACACCCCCGGTCATTCCTTGGGCAGCATCTGCCTATTCCAGGTCGAGGAGGGAGTTCTCTTCTCAGGAGACACGGTATTTCCCGATGGCAACATCGGAAGGACCGACCTATACGGCGGGAGCACCGAGGAGCTCGTCAAGTCGATAGAGCGACTCGCGTCGCTCGAAGTTCGGACTCTCTACCCCGGCCACATGGAGACGACCGATAGGGATGTCCCCCAACAGATCCGATCCAGCCTTCAGTTCGCAAGGAGGATGCTTTGAGGCGATGGGCTCATCTTTGGAGCGGATGAGATCATCGAGTCCAAGTGCGCAAGATTGGGAGAGGTCAGGCATGGATATCACAAGCGAGATTATGAAGCGTGAAGAGAGGGCGATCATGAACACCTACACGAGACAGCCTATCTGTCTCGTGCGAGGATCCGGCGCCCGTGTGTGGGACGCAGAGGGGAACGAGTACCTGGATTTCGTTGCAGGGGTCGCGGTCAATAGCGTGGGCCACTGCCACCCTCGAGTTGTACAGGCGATCAAAGGACAAGTGGAGAGGCTGATCCATACATCCAACCTTTACTACACCGAGAACCAGGTCATTCTCGCGGAACGCTTGCGGGAGCTCTCGGGAATGGACAAGGCCTTCTTCTGCAACTCAGGGGCTGAGAGCGTGGAAGCGGCAATCAAACTCGTCAGGAGGGCCAAGGACTCCGCGAGCCTGGTTGCAGCAGTTGGCAGCTTCCACGGCCGGACGCTTGGAGCTTTGGGCATAACCCACAAGCCCGCCTACAGGGAGCCATTCCGCCCGTTGAACGAGGCCCGATTCGTCCCTTATAACGAGATCGAGGCACTCAAGGCAGCAGTCGACAAGGATACCGCCGCCCTCATACTCGAGCCGGTGCAAGGAGAGGCAGGCGTGAACGTGCCGGACGAGGATTACCTGAGGGCTGCAAGGCAGATATGCGACGACGTTGGCGCCATGCTCATCTTCGACGAGGTCCAGACCGGATTTGGAAGGACTGGGAAGTGGTTTGGAAAGGACCATAGCGGGGTCTGCCCCGATCTCATGACGCTCGCAAAGGCTGTTGCCGGGGGCCTTCCCATGGGGGTGATGCTAGCATCCGAAGAGTACTCCAACGTGCTGCAGCGAGGCGACCACGCATCCACATTCGCAGGCGGACCCCTGCTCTGCGCTTCAGCGCTTGCAGCAATTGGGGCGATCGAGGACGAGGGGCTTGTAGAGCGCTCAAGGGAGATGGGCTCTTATCTGCGAGCCCGATTGGAGGGTTTGGGGCAGAAGGAGGTAAGGGGTCTTGGCCTCATGGTCGGGCTCGATATCTCGATTGCAGCAGCCGATGTCGTCTCCCAGGCGAGGGAGAAAGGGGTCCTCCTCAACAACACCGGGGAAGAGACCATAAGGATGGTTCCTCCCCTTGTGGTGGAGGTAGAGCAGATCGATCGAGTGGTGAAAGTGCTTGCAGAGATACTGGAGTAAGATACGCCCTGACCTTGCCAAGCTGAGGCCTTACGTCGCAGGCCGGGGCATCAGCGAGATCGGAGCGAAGTACGGCATCCCCCCGGAGAGGATCGTAAAGCTTGGAAGCAACGAGAACCCCTACGGACCGAGCCCTGCCGTGCGAGAGGCGCTCGCCAAGGTCGCCCCCGAGCTCTACCCAGAGCCCGAGGAGCTGATGGATGCCATCTCCGGCTACATCGGATACCCAGTGGAGCAGATCGTGATAGGGACAGGCATGGACGGCGTGATAGACACGCTCGCCAGGCTCTTCCTCGACCCGGGCGACCTCTCGGCAATTGCAACGCCCACGTTCAGCTACTACGAGATCGTGACCAGGACCTGCGGCGCAAGGCCCAGGTTCATATGCAGGGAAGAGGATTCAAGCATTCCAATAGAGGAGATGGTCTCTGCAGGCGAAGATGCCAAGATCATATTTATCTGCGCGCCCAACAATCCAACGGGCGACGGGCTCAAAGAGGAGGACCTCATATCCATCCTCGAGGGCGCGGATGGGATCGTCTTCCTCGACGAGGCATATGTCGAGTTCGCTGATAGGAGCCTCGTCCACCTGGTGCAGAGCTATGAGAACCTGGTCGTGGGGCGTACTTTCTCCAAGGCCTTCGCCCTCGCCGGGATTCGCCTCGGCTATGCGGTGATGCCCGAGTGGCTCGCTATGGAGTATCGCAGAATCGCTCCGCCCTTCTTCGGCGTGAGCGTGGCCGCGGTCGCCGCGGGAAAGGCCGCCCTTGGAGACATGGGATATATGGAGAGGTCGGTTGCCCTCATCCGCTCAGAGAGGGAGAGGCTTTTCTCAGAGATCGAGGAGGCGCACCCCTCCCAGGGCAACTTCCTCTACATCGAGACGAGGAAGCCTGCGCCGGATATCGCTAGAGAGATGCTCGAGAGAGGGATCATAGTCCGAGACTGTTACTCATTTAGGGATGCTGGAGACCATCGCATTCGCGTCACCGTCGGAACTCCCGAGCAGAACGATAGATTTCTGGAGGCCTATAGGGAGATATGTTCGTAGCATTGACGGGGACTCCGGGAACGGGGAAGACCACAGTTGCCCGAATCCTCCCCTATCCAACGGTCGACCTCAACGCACTCGTGAAGGAGGAGGGGCTCCACTTCGGCTGGGACATCGAGAGGGGTTGTCTAGAGGCCGACATGGAAGCCCTAGCCGCTTCCTTGGAGGCAATGGAGTCGGAAGACGTGACCATCCTCGAGGGCCACCTCTCCCATCACCTGGCATTGGTTGCCGTGGTGCTCCGGCTCAATCCCAAAGAGCTATCCCGACGTCTATCAAATCGAGGATATCCTCCGGCGAAGATCAGGGAGAACGTGGAGGCCGAGGCCTTGGACGTCATACTGGTGGAGGCGGTGGAGAGATGCCAGAGGGTGTACGAGGTAGATACGACCGGCCTCCTCCCGGAGGAGGTAGCGGATCTCGTTGCCAAGGCAATAAGAGGAGAGGCGGAGCTTCCGCCCCGTGGAATGGGCTGGCTGGAGGAGATGGAACTTGACCTTGGATGACCTGCGAGAAAGGGCGAGGGTGATCATCGATCCCCTGGCCGTGCTCCTAGAGGGGCTCGGCATTACCCCAAATCAGCTGACAATGCTATCATTGGTATTCTCCGCACTTGCCGCGCTCTTCTATTACATATCGCCCTCGCGAGAGGTGATGCTCTACTGCGCGGCCATAATGTTGCTCCTCTGCGCCGTCTCCGACGTTGCCGATGGTGCCCTTGCCCGGCAGACCGGACGGGCCGATGCTCGAGGCGACTTTCTGGACCATGTCATAGACCGTTACGCCGATATGCTCATCCTCATAGGGATAATCTTCGCAGGGTATGTGCCCTACCAGATAGGGATAGTGGCAGTCGTAGGCGTGATGCTGACAAGCTACATTGGAACCGAGGCACAGGCGTTACGCCTTGGCCGGTACTACGGCGGGATGATGGGAAGGGCTGACCGGCTCACGACCATATTCCTTGCCACCCTTGGAAACGCCATCTATCACGGCGAAATAGAGGGGCTGCCCATATTGGGATGGGTGATAGTCATGACGATGCTCTCCAGCCACATAACCGCCCTTCAGAGGTTCAACCACATCTGGAAGAGCCTGAAGTAAGGAAGGGAGGATATATACCTGTGTGACATATCTATCCAAGGGGTCTTTCGATATGAACCGGTACTGCCAGATGGCGCTCCTTCTCCTGCTCATGGGGTCCCTCCTCATCCCAGCCCAGGCCGCAACCCTGGTCGTTGAGCAGGGCGTCAAGGGAGACGAGAGAATTAACCGCCTGGGAACTGCGCTCGCAATTGCCCGACCGGGAGATGAGATACTGGTCAAGGCGGGAGTCTACAGGGAGAACCTGCTCATAAATCAGAGCATCTCAATCAGGGGGGAAGCGGGGGCGCTCCTCGATGGAAGGGGACGGACCGCTCTATTTATAGCAGCGCCTGGCTGCCACATCTCCAACCTCTCGATAGAGGGTTGCGGCCTTGAGCCTGCTGTGGTTCTCCAGGCCGAGAGGTCGATCCTCTCTGGCTGCACGCTCTCAAACGGCTCCTCAGGGGTGAAGGTGACCGCAAGGGACTGCACTGTAGAGGGGTCTCGCATCGCGTCCGGTTCCTATGCGATCAACCTGAGCGCTGACGGCGCCACGGTGATCGGCAACTCGATATCCGGGGGATCAGGAAAAGGTCTGCAGCTCCACGATTCAGAGGGAACGCTGATCCATGGAAATGAGATCGTGGAGTGCAGCATGGCAATCGAGGCGACGAGGGTTGGCAACTGCTCCTTTGAGGAGAACCTCCTTTCGCGCTCAAACGTAGGGGCTGCGCTTCTGGATAGCCGGGAGAATCGCCTGGTCAACAACACCTGCCAAGGGACGAGGATCTCCGGCATTTATCTCGAGGGCTCTACGGAAAACGAGATCCAGGGAAACCTGTTGAAGGATAGCGGAAACGGGCTCTATCTCAAGTCGTCCCCAGGAAACGTCATCCAAGGAAACCTCGCTCTGTCCAATACATACGGCATAACGCTGAAGGGCTCGGAGGATAACGTTCTCAGGGATAACCGCATGGAAGGGAATCAATACAACCTTCGCGTGGAGCCTGGAGAGGCGAACCAGGCCATCCTCGCAAGTTCAGTTGGGCTAGCCGTTACTTCCTACATCCAGGATATCGACCAAAGCAACAGGGCAGACGGCCGGCCTCTCCTCTATCTGGTCGATAAGGATGAATGCCAGGCTGAAGGGGAATATAGCCAGGTCACCCTCGTCGGATGCAGGAACGTGACCGTGAGAGGCCAGACGATAGAGAACGAGAGCTCTGGCGTGCTCCTCGTAAACTGCGACGGCTGCAGAGTTCTCAATTGCAGCATCCGCCACTCCGAGACGGGGCTCTCCCTGATCGATGGAGAAGGGGGAAATCTCCTACAAGGTAACGTCGCAGAGGAATGTATCACCGGCTTCTGGATCGCCCGGTCGAGAGGCGAGACCCTCCTCGACGACAAGGCGGTCAACTGTTCTCAGTACGGACTTCGCCTGGACAAAAGCCGAGACGCGAGGATGGATCACAGCGCTATGCGTAACTGCTCGATTGGGATGTATCTGCTCGACTGCCTCTCCTGCAAGGTGCTCAACTGCAGCGCATGGGATAACCAGGACGCCGGATTCAGGCTCACCAAGTCGCACAGGATCGAGATCCAGTCGAGCAAGGCCTCTCGAAACGACCGCGGAATCGCGCTCTCCGGCTGCAACGGATGCACTGTTGATGGAAATAACGCCTCGTTCAATAGAGGGGTTGGGATCTCCCTCGAGCAGCTCACTGTCGCCAGGCTAAGCGATAACCTGGCAAGGGGAAACCGGGAGGGAATCTTCCTCCAGTCGGCCGAACGGGTGGAGGTCGAGGGAAACGAGCTGCGGAGTAACGAACGCCAGGGTCTGCGCATGAGCCTATCCAAGGGATGCAACGTGACCGAGAACATGCTAATCCAAAACGGCCTCGTTGGAATCGGGCTCACCGACTGCCAGGGCTGCGTTCTAATCCACAACGTCATCTTACGAAACGGCGGACCCCTAGGGGGAAATGCCGTCGATAACGGGATGAACCAATGGGACCTTGGGCCCGAGATCGGCGGAAACTACTGGAGCGATTCCTCGGTCACGGGAAACCCCTCGAGCCAGCCGAAGACGATCCCATCTAAGGGCAAGGACAGCCACCCATTCCAGGATCCATGGGGATGGAGGGCGTGATCATGGACAAACTGGATCGGCGGCTCCTCAAGGCATGCGAGAATGGGATACCACTCCAACCAAGGCCTTACAAGCTCGTCGGAGAGGAGCTGGGCATTACCGAGGATGAGGTGATAGCAAGGTTGAGAGCCTTGATCGACTCAGGCGCCTTGAGGCGTTTCTCCGCCTCGATCGGCCACCTGGCGCTTGGAATCGTCGCAAACGCCATGATCGCCTGGAGGGCGCCGGAGGAGGACCTGGATCAGCTGGGAAAAGCGCTTGCCCGCTTCGATTCGGTTACGCACTGTTACTCAAGGGAGACTGCC
Organism: uncultured Methanotrichaceae archaeon; assembly: GCA_964632755.1. GTDB lineage: Archaea > Halobacteriota > Methanosarcinia > Methanotrichales > Methanotrichaceae > JAFGMR01. The sequence goes on from CAZWDT010000023.1 coordinate 13,447, forward strand.
GCCGACTGGCCGTACAACCTCTACACGATGGTCCACTCCCGGTCAAAGGAGGACTGCCTCAGAATGGCTGAGGAGATGGCGAGGACGGTCGGAATCGAGGAGTACCAGGTGCTATTCAGCGAGAGGGAGTTCAAGAAGACCAACGCTCGGATTTGATACAATGAGCCATAACGAAGGGTCAGAGCACCTGATGCCGCTCCTTCTCGACATGGATGGGAGGAAGGTCGTGATCCTCGGCGGCGGAGCGGTGGCAGAGCGAAAGGCGAGGCTTTTTTGCCCCCATGCCCAAGTAGTCGTCGTGAGCTTGGAGTTTACAAGCGACCTTATGGAGCTAGCACAGGAGGGGAAGCTCGAGCTGATTTTTGCCTCCCTTCCCGAAGGCGCTGAAGGCCACCTCGACGGGGCCTTCCTCGCGATTCCCGCGACCGATGACAAAGACCTCAACAGCCTGCTCGAGGAGAGGGCAAGGTCGCTTGGAGCGCTTGTAAACAGGGTGGACGGAAGAGGAGAGGTCGTCGTCCCTTCAATTCTGAGGAAGGGCGAGATCACCCTTGCCATATCCACCGGAAGCCCTGCATTCTCCCGCTATCTTCGACGTCGCCTTGAGGCTAAGATGGAAGGCTACGCCCTCATGGCCCAGCTGCTAGGCGAGATCCGACCCTTACTGAGAGGTCGCTTAAGAAGTCAGGCCAGGCGAAGGGAGATCCTCTGGCAGATCCTCGGCGATGATGAGATCTGGTCGCTCTTGGGGAAGTCCTATGGTAAAGCCTATATCAAGGCCCGGGAACGGATACCAACGGATGAGCGAGATTTCATCGATGCTGGTGACCCACCGGAAGGCTAGCATTGGCGAGATTGAGTCAGCCTGGCATGGGGATGTTGAGGCCCTCCTCTCCTGGGTCTGCCAGGAGCAGGTGGAGGAGTGCGCCGTCCTCAAGACCTGCAATAGAGTGGAGATATACGTGGTCTCGCCTCGGGGAGAGAAGGTCCTCTTCGAGCTTGCCAAGAAGGCTCGCGTCTCCTCCCGCATCATCGATTTTCAGAACCAAGAGGAGTCATTGCGGCATCTTCTCAGGCTGGCCTCCGGCATGGAGTCGATGATCCTAGGAGAGGACCAGATCCTCGGCCAGATCAAAGAGCTCTACTCGATCGCGAAGAAGGCCGGCCGGACCGGCTGGATGCTCGATACCGCCTTCAAGAAGGCCATTCAGGTAGGAAAGAGGGTGCGCCGGGAAACGAGCATAAACGAGCGATCGGTCTCGATTGGATCGGCGGCAGTCGACCTTGCGAAGGAGATACTGGGGGACCTCAGCACGCGCTCGGTCCTCGTCATCGGCGCAGGCGAGACTGGCGAGCTCATATCCCGCGCCCTTGTCGCAAAGGGCATAGGAAGCCTCATGGTGACCAACCGGAGCTTCGGAACGGCCCTCTCACTTGCTGCATCCCTTGGCGGGACCGCCATCCCCTACCAGGAGATGAGGGAGAAGATAGGAACGGCCGACCTCGTTATCAGCGCCACATCGGCGCCGCACTACATCCTTCTTCGGGACGATATCGAAAGGGCGATGAACGGGCGAGAGAGAAAGCTATTGATCATCGATATCGCAAATCCAAGGGATGTCGATGAGGCAGCGCGGGAGGTCCAGGGGGTGGAGCTTCACAACATCGACAGCCTGCGCCATATAAGCGACTCCAATATGAGGATGAGGATGACGGAGCTTGACTTGGCTGAGGCGATCATCAACGAGGAGATGGCCCTTCTCTTGGCGAAGTACAAGAGGAGGGAGGCGGAGGATCTGCTCGCCCGGCTCTACTGCCAGGCCCAGTCGGTCAAGGAGCAGGAGTACCAGAAGGCCATGAACAAGCTCTCCGCCTACCACACGTTAGGGGAGATCGAGCAGAAGGTGCTCATGGACATGAGCCACTCCATTGTGAACAAGATATTCGCGGTGCCCACGAAAGAGCTGAGGAGGGCTGCGGAGCAGGGCGACGAGGAACTGCTACGATCTGTTAGACAGCTATTCTCGCTTGGGGATGATGACACATGAGAAGGATGCGCAGGTTGAGGAGGCCGGGCCTGAGGGAGATGGTTGCCGAGACTCGGCTCTCGCTCGATGATATGATACAGCCCATCTTCGTTGACGAGAGGCTGGACGTGCCGATGCCGATAGAGGCCATGCCAGGCCAGTATCGACATAGCTTGGAGAGCGCAGTCGATGAGGCATGCACCCTCGATGATCTGGGGATTCCTGCCGTGATCCTCTTCGGCATTCCCGACCATAAGGACGAGCTTGGGACCGGGGCTTATGACGAAAGGGGGATCGTCCAGAGGGCGACAGCCCGGATCAAGGAGGCATGCGACCTCGTTGTGATCACCGACCTGTGCCTATGCGAGTACACGAGCCACGGCCACTGCGGCCTCGTCTCGGGCGAGGAGGTGCTAAACGACCAGACGCTTCCCTTGCTTGGGGAGGCTGCCGTGAGCCAGGCCATGGCCGGCGCCGACGTCGTTGCTCCAAGCGGGATGATGGACCATATGGTGATTGCCATCAGAGGGGCGCTCGACCTCGAGGGATTCGGCGACACCCCCATTCTCTCCTATGCCGCCAAGTACGCCTCCACCTTCTATGGCCCCTTCAGGGAGGCGGCCGAGTCGGGCTATGCCTTCGGGGACCGCCGCACCTACCAGATGGACCCGCCAAACCTGGCCGAGGCCCTCTGGGAGGTTCAGCTCGACATCGAGGAGGGGGCGGACATGGTCATGGTCAAGCCTGCCATGCCATACCTCGACGTCCTCAGGGCTGTGAAGGATACCTTCGGCATGCCAACCGCGGCCTACCAGGTCTCTGGCGAGTACTCCATGATCATGGCCGCGGCCGAGAGGGGCTGGATCGACGGCGAGAGGGCGATGATCGAGGCGCTCACGTGCATCAAGCGGGCCGGCGCCGATATGATCCTCACATACTACGCAAAGGAGTACGCGAAAAGGGTGATGTGAGGGGAGATAAGGGAGGAACAGCCCGGGATCGGTAATTATATTTTAAATGATAAAAAAAATTGATGGAAAAAGCTCGCCAGCGTCGACGTCTTTCATACGCCGATGAAGGAGAGCTTGTTCCCGAGGGCTGTTGGAGTTCCTAAGGCTATTCCGCTCCATGTATAGTAGAGGTTCACACATCCGTCATGGGCAACGAAGGAGTCGGGATAGTAGAGCGGCAACGAAGGAACGTCTTCTGCATATAAGACCTGGGCTCGATCGATCAGATCGCCCCTCGCGTCCTCGTCCATCTCCGCAACCTGCGTCTCCAAGACGTCTGTTAGCTCGTCATCCTCCAGATATCGGGCACTGTTGAAGTGGTCCCAGCTGGTCGTGAGAAAGGCCAGGATGTTGGGATCGCCGACCAAGCCGCCATGAGAATTCAAGGCTAGATCAAAGTCCCAGCCCTTGACCTTGGAGTCGATGGTATTGGAGTCCATGGTTCGCAGCACCACGTTGATCCCGACGCTTTCCAGGTCTTCTTTTATCAGCTCACCTATACGCTCGTCCGTTACCCTTCCACCGACGATCAAAAGCTCGATATCGCGGCCGTCATATCCCATCTCGCGGAGAAGATCCCTTGCCTTTTGAACGTCGTGCGGGTAATAATCGTCGATCTCCGGATTATACCATGCGTTATCAGAGGGAATGAATCCAGGACTTCCTGCCAATCCATACCCTCGGGCGGCGATCTCCACCAGCGTCTGCCTGTCGATAGCATAAGCAAGGGCCTGCCTAAACCTCTTGTCCGAGAGGGGATCGCTCCTGTGGTTGATCATGAGCTTGTAAATGGACAAGTGTTCTGGCAGGGTAAGTATCTCAAATCCGCTCTGCCTCAACGGATCTATCATCTCCGGCTGGATCTCCGCCGCGTTGACGGCTCCTTGCATCAGGGCAGCAGCGGCGTTTGATGTCGATATCTTGATATATCTGATCTCCTTGACGCTTGGAGAACCGAGATAGTAGTCCTCATAGGCCCTGTACTGGTAGGTTCCCTGGACCTTGTCGTAATCCTCAAGGGTATAGGGGCCTGTGCCTATGAGAGCTTCATCCCCGACGAAGTTAACTGGATCGCCTACGTCCTTCCAGATGTGCTCGGGCAGTATAGGCAGGGTGCCCGCCACCTGATCGAGGAAAGGAGCGTATGGACTCGAGAGATAAAGCCTGACCGTGTAGTCATCCACCTTATCTGCGCGATCTATGATATTGCTATCCACCAGCGGATATGGATGCTCTTTGTAGTAGTCGATGCAAAATACAACATCATCTGCGTCGAAGGGCTCACCATCGTGCCAGGTCACCCCTTTGCGCAGATTGAAGAGGAAGACGTCGTCGCCTTCCATCGCCCAGCTCTCTGCCAAGGCGGGAACGCGCCCTTCATCGTCCTTCCACACTAAGGTATCGAAGATCAAGCTCATTCGGACGATTCCCGGCCCTCTTACGTAATGAGCGTAAGGAGAGGGATAGCCCCAATCGCCGGTTGTGTCTCCCATGGTGTAGACCTCTACCTCGGACTCAGCGACTGCTGCAACGCTGAAAGCCATCATGATCAGCAATCCGGCTGCCAAGGGCAGCCCGATGGCCGCTCCCAATGAAATCTTCCATTTCATACAGATTATCCCCCGATCCTATTGTCGGCCTTATCGCCATTAAGTCGTGAAATTTTGCTCACATCCCCGTGCACCGGTCCATCAACTGGGCCGAACGAAACCGTAACGGTTTCGGCGTTTTTTCTGGTTTGTCCCATGACATGTCCTCTTTTTACGTTTGCTTGTCCAAAATTGCACTTATCACAAGTTACGTTCGCCGACTTCATTCTGGAGTTGTTCCATCCATTTCGGAATCTTAACACCCTCTTGAGGATAAAAGCTCTTAACATAAGGCTTGATATCGACAACAGGGCTCCCATCAACCGCGTCCATACCAACGACTTCCAGCACGTTTTCCCTTCGACCACATAGCCGAACGACGGTCGTGAGCACCGGGTTGGGCCGGGCAGGGCTGCAGGTAGAAAAAATGCCCATAGACGGGATATCTTTTCTGCCCATGGGATGCACCTTCGTTAAGGAGCGGCTTTTTTCTGGAACTTTGTGCGCCCAATACAAGACTATAAGATGAGAATACTCTTCGACGCCATCAAGAATATCAACCAGGCTTTTGTCGATTACGATTTCTGAAATCAATTGGCGTATTTCACGAACTTGCTCCATGGTGGGATCTAGTTTTCCCTGCATTTCGAGGCCGCCATCTACGGCAACCAGGAATGGTTCCTTAATATTGTTCTTGATGATTCCCACAGGTTTCAGTCTCATATCGATAAGCGTTTTACACTCAGTTTGTTCGCCGTCGCATCTGTCTTCATTTTCACTCAATTTTGTACCTCCATTCGAGCTAAATTTCGATCGATCACTATTTTATCAACGCCTTCCCTACGAATTATAATCTGATTGAGCGCATAATTTGCAATAATTCCAGAAACTAAATATGATATTGGAAGTGAGAGAAATACACCCCGAAGACCGACCAATAATGATCCAATATAAGCCATCGGAATATATAATATAAATGTTTGAATAATTGTTAAAATTGCAGAGTCCATCGGTTTCTTTAATACGCTCATCGCCGTGGTTGCAATGACCAAAATACCGTATAATCCATATCCTAACGGGACGATTGAAAGGTAAAGGCCGGTAACTGAAATAACTCCAGGATCATCGCTGAATATCGATCCAATTGTGTTACCCAAAATTGCGAGCAATGGAAATATAGCCAGACCCCATATCAGCGAGAATTGGTAACTGAACTTTATTCCCGATCTGATGCGACCAAACTTACCTGCGCCCCAATTCTGACCTATAAATGGACCGATCACGCTTGCGAGAGCCATAATAACTATAAGAGCAAAAGAATCTATTCGAGTTGCAATGCCAAAACCGGCAACCGCATCTGACCCGTAAGTGGCAACTATGCTGGTAATAACCCCGGCAGCAAGCGGCGTAATGATCATTATTCCGGCGCCTGGCAAGCCGATATAGAGAATTTGCTTCCAAGAACATAGTGCAGAATTAAACGATGGTATACTTAATGAGAGCATCGTCTCTTTATAATATAAAAAATATAATGAAATAATCAACGTCAGAGCTCGTGCGAGTACAGTTGCTATAGCTGCACCTGCAATTTCAAGACGCGGAAAAGGGCCCAATCCGAAAATTAAAATTGGATCTAAAATGATATTTACACCGGCTGCGAACAGCATGATCAATGCTGGTGTTTTTGTATTTCCAGAGGCTCTAATTGCGTTAGTTCCAACCATAGGTGCCACAATAAAAATTACTCCAAAATACCATATCATCATATATCGGCGTATATAAGTCATGACGCCGGAAGATGCCCCCAACAGATTAAACAGAGGATCTATGGTACAAAGACCAAACGGCACAATAAGACTCACAAATATCAGGGATAGAATCAGACTATCTGTGGTCAACCTTCTTACTTTATCATGATCTCCTTCGCCTATTGTACGCGAAATTACGGCAGAGGCACCAATAGCAACTGCATGGGCTAAACTGTTTATGAAAAGAACCACCGGATACGTAAAACTCATCGCCGCTAACTGGTCGGTCCCCAACCGACCGACGAAATAAGTATCTGTTAAATTGAAAATAACCATGCTAATAGTTCCAAAGACCATGGGGATTGCCAGTAATATCAAATTTTTTTGTATCGGCCCTTCAATCAACCTGGCGTTGGCACCAACCATCATAATCCCCGAGTCTTATTGTACAGATAGCGCGTTATGAATCGCTCCTTGCACTAAAATCCTTTAATATAAATTTAATTTTTGATAAATTTGATCATGTAGTTGTACCCAAGGTCCGCTAATCCCACTTTTATAAAACCGTATCGGGCTATTGGAACTTCGAGCTGCTCCGGCGACAGGCGAATATCGATCGGAGGTCCGAAATTCTGCTCTTCTTTTTTGCATTCGATGATTACTAAACGCCCACCATGCCTCAAAACACGGCGTATTTCACCGAATAGGATCTCCCCTACATCGACCAGGTCCAGCGAGTGGAGCACTGTAGATATAAGACAGACATCGACGCATTCATCTTTGATAGGCAATGGATCGGTAATATCGGAGACGATCGCCTTGAGATTCCCAAGTCCTCGAGATGCGGCTTTTGCGGCCAGATCATCGATCACATCCTGCCATCTATCCAACGCATAGACAGCACCCGATTCCCCAACGATCCCCGATGCCCGGATAGCATAATCTCCTGGTCCGCAGCCCATATCCAAGAAGCAGTCCCCATCTTTAAGCGCAAGCTCAGCGAAAGCAAGCTCAGGATCGTGCATCCAAAAGCTGCTTCGACCCCGTCTAAGCCCCTTTTGTCCATGGACCCGACAGTTGCACTGGTCCTCGTTGGTCATAGTTGCACTTTTCCCCAAAGAGACGTCGGACACGCCCTCGATCGATGAAAGCTGCGCTTTGGGTTCCTTTGCGACGATTCCCCGCCCATCGACCTGGCGGTATCCCCTCCCAGCGCACGAAAAACAGAGGCCGCGACCCGCCCCTTCGGCCATTACTTTCGTGGCCATGATGCTCTCCTTGCAGCCAGGGCAGACGGCGCTCTCGGTTATCGGGGCGTAGTCCGGCAGATCGGGGCGGACCGTCTCTATGGCAAAAAGGTCCTCGAAGGGCAGCTGGATGAGGGCGAAGGCGGCTTTTTTTCCCATCCTCCTCAAGGCCGCAAGATCCCCTTCGTCCCCCGATCTATCCTTGATGACCATCTCAACAAGCGGGAAGAACTCCGGAGCTGCTCGTGCCACGTGGGCTCGAAAGCGGGGCAGGACACGGACGCGAACCCCGGTCCCTCTTTCGCGTATGGCGAATGTTACGGCATGCCGTCCGAGATCGCGATATACGAGGCCGTTATTCCCCAAGGTGCAGCCCGATACCGCCTGTACGCCGTCGGCGAAGCAGGCGTTGATCTCGACGATGGCCATGAGGTTCTCCATTCCGTCGGAAGGTATCGACCCCATCCCAAGTTGGTTCAGGCCATATACCGAGGCCATGACGCCAAGCGCGCTTCCGGGACAGAAATGGCCGTGGATCTCAGCAGTCTTCACGAGACAGCGCGCTAAATCATTGTTCTGAATCGCCCGAATGAAGTCGCATCTGGGATTCTGCATGAGAAGCTCCATCCGTTCTTCCCAAGCGGAGGCAAGGTCTAAACACCGGCCGAGACTATTTTTATTTAATTCATCCAATTTTATCACCATTATCGAGCTTTTTTAGCTCGTATAATGCATTTAGGAGGATAGATTCGATTTTGCCCCGATCAACGCCCCTCTTTAGCAGATCAGAGATCTTGAGCATCAACGGCTCGATTAGGCCATTCTGCCATGGATCGATGTCATGAGCGCCCATATGAAAGTCATGCATGTCTTTCATAAGAGCCTGCAAGCCATCATCATCGAAGGTCTCGTTAGCCAGCACTATGGATTGATAGATATTCGTTATGAAATCGTGTTTTGCATCCTTTATCCGGGCTACGTGTTCCCTTCCGAGATCGGTCAGACTGTAATAGGTCTTTCCATCTTCGATCCTGCCGGATATCCAGCCCTCCCGTTCCATCCTCTTTAATAATGGATAGATCGAGCCCGTGCTAGGCTTCTTTCCAGTTAGCGATTCCACTCGCTTTATAATGTCGTAGCCCGATGCCTCACCCTCTGTCATGACGTGCAGCATCAGCATCTTCAAGAAGCCAGTTGCCATTATATCTATACCGACATGTCGATTCAGACATATATGCCTTTTGGCCAGGAGCACTGCCTGTGGAGTCCCGAGTGCTTTGGCCTTGCATTCCCATCGGCAGGACATAGCTGTTATTCAAAGAACGTCAGTGCAACATGTTCATGATCCCAGCGAAATCATGCGCAAAGGAAGAGAGACGTTATATTTCGAGGCTATTTTAAGAGATGGTATAGAAAAAGATGAACTCATTTATATTATATAAATTATAAACACCAACATCTCCACAAAATATAACATATTAATAGTAATATTGCGCAACCTGCCATATAGGACTAAGAAGGGAGAGATGGAGAGATCGGCGATATCCCCCAAAACACCCTCCTGCTTCGCCGCTATCGATCTGATGCAGCGGGACTCCCATACCCACCCGCCGCCAAGTCCTCAAGCCTCCTTAGAACATCCATCTCTTGCTCGAGTTCCCCATCTCCGATCACCTCTATCTCCCCCTGGAAGTAGGCGGCAAACCGGCGGAATATCTCGCCGTAGGGCGCCGAGACCCGCAGCGACAGCGACTGGCGCTCCCACTCGCCGAGTTCTACGAAGATCGGGATCCCGCCCAGAAATGTCACTGCAGGTGCGACACTACCTCGATCAAGCCCGCTTCTCTCGTCAGCCATCCAGCTCTTGAGGAGATCTGCGTAACGGGCAAGGAGGATCCCCTTTCTTATGCCGTCGCTCTGATAAGTATCCCCTCCAGCCGAAGGCATATCCACAAGGACCACACTTTCCCCAGGCCGGCCATCCCCGTCGGTGTAGCCCACCCTCAGCCGAAGCGTCCCCTGAGGCGTCACCCCATCGAGGGAGACGGGCTCGAGCTTGACGAGGATCAGCCCGCCGCGAACCTCGCCCTCGACCTTCTTCGAGGGAAAGAGGGTCTCGACGACCATTATCTCGCCTGTAGCCTCGTCTGCCTTGGGGGCGCCGTAGACCTTCGCGATCCTGTATCCAGAGGCATCGAGCTGGAGCGCGAGGTCGAAGACGAGGGGGGAGACCATGTAATCGAACTCGTCATCCATACGGCTTTGAAACTCGTCTTCCGAGTGGACCGAGTAGTAGTTGGCCCCCCTGATCGTTGCGATCCTCTCTGCAAGCTCCGAGTTGAAGTCGACGCCAACCCCTATGAAAGTGGTGTAGATACCACGGGAGGCCTCCTCCTCCAAGATGGCAGATAGGCCCATCGCCCGGGTCTCCCCGAGGTTGGGCATGGCATCTGTGATGAAGATGATCCGGTTCTCATACTCGGATCGATCTGCGATCCCCAGCCGGTCGAAGAGGCGACGCGCCCTCTCCATCCCAGCCTCCATGTTCGTCCCTCCATCGGCTTCGATATCGAGTATCCGGTCCTTCAGCCGGAGGAGGTCCTTGTCCTCGACGAGTGTCAAGGGATCGACGAGGAAAGCCTCGTTGTTGAAGACGACAAGGCCGAAGCGGTCGCCCTCGCCCAGATGGCCCATGAGGCTCAAGACCGCCCGGTCTGCGATCTCCATCTTGCTTCTGCGATCGAGATCCTCGCCCAGATCCACGAGGTTCCCGAGCTGATCGTAGTAGTACCGATCGAAGGCGCTTTCCATCGAGCCGGAGTTGTCGAGCACGACGACGAGGTTGAGCTTCTTTCGAGAGAAGTCAGTGATGCCGGAGTCGAGGCCGACCGAGAGGTAATGGCAAGGCTCCCCAGAGAGGGGGTCGCTTGATATGGCGGAAGAGTAGGCCGGGCAGAAAAGCTGATCGCATCGTCGAGCGCTTCCAAGGTCGAAGTAGTAATCGTAGAATAGGCCCTCGTAGGTGACGTCCGTTGGAAGAGGCAGATAGCCCTCCTCGATATTCTCCCGGAAGTTGCCGATGTCCTTTGCCCCGCCTACGGAAAAGCCGATCGACTCCGCCGCCGAGGACATTGCAAGGGACATGGCAGGTGCTGCCGCAGGAATTGCAACGCCCCGGCCGAGGGATCCGCCGCCAGATCCGCTGCTGGATCCAACGCTAGCATAAGGGGTTGCGGAGATCTCTAGCTCCTGCACGACTAGGTCTACAGGGCTGCTATCCCCTCCTTCTACGCTGTACCATAGCTCATAGTCGCCCACCGCCTCAGCCTGATGCCAGATCAGGTATTGGCTTCCCGCAGTGACGCTTCCGAGCAACTCCCTCTCGACCGTCCCCGTGGGATACTGGATGTGGAGGGAAAGCTCCCCGTCGGCTGCCGGCGCGAGCAGTAAGCGAACCCAACCAAGCGGCGGAACCTCGAGCGACGTTTCCTTCTGCGACCCACTGCAATCTACTATCCAGAACTTGCTCTCGTCCTCCGGCTCCGCCTGCATGAACTGCTCCATCGACCACTCATCAGGCGGGCCGCTCATGGAGTACCAAACGCCGCTGAACCCGCCGCCCTCGCAGACGTCCGGCTGAAACGGCCCCGCCGCCTCAAAAAGCGCAACGGAGATGAATGCCAAGCCCAGAATGGCAGCCAATGCCCCTCTCAAGATAACCCATCCTGAATCAAATGGATAACGTTCGATAGTGAGGATATTAAAGGGTGGCGGCAATGAAAGGCTCCGTCAGGTAGATCACTCGACCCGCGCAAAAAGCGAGCCCTTGGCCCCGCATACAGGACACCTCTCCGGAGGCTCCCTTCCAACGGTCATGCCACAGACTGGACAGACGTAGTATGGATAGCTCTCTGGAGACTCCAGCGACTCCATCATATCGTGATAGAGCCTTGCGTGTATCTCTTCGACGCCGTTTGCATATCGAAAAGAGCGAAGGGCTGCGGAATTTCCCTCTTCCTTTGCCACCTCTATCATCGAGGGATACATCTCCTTGAACTCGTGTGTCTCCCCCACGATAGCCTCCCTCAGGTTCTCCTTGGTATCCTTCAGCGCCTTCATCGCGAGAAGATGGTTTTTCGCGTGGACTGCCTCGGCCTCGGACGCAGCCCGAAAGAGACGGGCTGCCTGGGGGTATCCCTCCTCTTCTGCTTTCTCTGCAAAGGCCAGGTAGGTGCGATTGGCCATTGATTCGCCGGCAAATGCCTTCTTCAGCAATTCCTCGGTCTTTGACATGGGATTACGTTGGCCGTTCAACGATATATCTCCATTCCCCATTCAGCACTCCACTGCTTTCATCATTCGGATACCACCCGAGGGAGTCGCCAAGATCTTCAATCGAGGACCTACTCAGGGGGCCATTGCAGTCCCAACTCAGACATCCACAGGATCGCCCGAGTACTCGATGCGGGCAGTGCGCAAGATCTCAGCATTCAGCGTCTCGTTCCTGAAGTGTCCGACGATCGCAAGCGAGGTGGATGAGCCCCCCATGCCCATTGGGACGAGCCCTGCGCGGCAGATCCATCCAAAGCCATGCTCCAGCCTCGCCTCGCCCCTCGCAACAACCGCCCTCTGTCCACCTACGAAGCCATCCTCGACCCAGACTGCCTTGCAAAACGGCTTCATCAATTCCCACAACCTCTGATCCGGGTTTAGGGCGAATCCGGCGCGCTCCTGGAATAAGTATATGCCACCCCAGTCCAGGGGATCGTCGCCTATGAGGCGCAAGGAGCGAGTCACTTGGTTGAGGTCGGAGGAGGAAGGCTGCGGCTCCATGGAGATGACCTTCTCACCGAGCTCTAATGTTATGTTGTAGTTCCCAAGGCTGTAGATCTGGGAGGCTGCCATCCCCTGCATGGAGAAGAGCATCATCCCCAGAAGGGCTACGGCCATCCATACGGGCGTCCGTTTGAGAAGCATGTTAAAGAACCTCTTGTCCCAATCCTCGGCCCAGAGGGATGCGGGAAGATAACCCTTTCCATCGACAACCTGGAAGGGAGCGGCGCGGAGGAGCTTGGATCGTTCGAGAGAAGGGAGATGAGGGAACTAGCGTTCTGTCGAGGCACTCAGGGGGGCGCACGCGGATCGAAAGGTTTTTCATATCCAAGGCACCTGCGACGAGGGAATGAAAGAGCCGAAGAGCAAGATAGAGCAGCTGAAGGCAAAGCTGGAGAAGGGAGGCAAGCTGAACGACATTGGGATCAGCGTTCCCTCGATGGACGTCAAGGATTACATCAGGGTCCTGAGGCTTGCAAGGAAGCCGAGCCGGGATGAGTTCATGATGATCGGGAAGGTATCGATGGCGGGAATCGCCCTTATCGGGATCATAGGCTTCCTGATATACGTCCTCTTGACCGAGCTTCCCCGGGCCCTCTGAGGCCGGCCAGCCTTTTCTTTAGGCAGCTGCCTCTTCTTTGGGCCGCGGGGCTACTCCCCCGCGGACATCTGGCGCAGCGTCGCCCCGAACTCCGACTCGATCATGGAGGTTAATCCCATCGTCTTTGGATGGAGGTCGATCTCCACCAGCACATGCTTATGTCCCATCTCCCGCAGGGGGCGAACCTGGCGCGGCCCGTTCGTTATCGAGAAGAGCTCGATTCCCTTAAGGGCGGCGGCCGGTATCGCATGGGGCACGCCCGATATCACTGCATAATCGAAGGGCCCTTCCCTCTCGATCGCTTGGGCGACGAGATCTCCAGCCAGAGGGTACTCGTCGAGCCCCCCGATGGTAGTAAAGGCCACCCCCTTCTCCCCCAGATCGCGGGCGATGTTCTCCGCATCCCTCCTGACCTTGGGAAGGCCAACGCTCGGATCCAGGTTTGCCAGGTTTAGAACTGAAGACCCCAGCCTCCCCGCGACCTCGTCTACCGCCGCCGTGATATCGGCGAAGATGTAGGCCGTCTCCTTCTTCGCGTTCAACACGTTGAGGCCGCGCTTTCCATCCCTCATGAGCTCGATGAGCCTTGCGGCAGCCAGGTGCTTGAGGTCGCCCCTCTCTGGGGCCAGGTACTCGCTGCTCGCAGCCCCGTGGAGCTTCTCGACCTCGGTTGCCCGGGCCATGAGGGACTTCTGCCGCTCGAACTCAGGCCTGTCGATGATCCCAGCCTCCAAGGCAGCCTCGAGGGCGATGATCACCCCTTGCGTGTTATCCCTGTATCCTGCGTGAACCTCCACTGTGAGGACCGGAATCGAGAGGCCAGAGTCCTCAACTGCAGCGCGCAGGTCCTCGCCTATGATCATGCTGCTGCAGGTGCCAACGACCGCAGCCATTTTGGGATGGAAAAGCTCCATAGCCCTGCGAAGCAGGGCCGAGAGCTGATCCTGGGCTCCGAAGACGAATCCCGTCTCGTCTAGGGCGGTTGTAAGCACCCGAAGCCCATCCTCCTCGAGGAGGCGGGCGTGCTTGAAACAGCATCCGCTAGGTCCGTGAAGTATCACCACATCCACGCCGAGGTCCCTCAATGTGTAGAGGGCGGCAACTATAGAGCTCGGCCGGGGATGGATTATCTGGGTTTTCAAGGGATCGATCGATATAAGCATCACCTAAAGCATTTGACACACGATAGCAGCTTATCGAGACCGGGCCTCTCTTCCGCAAGCGCGAGGCCTGAGGGGAGATCGGAGGCCGTTATAGCATGGAGCTCCTTTGCGTAGGGCCTAAGACGCTCTCCCACGAGGACCAGGAGGTCGATCTCGTCACGACGGGAGCGCAAGAGTTCGACGAGGGCCGGGACGTCCATTCCCTCGCAGACCGTCTGGGCCTCCTCGCCGGCAACCAAGGCCAGGGAGCCGCCCCGAGCATAGTCGAGGGCATGCGATATCCCCGAGACCTGGAGGCCCGAGTTGGAGTTGTCGACGAGCGAGAGGCCCTCCCTCGATGAGACCATCATCCTTCCGGAAAAGCCCTCGAAGCCCTCCAATGCTTCCGCTATCTCCTCGACAAAGAGGCCTGCCGCAATGGATGCAGCAGCAGCGCAGGCGATTGCCTGGAGATAGCTTGAACGGTCCACGCCTCCACCGAGCTCCAGTTTCGCTGAGCGCTCCCTGAATGCGAGGGTTGAGCCATCACAGCTCACATCCCCACCCGGCCCGAAGGTCATATTGGAGGAGATTGCAGCATCCATGTTGGATATCAGAAGGGAGCCGGATCTTAAAAGGGAGACCATCTGCAGCTTCGCCGTGCTCGCCCAGAGGCTGCCTTGGGCCACGAGATAGTCTCCAGAGAGGCTTGTTAGGATGCCATAGTCCGCTAGGCCGCATCCTCCGAGCGAGACCTCCCCAACCAGGGACCCTGCACCGGCAGCCAACGCCTCCTTCAGGGCGAGGATCATGTTGGCGGGAGTAATGCTCAGCCCTGAGCTGATGATGCGGGAATTGCCATCCTCCCATATCTCTATCCCTCGCGTCGTGTGGGAGAGAATGCGCCCTCGTTGAGAGAGGATGCGAGCGAGGAGCAGCGCCGAGGTCGTCTTTCCCCTGGTACCCGTAAGCTCGAAGACCCTCATACCAGGAGGGCCCAAGAGCTCGCCCACGGCTCGATGATGGGTGATCACCCTCTTTCCCAATCTGCGGGCCTCTTCGAGGGCCGGGTTTCCTGACCAGAGGTGTACAGGGGCGACGACGAGGTCGTAGCCGCTCATCTCAGGATTCTCGTGATAGACCTCGAGCGCGGTTGCACGAAGGCCACGGTCCACCATCTCGCTCGCCAGGGTGGCAGCGCCGTGGATGGTGTCCAGTACGGCTATCTCAGCGCTTCCTGGGCTCGACGATAGGCAAGGCTCGCAATGCATTCGTCCACGCCCAGAGGCTCGGCACAGATGATCTCCACGTCCCGGCCATCCAAGGAGACCTTGCCCCTCTTGGTCGAGGGGTCAACTCCTAGCTCCCTCGGTATATCCTCGCGGGTATGCACGCCATGGGCCAGGAAGAGGGGAAGGGCCACGATCCTCTCGACGCCTGTTGCGGCAAGGGCGCTGAGCCCATCCGGTATATGGGGCTGGTTAGCGTTGAGGTAGGCGGTCCGAACAGGGCCCGCGTGGATCTTGGAGATCATCTCAGCGAAGGCCTCCACGAGATCCCTATTGTAGGGCAGGGTACTTCCATGCCCGAGCACAAGCAATCCTATATCCTCCATCTTGAAAGCTCCTATGTTACATTTATTTGCATACGTGCTAAGCGAACGATGGATTCATATGTAATAAATCCTTTCCTGGCCCCTGGTCGGTCGCTGGGCCCTCGATGTGGCCGGACGGCCGGAGGCACAAGAATACGACGCAGAAATGGAAGACGCAAGACATCGGATCATCGATACTTAGGTCATTGATCTACCTGGCAGCCTTGACGATAGCCCTGCCTTTCGCCAGCGCGAGCATGGATATACTCCTCTCAACCAACGAGCCTCTGAGATTTGCCGGCAATATGACATTGGTGATAGAGGACGTGGACCCACAGGCTGGTAAGGTCTGGATCGATCTACTCGGTGATGGCGGTGATGTCTTAAAGGACGATATACTTGGAGTTGGTGGCCGCTTCACCTACTATGGGGTGACGAGGATCGACCTCACTGTCACCAAGATATACGTTGGTGGGGACGACGACCTCGTTGAGCTGCACTTGATCGAGGGACTGCTCCTCGACGCCAAGGCAAGGGAAGACGAGGTCCCCGCGCGAACCGGGTACCCGCCGGTTCCGATGAAGTCGCCTGGCTTCGAGGCCGGGGGGATAGTCCCTGCCTTGGCCTTGCTCTGGATGTTGATGGAGAACAACGAGTAGGGCTGGAAGCGGGGCAGAATCTCGATCAACCTTTCAGCCCTCGCCGAAACGCTTCGAGGTCGATGGAGACCAACTGTTAGAGTTGGAACTCGATCGAACCATTAGACCTTTCCGAAGTGCTTCGAGAAGACACCCGGGATATCATCCACCCCCTTCAGGATGAATGTGTCATCCATCGCCTCGAGCTTCTCGACGTGCTCCACGTCCTCGCGCCTGATCTTCAAGGTCAGCTCACGGCCATCTGGAAGGACTGTCACCGTCTTTCCCTCACGAAGGTCTGATGGCATGATGTAGAGCGGCACCGAGGCCTTCTGGGCCATGATCGCAGCGTTCGTGAGAAGGGTATCTGCGAGGCGAAGCGAGATCTTAGAAACGGTGTTGGAGGTTGCAGGAGCGATCAATAACAGGTCGAACTTGCCCATCTGGAGCTGGCCTGCCAGGAATGGGGAGTTGGCGTTTGCCTCGACCCAGATCTTGTCGAAGCTCGCCTCGAGGTCGTTGAAGAGCTTGTAGTACTTGACCACCTGGTCCCCGGCCTTGGATATGTAGACGCGGATGTCGACTCTCTCCTCGTACTCCTCCTTCATCCTCTTCATCATCTCAACCGTTGGAGGGAGGCGGTCGCCACTTCCGCTTATCCCCCAGGCAACCCTACGAGCGCGGGCTCTCTTCGTCATGATGGGGATATTGGGCGGGGATGGAGATCAGGTTTTCCATGGCCATTGATCGAATGTACCGGCGATTGCCACTCCACTCGACCTCGCCATCTGGATGATGACTGCCTGGACTGCAGCAGGTTACCTGGACTGGAAGGAACCCCAAAAATACTGGCAGGCCCTGGAAGCGGGCGAGTACGACTGGTCGAGGACTGCCATGCGGTACTGGCCAAGGCGTGTGGCCGAGAAGTGCAGGACGAACAAGTCGTTAGCGCTCGCCCATGTGGGAGGATGGACCTCTACGAGGGATAGAACGCGGCCGTGGTATAAGATCATGTGTGGCCTCGGTATCCGATCGGCGGTGGCCAAGGCAGCCGATCAGCGCCCGCCGCCGCCCTCCATCCCCTTCAATATCTCGGCAAACCTCCTAACGGTCTTTCGGAGGGAGCGAGCGCCCTCCCCGTCCTCCTGGACCCCATCGAGCGTATCCCGGGACCAAAAGGTAGCCCCCAGATTGGCGCCGAAGGATCCGCCGCCCACAGGCAGGACGCCGTTTAGTATGTAGAACGCGTGTATCTGCTGGATTGCGAGCTCCTGGCCACCCATGCGGTCGCCGCCGACGGCGATCGCCATGCCGAATTTTCCCCGGAATATGTCGAAGTCGGCTGCAAAGAGCGCGCGACAGCGGTCCATGACAGCCTTGGTCTGGGCGGAGAGGCCGCCGTTGTAGACCGGAGTCGCTATGACGAGCCCCCGGGCCTCGCGGAGGAGGGGATAGAGCTTGAACATATCGTCCTCGAAGTAGCACACCTTGTTCTTCAGGCAGTAGTCGCAATGCCGGCAGAACCCGATCTCTTTTCCCCTGACGGAGAAGAGCTCTGTTGGATGCCCGCGTTCCTCGAGCATCTTCAAGGCCTGGCCGAGGACGTATTCCGTCGCCTGGTTCCTCGGGCTTCCGCTTATGCCGAGTATCATAGATGATGGATTGCGCCATGGATACTTCAGGATGATGGTGGAAGGGATCGGACCGGAGAAGGGGCTCACCCGCGCGGGCCGCCGGGCGACGCTCCCCCCATCCTCTGGCGGATCATCTCCTCGACCTCCGCAGGCGATGCCCGAAAGACCTCCCCGAGTATCTCCTTTGCCGCCTCAAGCTCGAGCACCCTCCAAGGGGGATGCCCCCCGGTCTTAAAGGCCTCTTGCCTGCGATAGAGCCCTACCATTGCCATGATCTCGTGCGCTCTGGGCATAGCATGTATCTAATACGTACAATCATAAATACTTTACTGTAAAAAGAGTATCAGTAAACCAGATATAGATAATCAAAAGTATGTATAACATACAATATGACCCTCATGATGACTCGATTTGGGAAGGCCCGTCCCCTAATCCAAGATCGATGGAGCAAATAGAAGAGGCCTGTCCGGGCGGGGCGAAAGTGAGGCAACGAAGAGGGGCCGCCGCCCGGGAGGAGAGCGACAGGCCCCGGCCAGGATGACCGATCGCCCGCCGAGAGCAGCCTCGTGCATCCGAGACGAGCCCAGACAAACCTAGACCGGCTCAGAGCGGCTTAAAGCAGCCGGGCCGGGACCCGCTGGCAGGCGAGAAGGACGCTGAAACCCTCCCTCGTCCTGATCGACTCTGCCACGTCCCCGGAGACGAGAACTTCGGCCGGGCGGGGCTGGCCGTTGTAGTGGGAGGCCATCGAGAAGCCGTAGGCTCCGGCGTCGAGGACGGCCAATATGTCACCCCTGCGAATCTCGGGCAACGCCCGATCCCGCGCGAGGACATCGCCGGTCTCGCAGATCGGGCCGACGACTGTGTACTTGCCCGCTGCCGGAGCGTCTGCCTTGTTTGCGACGACTATGTGATGGTAGGAATCATAGAGCATGGGCCGGGCCAGGACGTTGAAGCCGGCATCGACCCCGACGAAGCTCACATGCGCCTCCTTTACGACGTTGACCCGCGTGAGGAGGATCGTGCTCTCAGCAACTATGGACCTTCCAGGCTCGAGTATGAGCTGGGGGGAGATCCCGATCTCACGAGCGCGCTCCTCGATCACTGGAAGGATGCCTGCTGCAAGGTCGGCTGGAACGGGGGCCGGGCTCTCGGGATGGTACTGGACTCCAAGGCCTCCCCCGAGGTCGAGGACCTCGATCTTGCCTCCTTCTGCGACGACCTCCGCTGCGAGGTCCATCATCTTGGATGCGGCCTCGACGAAGGGGGAGATCTCCAGGATCTGGGAGCCTATGTGACAGTGGAGGCCGATTGGCTCGACCCCTTCCGCTTCAATCGCCCGGCGGAAGACACCGGCAACAGAGGCTGCTGGAATGCCGAACTTGGAGGTTCTTAGGCCCGTTGCGATCTTCGGGTGGGTCTTGACCGATACATCCGGATTGACGCGAAAGAGGACCTTGGCCTTCTGCCCTCTGGCCTTTGCGAGGGATGAGAGCACATCGAGCTCCTCGGGAGAGTCAACCGAGATCCTAACCCCGGCATCGAGCGCCATCTCCAGCTCGTCATCCCGCTTGGAGTTGCCATTGAAGAGGAGACTCTCCTTGGGGATGCCTGCGAGGCTTGCTAGCGCGATCTCGCCTGCGGAGAAGACATCTGCTCCCATCCCCTCCTGGGCCATGATCCTGAGGATGGCCAGGTTGCCGTTGGCCTTGACCGCGAAGTACTTCTCAGCGTGGGGAAAAGCCCTGTGATACGTGCGGATGCTCTCCCTTAGCTTGGCCTCGCTCGTGACGTAGAGCGGCGTATCATACTGCTCTGCCAGGGCTGTCGCGTCGACGCCCTCCACGAATAGATGCCCTCCACGGATCCCTAAATGCTCCTTCCTCCCGAACATGGCTAGACCATGGGCGGTGAGATACAAAATCCTTTCTAGAGCGAAGGAGGATAGGGCCTTTCGGCTACTCCATCAATTGAGAGACCTCGATTCCCGCCTGTTCGAGGAATCGTTGGGCTTCCCCGTCTGGGTAGCTGTGCAGGTAGACAACCCTCACCATGGCCGCGTTGATGATCATCTTGGCGCAGAGGATGCAGGGCTGATGCGTGCAATAGAGCGTAGAGCCCTCGGTGCTCACCCCATGAAGGGCCGCTTGGATGATGGCGTTCTGCTCTGCGTGCACCGCCCGGCAGAGCTCGTGGCGCGTTCCGCTCGCCACATCCTGCCGCAAGCATCCCACATCGAGGCAGTGGGGAAGGCCTGTGGGAGCCCCGTTGTAGCCTGTGGATAGGATGCGCTTGTTCTTGACTATTAAGGCCCCAACCTGGTTTCGCAGACATGTGGACCTCTTTGCCACCACCTCGGCGATCTCCATGAAGTAGTGGTCTATATCGGGACGAACTGCAGCGGCCAATTATTCACCTACCTTGATCGATATGGGGGCCCGCTTCTGGCGTTGTCTCATATTCATGCTCTTAGGATGGATATTGTTTTAAACCGCATCCTCCATATCTCTATCCCCATAAGAGCTCGATCTCGAATTAACCATTCCTTTGCCGGAAGGCTTAATATCACCTTCCGCAGCCATCCCTGCCCATGACGATCCACTGGGCTGATGTCGCAGCCGAGCGGCTGGCCGACCGCGGCCCCCAGACGCTGGCAACAGGCATCACCCCCTCCGGCCCCGTGCACATAGGAAACATGCGCGAGGTGATGACTGCGGAAGCCATCTACAGGGCCCTCTTGGACCGCGGGGCAGAGGCCCGCCTCATCTACATCGCCGACAACTTCGACCGCCTGCGACGGCTCTATCCCTTCCTCCCAAAGAGCTTCGAGGAGCACGTAGGAAAGCCCCTCTCGGAGATTCCCTGCCCCGAGGGCTGCTGTGCCTCCTATGCCGAGCACTTCCTCCAGCCATTCCTGGAATCCCTGCAGCAGCTCGACATTTTGCCCGAGGTCTTCCGGGCGGATCAGCTCTACAAAGAGGGGCTCTTCGTGGATGCCATCAAGACCGCCCTCTTGCGGCGCGATGATATCGCCCGCATCTTGAAGGAGGTATCCGGCCGCGAGGTCCCCTCCCACTGGAGCCCCTTCGATGCCATCTGCAAGGACTGCGGCCGCACCAACACGACCCGCGTTGCAGGCTTCGACCTCGACCGCGAGACCGTGGACTACGTATGCAGCTGCGGCTATTCGGGCACAGCCAGCATGAGGGGCGGAGGAAAGCTCGTCTGGAGGGTGGACTGGCCCGCCCGCTGGCCCCTATTGCATGTTACGATGGAGCCGTTTGGAAAGGACCATGCGACATCTGGGGGATCCTACGACACCGGAAAGAGGATCAGCGAGGAGATCTACGGCTACCCGGCCCCCCATCCCGTGATCTACGAATGGATTCACCTCAAGGGCAAGGGGGCTATGCACAGCTCCACAGGCCTTGTGGTGACCATAAGGGAGATGCTCGATGTCGTGCCCCCCGAGGTGCTCCGTTACCTGATCATCAGAACGAAGCCCGAGAAGCATATCGAGTTCGATCCAGGCCTGCCTTTGCTCACACTGGCCGACGAGTACGACCAGAGGACGGGCGACTCTCGCGCCCTCGAGCTCTCGGCGATCGGCGAGGCCGAGCCCTTCCAGATACCCTTCCGCCATATGGTGACGGCGGCGCAGATAGCAAGGGGAGACGATGAGCAGCTGATCAAGGCCCTGGAAAGGAGCGGCTATGAGATCTCACGAAGGGAGGAGATCCTCGGCAGAGCTCGGAACGCCGAGGTATGGCTTGCGAGATACGCCCCACCAAACGTCAGATTCCAGGTCCAGGAAGATCTCCCCTCGGCCGTGAAGAACCTCGGCCCCGATGAGAAGGAGGGTCTTAGGATTCTCTCCGGGAGGATCTCCGAACTGGACGCTCAATCCATCCACGACGATATCTACGCCGTCGCCAAGGATCTGGGCCTCGACCCAAAAAGGTTCTTCCAGGCGATCTACCTCGCCTTCCTCGGCCAGAGACAGGGCCCAAAGGCTGGCTGGTTCCTGGCAAGCCTTGATCGGGAGTTCGTGGTGCGCCGCCTCGATGAGGCAGCCCGAGGGTAGGAGGCGTCGCAGCTTTGGCAATCGACTTGGGAGATAGGCGTAACTACTAGGCAGACCGAGAGCCCCCCCTTCCTCCAAGTTCTCAAGAAGAACTGGCAGAACTGGCGCAGGCTCTTGAAGGACCCATCCCACCGCGTGGTTCGAGAAGCCATGCCGCCCGAGAGGTCGGGGACTTCCTGGCGGTCAGAAAGCCCCTCAATGGCCTCAATCCTGACGGCCCCTCCTGCGATCATGCTGATGAGATCCTGTGGATCCCGATCACGGGGCAAAATATAGGGATGCAGGGCTCCGTCGCCAGGGGCGGGGCGGACAGAGGGCGGAGAGATCGGCCCCATTTGTGGAAGCCTCGGCCTTGGGCCTCCCATATTCGGCCAATTGGCGGCGGTGAGGGAGGTTGAATCGCTGCCAGGGAGGGGTAGGGTGGACGTAATCAGCAAAGTGGGGATTTGTGAGAACGCATTCGAGGGCCGGGCTCTGGGGGAGTCTGTTTCACTATATAGAATATATTAAGCAGATATCTAAGGCTTCAGAAAGCCTCCAGTCTAGAACTGCTGTGCTGGTCTACAGAACTTCTATCTGATCGTAGGCCTTTATGCCAGGAATGAAGGGCCCATCAAGCGATCATGTGGATAACGGCAGACAAGTGGGCCAATGAGAAGACAGACAACTACCAAGCCGACCTAATTGCAGAAATACCTGCATGAACGCTCTCGATATCCTCGATTGAGTAATATGCCGGATGATTTACTGTATCAGTCAACTGCAGGAAGATACCAGACCACTCCTGTGAGGAGAAGCTATAGCTGCTTAACCGCCCGCTGACTGGCTCAGATACATGCATCAACCTCAAAGAGATCGGTTTGTCTTGATTGTGGATGCCAAACTGGCGAAATGAATCCAAACTACCGTTCCTGTACCAACATATAACCTTCATCTCCATATAACTAATACGGACCTATATCAACATATGGGCTGAGTCAAGTTCAAATAATCTCGACCGGGGGAGTTCGCAAGGTCATCGCCTCGGGGGCCAAAGGCAAAGGTTTCAGCATGTAAGGGCTCTTACCGGGAAGAAGGGGCCGCCAAGGTGGGCTCTGCCGCCCCTTTCAGGCCAATGGTCCTTTGGTCCCCCAAGGACCAGGAAGGATTCGCCGCCAGCCGGCGCTGGGGGCGCTGGTCATCCCGCCCTCCAAAGGCGGACGGTGCCGTCATCGCTCCCCGATACGAGGGTGCAGCCATCGGGGCTGAAGGCGACGCTGTACTTGGGATTTGATAGGTTCCCGAGGACCATGATCAGCTCGGCCTCGTTTGCCATCCGAAATCCCGCTGGCCCGCTATGGTCTCCGGTCTCGGTGAATTCCACAACCTGTTCCTCCCTCGAGGATCTCCGCGATCTCGGGGACGCCGGAGAGAGAGGGGCTGGAGAGGCCCTCTGCGAGCAAGGCCTGCAGGTCAAAGACGTCCGGATCCTCGCTTCCAAAGACGAACGGAACATCGGAGCCGAGCGCGGGGAAGGAAGAGGAGAAAGGAAGGGCGACTGCAACGACGATTAGAAGAGCAGCGGTTGTCAACCACAGGAGGTGAGGCCGGGCGGAGGCTTTCATACAGTCCCTCTTGTGCCAGGAAGATATATCTCACTTTATGCCAGTACAAAATTATAAAATATGAGTCAAAAATAACGGGCAGCCGTAAAATGCTTAACCGAGAAGAGGCAAGTCTCGATCGGTGCGCAGGCTTACAGCTTTCATCTCCGGCAGAGTGCAGAAGACTGGCTATCGAGCCAGGGTTGCGATGATAGCCAACCTGCTGGGGATTACGGGTTACGTCAATAACCTCCCCGATGGCATGGTCAAGATAGTGGCCGAGGGCGAGGATTCAGATCTGGAGAGGTTTCTCAAGGCTGCTAATATCAGAAACACCATCATCGAGGTCACGGATGTCCAGACAGAGTATTCTCAAGCTACATGCGAATTTAGAAGCTTCAACAAGATGGTCTCCGAGGGCGAGACAGACGAGAGGCTCGACGTGGCTGCTGAACATCTCAAACAACTGATAGAGATCAATAAGGAGATCCTGATCGAGATCAGGGCCATGAAGGATGAGGTCAAGGCAACTAGAGAAGAGGTAATTACAACTCGAAATGAACTGGCCTCCGAGATCAGAGCCACAAAGGATGAGGTAATTACAACTCGAAATGAGCTGGCCTCCGAGATCAGAGCCACAAAAGAGGAGGTCAAGTCGACAAAAGTAGAGGTCAGAGCAACCTGCAATGAGCTAAAGGAAATTTTAACAGACATTAAGGATTCCCAAGATGCAACTCTTGATGAGATCAAAGATCTTCGCTCCGCTCTGTTGGAAAGCGTTGAGGACCGTCTGGAGAGAGTGGAAGATGACGTTTCTCAGATCAAGACGAAGGTAGGCCTCTAGATACGATTTTATGCTCTTTGCTATTCTATTGGAGACTCCAGCTGGAGCCGGGCTGATGGAAAGGCATCCAATAGCTCCCTTTAGGGAGCGTCTGTGATCGAGCGCATCCTTCCAAGGGCTGGGCCCTGGGCCCGCCAGAAGGCCGCTGCCCCATTCCCTTCATCGATATTTCAGCTGGCGGAGCCACCCATGACCCCCCTTGAGAAAACGCCGCTTGCAGGTGGCGTTATGTCTGTGGCAGTCAACATAGGCTACATCCACCCATGACCTCCATCGAGACGACCCCCCTTGCGGGCCTTCCCCTCCTCCTCGTGAAGGGGAGGACGAGGGTCCTCGTCGCAGCAGACCTTCACCTCGGAATAGAGCACGAGCTCTGGCTCGGCGGGGCAAGCATCCCAAGCCAGACAGGACGCATCCTCGGTCGCCTGCTCGAAGCCATCGACGAGGTGCGCCCAGACAGGCTGCTTCTGCTGGGAGACATCAAGCACAACGTCCCCCGCACGAGCTGGCAGGAGAGAAAGGAGGTCCCCTCATTCATCGAGGCCCTGGCCGAGAGGGTTTCCGTCGACGTCGTCCCCGGAAACCACGACGGAGGAATCTCCGACCTCATCCCGCCGGGGACGTCCCTCCATCCAGCTTCAGGCATACTCCGCGAGGGGGTGGCCTACTTCCACGGCCACACCTGGCCCCATCCATCCCTTCTCGGGGCGGAAGTCCTCGTAGCTGGCCACATCCACCCGGCAATCAGGCTCACAGATGCCCTCGGCTGCTCGACGAACCAGCGAGCCTGGATCAGGGCGCCGCTATCCATCGGGGCCCTGGGCGAGGACTTTCCCGGGGAAAGGCCTGAGCTGATTCTCGTTCCCGCTTTCAACGACCTCTGCGGCGGCCTTCCCCTCAACTCGCGCCAGGAGGAGGATCGAGGGCCGATCCCAGCGCTTGCCAACCTGGAGGCCGGGAGGATCTACCTCCTCGACGGGACCGATCTAGGCGACCTCGAGGGGATCATTGCCTGCGGGAGAGGCGGAGGGGGGTTCAGGAAACGGTTAAATTCCAGGGGGAGGTAGGGTTTCGTTATGCGGGAGAAGGATAAGGAGAATCTATTGAGGCTCCTTCAAGAGAGGGCGCTAGAGGTGCGGCAGGTAGTCCTCTCATCTGGCAGGACGAGCGACTACTACATCGATGCAAAGAGGGTGATACTGAGCCCGGAAGGCGCCTGCCTGACAGGAAGGCTGATTCTCGACCTCATCTGGCCCGAGGTCTCCGCCGTTGCCGGGCTCACCCTCGGGGCCGATCCGATCGTAACAGCCGTAGCTGTCATAAGCCACTTGGAAGGAAGGGATATCTCCGGCCTGATCGTCCGGAAGGAGCCTAAGAAGCACGGAACCCGTAGCTTCATCGAGGGGCCGTCGCTTCCCAAGGGGTCGCCCGTGGCAGTCGTGGACGATGTGGTCACCTCGGGAGGGTCGCTTCTGCGCGCCATCGAGCGGGTCGAAGCCGAAGGCTACCGGCCGGTCCAGGCAATCGCCATACTCGACCGGATGGAGGGAGGGCGAGAGGCCTTGAAGGAGGCTGGATTCGATCTTTCAGCCCTCTTT